>NZ_JBFUKJ010000003.1:0-163411 GCF_056400905.1 Cellulomonas sp. P4_H12
GGGCGGGGCCGAGGGCGGCGACAACGCCGCGCAGGCGCCGGCCGCGGCCACCTCGAACGGCCCGACCGCCGAGCAGGRCGCCGAGGGCGGCACGACCGGTGGCACGAGCCGCCGCAGCCGCAACYGTCGTCGCACGCGCAGCGGCCAGGCGGCCGAGGGCGGCGGCGCCCCGCAGGCGTCGGCCACCGAGGCCTGACACCAGAGACAGACGGGACGGGGTGCGGGCTCATAGAGCTCGCACCCCGTTCGTCACGCCGCCTTGATGAACGCCTCCACGGCGTCGGCGACGAGCTGGACCGCGATCGCGGCGAGGAGGAGGCCGGCGATCCGGGTGACCAGGATGGTGCCGGAGTCGCCAAGGATGCGGTGGATGACGTTGGCGAACCGCATCGCCAGGTAGAGCGCGACGTGCACGGCGACGACGCCGAGCGCGATGGCCACCCAGTCGGCGACGGTCTTGTCGGACTGCTGGACGAAGACCATGGTCGCGACGATGGCGCCGGGACCGGCGAGCAGCGGCGTGCCCAGCGGCACGAGCGCGACGTTGACCTTGCCGTTGCCCGACGGCTGCGGCTCCTCCATCTTGCCGGTCAGCAGCTCCATGGCGATGAGCAGCAGGAGCAGCCCGCCGGACGCCTGCAGCGCGGGCAGCGTGATGTGCATGTAGTTGAGCAGCGACTGCCCGAACAGGGCGAAGGCGACGATGACGCCGAGCGCCACGAGGACGGCCTGGCGGGCGGCCCGGTTGCGCTGCTGGCGGGTCATGGCGCCCGTGAGGCCGAGGAAGATCGGCACCACGCCGGGCGGGTCCATGATGACGAAGAGCGTGATGAAGACGGACGCGAACAGGTAGGCGTCGAACACGTTGCTCACGGCCGCACCACCGACGTCGCCCCCTGCTCCTCGATCGCCGCGAGCACCTCGGGCGCGGTGAGATTCTCCCCCAGCCGGTTGGCCTTGCCGTCACCGTGGTAGTCGCTGGAGCCGGTGACGAGCAGCCCGAGCCGCTCCGCGATCGCGGTCAGCCGTTCGCGCTGCGCCTCGGAGTGGTCGCGGTGGTGCACCTCGAGGCCGGCTAGCCCGGCCGCCGCGAGCCGGTCGAAGACGCGGTCCGGCACGATGTGCCCGCGGGCGTCGGCCCCCGGGTGCGCGAACACGGGCACCCCGCCGGCGGCCCGGATCGCGCGGACGGCGTCGGGCCCGTCGGGCGCGTAGTGCGGCACGTGGTACGGGCCGTCCGACGCGAGGAGGTAGGCGAACGCGGCGTCGCGGTCGGGCACGACGCCCCGGGCGACGAGGGCGTCGGCGATGTGCGGACGGCCGACGACGACGGCGTCGTGGGACTGCGCGAGCACGTCGTCCCACGTGATCGGCACGTCGGCCGCGAGGAGGTCGACGATCTGCCGGGCGCGGTTCAGGCGGGCGTCGCGGGTGCGGTCCAGCTCGGCCGTGAGCGCCGGGTGCGTCGGGTCCTGCAGGTAGGACAGCAGGTGGATGCTGATGCCGCTCGCCCGGGCGGAGACCTCGGTCCCGCGCACCAGCGCGATGCCGTGCTCGCGGGCCGCCGCGGCGGCGTCGGCCCAGCCTGCCGTCGTGTCGTGGTCGGTCAGGGCGACGACGTCGAGCCCGGCGGCCGCCGCGGCCGCCACCACCTGCGCGGGTGCCTCGGTCCCGTCCGACGCCGTCGAGTGGGTGTGGAGGTCGATGCGCACGGCCTCACGGTAGTCGGCGTCGATGGGAGGATGACGCCATGAGTGAGGACCAGACGCCCGAGGCCACCCCCGCCCAGCCGCTCGCCGACCGCGGCAGCAACCGGTCGCAGCGACCGGGATCCCCGGAGTTCGTCCGGTGGATCACGTCCGGCTGGGGCGACCGTCCGTCGTCCAGCCTCGAGCGCAGCCCGGCGGCCGACCCGAGCGCGGCGCGCCGTTCCGCGCTCTCGGCCCGGTTCCCCGGTGAGCGCCTGGTGATCCCGGCCGGCACGTTCAAGGTGCGCTCCAACGACACCGACTTCCGCTTCCGCCCGCACTCGGCGTTCGCGCACCTCACGGGCCTGGGCGTCGAGCAGGAGCCCGACGCCGTGCTCGTGCTGCACCCGGTCGAGGACGGCACGGGCGACGACGGCAGCGGCCACCGGGCCGTCCTGTACATCCGCCCGCTGGCCGGCCGCGACACCGTGGAGTTCTTCTCGGACTCTCGCTACGGCGAGTTCTGGGTGGGCGCACGACCGACGCTCGAGGACCTCGAGGCGCTCACGGGCATCCGGACGGCGCACGTCGACGACCTGCGGGACGGGGTGGCCAAGGACGTGGGCGAGGACGGCGTCCAGGTGCGCCTGCTCGCGGACGTCGACGAGACCATCGACCAGCTCGTCGACGAGATCCGCGCGACCGAGGCCGCGGGCGAGCGCGACGAGCGGCTGGCCGAGGCGCTCAGCGAGCTGCGCCTGGTCAAGGACGCGTACGAGATCGAGCAGATGCGGCTCGCCGTCGACACCACGATCGACGGCTTCGAGAAGATCGTCCGCGCGCTCCCCGACGCGATCGCGCACCGGCGCGGCGAGCGAGTGATCGAGGGCACCTTCGTCGGGCATGCCCGGCAGGAGGGCAACGCGGTCGGCTACGAGACCATCGCGGCGGCGGGCGAGCACGCGACGACGCTGCACTGGACCGACAACGACGGCCAGGTGCGGGCGGGCGAGCTCGTGCTCGTCGACGCGGGCGTCGAGGTCGACTCCCTCTACACGGCCGACGTCACGCGCACCCTCCCGGTCGACGGCACGTTCACCGACGTGCAGCGCCGGGTCTACCAGGCGGTGCTGGACGCCGCCGACGCCGGCTTCGCGGCCGCCGTGCCGGGCGCGCGGTTCCGCGACGTGCACGACGCGGCCATGAAGGTCATCGCCGAGCGGCTGGCCGAGTGGGGTCTGCTCCCGGTGTCCGCCGAGGAGGCGCTGCTGCCCGAGAACCAGCACCACCGCCGGTGGATGGTGCACGGCACCAGCCACCACCTGGGCCTCGACGTGCACGACTGCGCGGTCGCGCGCGCCGAGCTGTACATCGACGGGGTGCTGGAGCCGGGCATGGTGTTCACCATCGAGCCGGGCCTGTACTTCAAGTCGGACGACCTGCTGGTGCCCGAGGAGTACCGCGGCATCGGCGTGCGGATCGAGGACGACGTGCTGGTCACCGCCGACGGCAACGAGAACCTCTCGGCGGCCCTGCCTCGCGAGCCCGACGCCATCGAGTCGTGGATGGCCGGTCTGCTCGACGGCTGAGTGTCGATCGGCTCGATCCGTCTCCGTCACACCTGCGCAAGGGACATCCCCTCGACGCAGGAGGCAGACATGGACGGCATGAACCTGGGGCTCGCGCTGCTGTACTCGAGGGCCGCGACGCTCCGCGAGGTGCGCGGCGGCTTTCCCGACGGCCCGCAGGTCGAGCCGCCGCCGACCCGGCGCGAGCGCCGGGCCGAGCGGCTCAGGGCGCGGGCGGCGGCCCGCTCGGCGGCGCAGTCGGTCCGGGCTGGTCGGCGGGCGGTCCGGTCGGCGGAGCAGGTGGTGCGGGCGGCGCGACCGGGGGCACGGTCGGCGAGCCCCACGGCTGCGAGCCCGCGCCCGGCGGGTACGCAGCCGACGGATCCGACGGGCTGGTGGTGGTGAACGGGGCCGGCGGCCGTGCGGGCCACCCGGACTGCACGCCGCCGATCTCCCGCAGCAGCTCGCGCGCCTTGTGGGCCTGCTCGGCCAGGCACAGCACGGCGTAGGACGACGCGACGATCTGGCTGGTCGAGGTGAAGTCGCGGCGCCCGCGCGAGAACGAGTACGTGATCACCGAGAACAGCAGGCCGAAGGCGCCGCCGATGAAGATGGCCGGCACCAGGGGGCTCTGCGACCCCGGCGCGGAGAACAGGCTGAGCAGCAGCCCGACGAACAGGCCGAACCACGCCCCGGACAGGAACCCGCCGAGCGCGGCCCGGGGGTAGGACAGACGGCCGGTGACCCGCTCGACCATCCGCAGGTCCGTGCCCACGATGGTCACCATCTGCACCGCGAACGCCTTGTCGGCGAGGTGGTCGACGGCCTTCTGCGCCTCAAGGTACGTGGCGTAGGCCGCGACGGTCTCGCCCTGCGGCAGGGTCGGGGTGCGAGGGGGGCGGGCGTTGCCGGAGAACGACATGCGGCGATCCTCCCCCAGCCCCGGGAGGATCGCCAGGCCCTGCGCGCCTGGCGTGGGCGACGGCCCCCGGCCCGTCGCCGGTCTAGGCTGACCGACGTGAGCAGCGTCGGGACCAGGGTGTTCGTCGCGCGCCTTGCCGGGACCAACGTGTTCGACCCCCTCGGTGACCAGGTGGGACGAGTGCGCGACGTCGTCGTGCTGGTGCGCCCCAAGGGCGCGCCCCGGGCCGTCGGGCTCGTCGTGGAGGTGGCCGCGCGCCGGCGCGTGTTCCTGCCGCTCACCCGCGTGACGTCGATCGACTCCGGGCAGGTCATCTCGACCGGCCTGGTGAACATGCGTCGGTTCGAGCAGCGGGCGTTCGAAACCCTCGCGGTGGGCGAGCTCCTGGACCGCACCGTCGAGTTCGTCGACGGGTCCGGTCCGGCCGTCATCGAGGACGTGGCGATCGAGCTGCAGCGCAACGGCGACTGGGTCATCTCCAAGGTCTTCGTCCGGCGGATACCGGCGGCGGGGCGCGGGATCCTGCGGCGCCGCGGCGAGACGCTGCTGGTGTCGGTCGACGAGGTCACCGGGCTCGGTCAGGCGTCCGCCGCCCAAGGCGCCGAGCTGCTGCTCGCGCAGTACGAGGACCTCAAGCCGGCGGACCTCGCCGACGTCCTGCACGACCTCGGGCTCACGCGACGCCTGGAGGTGGCCAGCGCGCTGGACAACGAGCGCCTGGCCGACGTGCTCGAGGAGCTGCCGGAGGACGACCAGGTCGGCATCCTGCAGGGCCTGGCCATGACGCGCGCCGCCGACGTGCTCGAGGCCATGCAGCCCGACGACGCCGCCGACCTGCTGGGCGAGCTGCCCGACGACCAGGCGGCCGAGCTGCTCGAGCTCATGGAGCCTGACGAGGCCAAGGACGTCCGCCGCCTGCTGGCGTACGAGGACAACACCGCCGGCGGCCTGATGACCACCGAGCCCGTGATCCTCGGGCCCGAGACCCCGATCGCCGCGGCGCTCGCGCACGTGCGCCGCCAGGACCTCACGCCCGCGCTGGCCTCGATGGTGTTCGTCGCGCGCCCTCCCCTGGAGACGCCGACCGGCCGGTTCATCGGCGTCGTGCACCTGCAGCGCCTGCTGCGCGAGCCCCCGCACGAGGCCATCGGCTCGATCGTCGACACGGACATCGACGCGATCCCCGTCGACGCGCCGCTCCTGGCCGTGACCCGCAACCTCGCCACGTACAACCTGCTCGCCGTGCCCGTCGTCGACGCCGAGAAGCGGCTGCTGGGCGTGGTCTCGGTGGACGACGTCCTCGACCACCTGCTGCCCGAGGACTGGCGCGAGACCGACGATGAGGGCAACTTCTCCGACGCGAGCGTGCTGGGCGGCGTCCCGCGCCCGGGGGTGAGCCGTGGCTGACCGCCTCGACACGCCGCTGGAGTCGCGGCGCCGGTTCATCCGCCGGCCGCAGCTCGACGAGGACGCCTCGGGCAAGATCTCGGAGAGCATCGCCCGGTTCCTGGGCACCCCGCGCTTCATCATCTACCTGACGCTGTTCTGCCTCGTGTGGATCGCCTGGAACGTGTACGCCCCGGACGACTTGCGCTTCGACCAGGCGGCCAACGGGTTCACCGCCCTGACCCTGGTGCTGTCCCTGCAGGCGTCCTACGCCGCGCCGCTCATCCTGCTCGCGCAGAACCGGCAGACCGACCGCGACCGGGTGCAGGCCGAGCAGGACCGGCAGCGGTCCGAGCGCAACCTCGCGGACACCGAGTTCCTCGCCCGCGAGATGGCCGCGCTGCGCATCGCGCTGTCCGAGGTGGCCACGCGCGACTTCGTCCGCTCCGAGCTGCGCAACATGCTCGAGGACCTCGTCGCCGAGCGGGAGGGCGACGACGACGAGCGCGACCGCGAGCGCCCCGAGAAGAAGAGTGACCGCGTCGACAAGAAGCGCCAGCAGCGCGGGCCGTCGGACAAGGCCGCGCGGGGCTGACCCCGGGGCCGACCTACGATGGGCCCCATGCCGGAGCCCCTCGACCCGCTGTCCGACGCCATCCGCGACGCCCTCGCACACGTGCTCGACCCGGAGATCAGGCGCCCGATCACCGAGCTCGGCATGGTGCGGTCGATCGAGGTCGTCGGCTCGCACGCCCGGGTCGGCATCGACCTGACGACGCCCGGCTGCCCCCTCAAGGACACGCTCACGCGGGACGTCAGCGCGGCGGCCGTGGCCGTCGACGGGATCACCGAGGCGTCCGTCGTCTTCGGGGTCATGTCGCCCGAGCAGCGCGCGGCGCTCAAGACCCTGCTGCGTGGCACGTCGGCGGAACCCGTCATCCCGTTCGCGCAGCCGCAGTCGCTGACCAAGGTGTTCGCGATCGCGTCGGGCAAGGGCGGCGTCGGCAAGTCGTCCGTCACCGCCAACCTCGCCGTCGCCATGGCGGCGGACGGCCTGAAGGTCGGGATCGTCGACGCCGACATCTACGGCTTCTCGATCCCTCGGATGCTCGGCGTGACGCGGCAGCCGACCCGCGTGGACGACATGCTGCTGCCGCCCGAGGCGTTCGGGGTGCTCGTCGTCTCGATCGGCATGTTCGTGCCGCCGGGTCAGCCCGTCGTGTGGCGCGGGCCGATGCTGCACCGGGCGCTGCAGCAGTTCCTGGCCGACGTGTTCTGGGGCGACCTCGACGTGCTCCTGCTCGACCTGCCCCCCGGCACGGGCGACATCGCGATCTCGGTGGCGCAGCTGCTGCCCAGCTCCGAGATCGTCGTGGTGACCACCCCGCAGGTCGCCGCCGCGGAGGTCGCCGAGCGTGCCGGGTCCGTCGCCGTGCAGACGCGGCAGCACGTGGTCGGCGTCGTGGAGAACATGTCGTGGCTGGAGCAGCCCGACGGGTCCCGCCTCGAGCTGTTCGGGTCCGGGGGCGGCGAGCGCGTGGCCGAGAACCTGACCCGGCTCACCGGTTCCGACGTGCCCCTGCTCGGGCAGGTGCCTCTCGACGTGCGGCTGCGCGAGGCCGGCGACGACGGCACGCCCGTGGTCCTGTCCGACCCGGACTCCCCGGCGGCCGTGGCGCTGCGCGAGGTCGCCCGCTCGCTCGTGTCCCGCCGTCGCGGCCTCGCGGGCCGCTCCTTGGGCCTGACGCCGGCCGGTCGCTGACGTTCCCGGCACAGCGTCCGCACATCCGGTCGCCAGAACGACCACTCGTGCGGACGTTCGCTCGTTGACCGGCACCGTCCGCACATCCCGTCGCCAGAACGGCCAATTCCGCGGACGTACGCCGGCTCAGCCGCCGTCCATCGGGTTGCTCTGGCGAACGCCTCCGCGGACGTCCGCCGGGCTCGCCGGCTGCGTCGGACCCTGCCGTGCTTGTGACGCGTGAGGCCCGTGGGGCGGTTCTGGCGCCTCGTGAGTCCCACGGGTCACCAGTGCGGCAGGGGCGGACGGGAGGCGCCGGCTGACCTACCCGGCACGCGTGTTGAGGTTTGTTCGATTTCGTGCGAGGCTGTTCGGGTGCTCGCCTCCCAGCGCCAGGAGCGGATCCTGGCCGCAGTCCGCGCGGAGGGCGCCGCCCGGGTGGCCGACCTGGTTGAGACCCTCGACGTCTCGGACATGACCGTCCGGCGCGACATCGCGGAGCTGGCGCGCGCGGGCCTCGTCCGACGGGTGCACGGCGGTGCGGTCGCCCCGGACGCGCCCGGCCGGCCCACGGACGAGCCGGGCTTCGAGGCCAAGCGCTCCTGGGCGGGACCGGAGAAGGCCGCGATCGCCCGCGCCGCCCTGGCCACGGTCGAGCCCGGCCAGGCGATCGCCCTCTCCGCCGGCACGACGACGTACCTGCTCGCCGAGCTGCTGGCCGGCGCGGGCATCGGCACCCTGACCGTGGTGACCAACGGCCTGCGGATCGCCGACGCCCTGCACGGCGTGCCCGGCATCGAGGTCATCCTCACGGGCGGGGTACGGACGCCGTCCGACGCGCTGGTCGGGCCGGTCGCCGACGCCACCCTGGCGGGCCTGCGCGTGGACCGCACGTTCCTGGGCGTGCACGGGCTGGACGCCCAGGGCCTCACCACCCCGAACCTCGCGGAGGCTGCCACCGACCGCGCCCTCATGGCCTGCGCGGCGGCCACCACCGTGATCGCCGACCACACCAAGTGGGGCGTCGTCGGCCTGGCCCGGATCGCCACCCTCGACGACGTCGACACCCTGCTCACCGACGACGCCCTGCCCGCCGACGCCCGGCGACACCTGACCGCGACCACCCTGGTCACCGTCGACACCACTGGAGCCACCCCGTGACCGTCCGCATCACCACGACCACGCTCGCCGACGGCCGCGAGCTGCTCTACTTCGACGACTCGGAGCCGTACGTCTCCGGGGCCGCGACCCGGGAGCTCCACGACGCCCGGCCCCTGGCCGACCGGTTCGCCCCGGTCCCCGACGCGGACGGGGTGCCGCAGCCCGTCACCGGCCCGGAGCTGCGACGCGACCCCCTCACGGGCGAGTGGATCCCGATGGCCGCGCACCGGATGAACCGCACGTTCCTGCCGCCCGCCGACGCCAACCCCCTGGCACCGGCCAAGCCCGGCGCCGTCTACCAGGACGGCGAGATCCCGGCGCAGGACTACGACGTCGTCGTGTTCGAGAACCGCTTCCCCTCGCTGCTGGCCGTCCCGGGCATTCCCGACGCGCCGGTGCAGCGGGACGGGGAGCCGCTCTGGACGGTCCGCCCCGCCGCCGGGCGCTGCGAGGTCATCTGCTTCTCGGCCGACTCGACCGCGTCCCTGAGCACGGTGTCGCCGCACCGCATGCGCACGATCGTCGAGGCCTGGGCGCAGCGGACCGAGGCACTGCATGCGCTGCCCGGCATCGAGCAGGTGTTCGTGTTCGAGAACCGCGGCAAGGAGATCGGCGTCACGCTGCACCATCCGCACGGCCAGATCTACGCGTTCCCGTACCTGACCCCGAAGACCACGTCGATGCTGGCCCAGGCCCGGGCCCACCGAGCGGAGACCGGCCGGCTGCTCGGGCGCGACGTGCTCGACGCCGAGCTGGCCCACGGCGAGCGGATCGTGCTGGAGTCCGAGCACTGGGTGGCCTACGTGCCGTTCGCGGCGCGCTGGCCCGTCGAGGTGCACCTCGCCCCGAGGCGCGACGTCCCCGACCTGCCGGCGCTGAACGACGCCGAGCGGGAGGACCTCGCGACGACGTACCTGACGCTCCTGCAGCGGCTCGACCGGTTCTTCGTCGGCCCCGACGGAGAGGCGATCCCCCTGCCGTACATCTCCGGCTGGCACCAGGCACCCGTGCGCGAGGGCCGCGAGGACTCCCGCCTGCACCTGCAGCTGTTCTCGGTGCTGCGGGCGCCGGGCAAGCTCAAGTACCTGGCCGGCGTCGAGTCCGGCATGGGCGCCTGGATCAGCGACACCACCCCCGAGCGCATCGCGACCCGACTGCAGGAGCTGGCATGACCCCCGAGTGGCTCGAGGCCTGGAACCCGTCCGACGGCGCCGAGCGCGTCGTCGAGCTCTTCACCGCGCGCTTCGACTCCGGCCCCGACGGCTCGTGGTCCGCGCCAGGCCGGGTGAACCTCATCGGGGAGCACACCGACTACAACGGCGGCCTGTGCCTGCCCATCGCGCTCCCCCACCGCACCTACGCGGCGTTGCGGCGGCGCGACGACGACACCGTGCGGCTGGTCTCCGCGCAGGAGCCCGACGGGATGCGGACCATCGACCTCGCCGACGTCGCACCGGGGACCGTCGACGGCTGGGCCGGCTACGTGGTGGGCGTCGCGTGGGCGCTGCGCGAGGCGGGCTACCCCGTGACCGGCTTCGACGTGGCGATCGACTCCTGCGTGCCCTACGGCGCGGGCCTGTCGTCGTCGGCGGCGCTCGAGGCGTCGGTCGCCGTCGCGCTCGACGCCGTCTTCGCGCTGGGCCTGGCGGGTTCCGACGAAGGACGCGCGACGCTGGCCGCGCTCTGCGTGCGCGCCGAGAACGAGATCGCCGGGGCACCGACGGGTGGCATGGACCAGGCMGCCGCCCTGCGCGCCCGCGAGGGCGCCGCGCTGCTGCTCGACTGCCTCGACGGGTCCGTCCGGCACGTGCCGTTCGACCTGGCGGCGCACGGCCTGGCCCTGCTCGTCGTCGACACCCGTGCCGAGCACGCGCTCGTCGACGGCCAGTACGCCGCGCGGCGAGCGTCGTGCGAGGCGGCGGCCGCCCGGCTCGGAGTGGGCACCCTGCGCGAGATCTCCGACGACCCCCGCGGCCTGGAGTGGGCGCTCGACAAGCTCGACGACGAGGTGCAGGTGCGCCGCGTCCGGCACGTGGTCACCGAGATCGACCGGGTGACCTGGTTCGTCGCGCTCCTCGACGCCGGCGAGGTCGGGCTGGTCGGGACCCTCATGAACGCCTCCCACGCCTCGCTGCGCGACGACTACGAGGTGTCCTGCCGCGAGCTCGACCTGGTCGTCGAGTCGGCCCGCGCGGCCGGCGCGGTCGGCKCGCGCATGACCGGCKGCGGGTTCGGCGGGTCGGCGATCGCGCTCGTCGACGCGACCGAGGTCGACCACGTGGCGCAGGCGGTGGCCGACGCGTTCGAGGCCGAGGGCCTGCGCGCGCCGGCGTTCCTGGTCGCGACGGCGGCGGCCGCCGCGAGCTGACCGGACGGCCTGCGGCCCGGCCGAGCGTTCGGCACGAGATCGAGGGTTCCGACCCTCGATCTCGCGCTCAACCCTCGGGCTCGCGGCTCGCTCGACCGCAGACCGACGCGCGTGTCGCTCCTTGACCGCTAATACACATAGCGCAGTAGTGTCTGCCGCACGGTAACGGATCGAGCCGCCGGCCAGATCATCCTCGCGATGGATCCGCAGGCCAGGGGGTCGTCGGTACGTTCCGGTCACCGTCCTGATGCCGAGACCGAGGAGCCCGACCGTGGGGGTCACCCGCAGGATCATCTTCCCGACCATCCGCCTGATCCTCTGGGCCGTCATCGCGGTCGCGCTGGTGAAGATCGCCTTCGCCGGCGCCGACGTCACCACGACGGACACCTCGCTCAAGCCGACGGGCGCGATCATCGAGCCGACCGTCGAGGTGGCGACGGGCACGGTGACCAACGCGGTGACCGTGCAGGCGTCCGTCGCGGCCGACGCCGCGGTCGTGGTCCGCGCGACGCTGGCCGGCACGGTCTCCAAGCTCCTCGCGGCGGACGGCGCGGTGGTCGTCGCGGGCACGCCCGTCCTCGAGATCCGCCAGGAGACGCCGCAGGAGCCGATCGTGAAGACGGATCCGGCGACCGGGGAGCAGACGACGACCGAGCGCAAGCCCAAGGTCGTCGTCGAGACGGTGAAGGCGCCCGTGGCGGGCACGCTGTCGCTGCCCACGCTCAAGGACCAGGTGGTCTCGGTGGGCGACGAGGTGGGCAAGGTCGCGCCGGGCACGCTCTCGGTCACTGGCACCCTCACGCCCGACCAGCAGTACCGGCTCGTCGGCGCGCCGACGCAGGCCAGCGTCACCCTCAACGGCGGACCGGCCCCCTTCGACTGCACCGGGCTACGGGTCGGAGCGGCGCCGACCACCGGCACCGACCCCGACACGACGACGTCCTCCGGCACCGTCACGTGCGCGATCCCCGCCGGCGTGACCGCGTTCCCCGGCCTGGGCGCGACCGTCGAGATCACCAACGGCTCGGCGGCCGACGTCGTCGTCGTGCCGATCACGGCGGTCCAGGGCACGGTGCAGAAGGGCAACGTCTGGGTGGTCGCCGCGGACGGCAGCAACGAGAAGCGGGCGGTCGGGCTGGGCCTGACCGATGGCGAGAACGTGCAGATCACCGAGGGCCTGACGGCCGGGGACACCGTCTTGGAGTTCATCCCGGTGCCGGGCGGCCAGGGCAAGCCGGTCGACTGCAACCTCAACTACGACCCGACGGTGTGCGGCGGATGAGCCTGCTCGAGCTCACCGACGTCACGCGCGCCGTCCGGCTGCCCGACGACCGGCTGCTGCACATCCTGCAGGGCGTGACGCTCGCCGTCGACGCGGGCGAGCACGTCGCGATCGTCGGCCGGTCCGGTACCGGCAAGTCGACGCTGCTCAACATCCTCGGCCTGCTCGACGCGCCGACCACCGGGCAGTACCTGCTCGAGGGCGTGCCCATCGGCAGGCTCTCCAACGGTGCGCGCACCAAGCGGCGCGGTCGGGACTTCGGGTTCGTGTTCCAGCAGTTCAACCTGCTGCCCGGGCGGACGGCGCTCGAGAACGTCGCCGCTCCCCTGCTCTACGCGCGGGGTCGGCAGTTCTGGTCCCGCACGCGCCTCGCCGCGCAGATGCTCGAGCGGGTCGGCCTGGGCGACCGCGTGGACACCATGCCCGACAAGCTCTCGGGCGGCGAGCAGCAGCGCGTCGCCATCGCCCGGGCGTTGGTCCGCGGTCCGCGCGTGATCCTCGCCGACGAGCCGACCGGCGCGCTCGACGTGGAGACCGGGGGCGAGGTCATGAACCTGCTCGACGAGATCGCGTCGCAGACCGGCGCCGCGCTGGTGACCATCACGCACGACCTCGCGGTCGCGGCCCGCGCCGAGCGGCAGTACCGGCTGACCGAGGGGGTCCTGGTGCCCATCACGCTGGACACCACGTCGGAGTGGGTCGGCGACGTCCCGCTCGTCGCGGACCGGTCCGCACGTACCGAGCGCCGCCTGCCCGAGGCGGAGGTGCCCGCATGACCGGCGTGGTCGGCGCGATCGTCGAGGCGTGGGGCGAGCTGCGCATCCACAAGCTGCGCGTCCTCCTGGCGCTCATCGGCGTGGCCTGCGCGGTCACCGCGATCACGGGCGTCACCGCCCTGGTGTCCATGCTCAACCAGTCGTTCAAGGAGCAGAGTGAGCGGCAGTCCGGACGGGTGGTCACCCTCAACGTCAACGCCTGGCCGAAGGACGGCTCCACGACCACCACCCCGACGGGCTGGGACGACGAGTTCGCGCGCGTGCTCGAGCGGTACGACATCACCTACGCCAGCCGCAACGAGTGGACGCAGGCGATGGTCCGGTTCCCCGACGGGACGCGGACGATGCAGCTGCAGGCGGTCGACGCGGACCTCGGCACCATCAACCGCATCGTGCCCGAGCAGGGGCGCTGGTTCACCGACGCCGACGAGGACGCGATGGCCCCGAGCCTCGTCGTCAACCAGGCCTTCCTCGACGCGCAAGGTCTCAGCGACCTGTCGTCGCACCCCACCGTCCAGCTGGGCGACCGGGCTCCGGTGACGGCGGCCGTGGTCGGCGTCCTGCACGACGACTGGCCCGGTGCCGAGCCGCTCGCCTACGTGCTGTACGACCAGTTCCACCGCTGGATCGGGCCGGACGGCTCGGGCACGCAGGCCGGCGGCTCCGGCCCCGCGGTGCCGAACCCGATGATGCCGACGCAGGTGCCGGCGATGTACCTGTGGGTGCCCACCGACCTGTCCGACGCACTCGGCGACCAGATCAAGCGGGACATGCAGGCGGTCGCGCCCGGCTGGCAGGTGGACGTGCAGGACAACAACTACGGCAACGGAGGTCTCGACCGGGCCACCAAGTGGGTCGGGATCGGCGTCGGCGGCTTCGCGCTGCTGCTCGGCGGCCTCGGCCTGGTCAACATCGCCCTGGTGACCGTCCGCTACCGGATCCGGGAGATCGGCATCCGGCGCTCGTTCGGCGCGACGTCGGGGCGCGTGTTCTTCGGCGTGCTGCTGGAGTCCGTCGTGGCCACCGTCGTCGCGGGGCTCGTCGGCGTGGTGCTCGCCGTGGCCATCATCAAGAACATCCCGGTCGACAAGGTGTTCGGAGCCGGCATCCAGGACATGCCACCGTTCCCGGTGAGCGCCGCGCTGGTCGGGATGGCGGCGGCGGTCGCGGTCGGCGCCCTCGCCGGCCTCATCCCCGCGACGTTCGCCGTGCGCGTCAAGGTGATCGACGCCATCCGCTACTGACGGAGGACGGCGAGAAAAGGTTGTGCGACCTGAGACGGATGTGTCGAGAATGCGGAGTCGTTAGCGTCACCAGCACAGCACCGCGCAGGGGATGCAGGAAGGACGAGCGCCGGGCACCGCGGAGGGGCGGGAGCCCGGCGTTCGTCATGAGCTCCGGCGCCGGGCGACGTCCTCGTGCAGGGCCCAGAAGAGCGAGTAGGGCGTGCCACCGGGGGTGGGCGGTCGGGTGGCGAAGTCCTGGAACACCGCGAAGACCCGCGATGTGAGCTCCTCCATCCCGACCTCGTCGAGCCGCAGGCCGAGGCGCGTGGTCAGCACCTTGTCGGGGTCGACGAGGGCGACCTCCTCGAGGAACGTGTCGATGAGGATCCGGCTCATGCCCGGGCCGCCCGGCGTGCGCCACGACTTGCCGGTCGCCCTGTACGGCACCTCGCGGGACCCGCGGGCGCCTCGCCGGGGCGGCTCCGCGGCGAGGAAGCCGCGGTCGACCAGGGTGCGGACGTGGTGCAGGACGGTGGCCGGGTTGCGGTCGAGCCGGTCCGCGATCTCACGGTTGGTGAGCGGTTCGTCGAGGCAGAGCCGCAGGATCCGCATGCGCAGCGTGCTCGCCAGGGCCTTCGCGTCGGCGTCGGCGTCGGAGCTGCCCGCTCGTGCACTCTGCGTCATGGACCGATCTTCGCACAGTGATTGACTTTTCCCAATCGGTTGTCGATGCTGGGCGCCGTGAGCACCGAGACCCCCGTCCGATCGCTGATCCACCACGCGGACTTCCGCCGCCTGTGGACCGGCGACGCCCTCGGTCAGCTGGGCGCCCAGCTGACCGCGCTGGCGCTGCCGATCTTCGCGGTCCAGCAGCTCGCCGCCACCGAGTGGCAGATGGGCATGCTCAACGCGGCCGAGTACGCCGCGTTCCTGGTGATCGGGCTGCCGGCCGGTGCGTGGGTGGACCGGATGCGCAAGCGGCGCGTGCTGATCGTCGCCGACCTGGTGCGGGCCACCGTGCTCGCGATCGTCGTCGCGAGCGCCGTCACCGGGCACGCGTCGATCCCCCTGCTGATCTGCGCGGGTCTGGTCATCAGCGTCGCGACCGTCTTCTTCGACGTCTCGCACCAGAGCTACATCCCGGGCCTCGTCGGCCTGGACCACCTCGTCGAGGGCAACTCGAAGCTGCAGGCCACGGCGTCGGTCGCGCAGGTCGCGGCGCCCGCGATCGGCGGCCTCGCCCTGCGCGTCATCACCGCGCCCGCGCTCATCGCGGTCACCGTCGTCACCTACCTCGTCTCGGCGTTCGCCGTCGGTCGCATCCGGCACCAGGAGACGCCGCCGCACCCCGACACCCGGCGTCCGCTCAAGGTCGAGATCGCCGAGGGCCTGCAGTTCGTCGTGCACGAGCCGTACCTGCGGCGGATCGTCGCGTGCACGTCGCTGGGCAACTTCGCGGGCGCGATCGCCGGCGCCGTGACCGTGATCTACGTGCTCCGCACCCTCGGGCTGGGCACCGCGGCGTACGGCGCGGTGCTGTCGGCCGGGTCGATCGGCGCCCTGCTCGGCGCCCTGGTGGCGGGCCGGCTCGCGCAGTGGGTGGGCGAGGGCCGCATCATCCCGCTGTCCGCGCTGGTCATGGCGCCGGCCGCCGCGCTGACGCCGCTCGCCGCGCTCGGCACCGTCCCGGCGGCCGCCGTGCTCGTCGCGGGCGGCGCGTTGTTCGGCTTCGCCGTCATCGTCTACAACGTGGCACAGGTCAGCTTCCGCCAGCGGGTGTGCCCGCCGCCCCTGCTCGGCCGGATGAACGCGTCCGTGCGCTTCATCGTGTGGGGCACCATGCCGATCGGCGGGCTGCTCGGCGGGTGGCTCGGCACGCACCTGGGCGTGCTGCCGACCCTCTGGGTGTCGGTCGCGCTCATGGCGGTGTCCGCGCTGCCCGTGGTGGTCTCCCCGCTGCTCGGGATGCGCGACCTGCCGGGAGCGCCCGTGGTCGACGAGCCCGCGACCGAAGCCTGACCGGCCCCGGTCGCGGCGCGCCGAGGTCAGCCGCGCGAGGCGTCCGCCGCGAGGAGGACCTCGAGCCGGGCCCTGTACTCGGTCTCGTCGATCTCCCCGCGGGCGTAGCGCTCGGCCAGCACGCTGCGCGCGCCGCCGGTCCCCCGCGGGCCGCTGTCGCCGTCCCAGTACCGGCGCCGACGCCGCGCGCCGAAGGCGAAGAACAGCGCGATGATGCCGAACCAGAACAGCGGGATGAACAGGAACCAGGGGCCCGGTCCCCAGCCCCAGCCGTAGCCGACGGGGTGGGACAGGAGCGTGGTGAGCATGACGACCTCCGACGATGCGTGGCGGCCGACCATCGACCGCACCACCACCGTCGCCCCGCGACCGCCTCGCCGTCGTCGTCCACCCGGAGCGTCCTGGTCGCTCCGATCGGAGTCAGCCGGCCCACCCGGGACGCACCAGGCCCGACTCGTACGCGAGGACGACCATCTGCGCCCGGTCGCGCGCACCCAGCTTGGTCGCGGCGCGCAGCACGTGGGTCTTGACGGTCAGCGGGCTGAGGAACAGCCGCTCCCCGATCTCGTCGTTGGACAGCCCCTCCGCGACGAGCACGAGCACCTCCCGCTCGCGGGGCGTCAGGTCCGCGAGCGCCGGCGACGCGGGCGCCTCCCGGGTCGCCCGGGCGACCGTGGCGAGCAGGCGTCGCGTCACCGTCGGGGAGAGCAGCGCGTCGCCGGCCGCGACCACCCGCACGGCCCGCAGCAGCTCCGCGGGCTCCGTGTCCTTGACCAGGAAGCCCGACGCTCCCCCGCGGATCGCCTCGGCCACGTACTCGTCCAGCTCGAACGTGGTCACGACGACCACGCGCACGCCCGCCGCGCGCGGCTCGTCGACGATCCGCCGGGTCGCGGTCAGGCCGTCCGTCCCCGGCATCCGGATGTCCATCAGGACGACGTCGGGAAGCAGCTCCAGCGCCAGGGCGACGGCGTCGTCGCCGGTCGCCGCCTCGCCCACCACGGTCATGTCGGGCTCGGCGTCGATGAGCGCGCGGAAGCCGCCGCGGACGAGCGCCTGGTCGTCGGCCAGCAGGACCCGGAGGGTCATCGGGGCACCTCCAGCCGGACGCGGAAGCCCTCGGGCCCGGAGCCGGCGGTCAGCACGCCGCCCACGGCCGCGGCGCGCTCCCGCATCCCCCGCAACCCGTACCCCTCGACCACCTCACCCACCGGCGGACCGTCGTCGGTCACCTCGAGCACGGTCGTCTCCCCCACCGCGAGCCTGACCTGCACCGACGCGTCCGGCGCGTGCCGGCGGACATTCGTGAGCGCCTCCTGCAGCGTGCGGTGCAGCACCGCCGCGACCGGCTCCGGCAGGTCGCTCGCCAGCCCCTCGGCGTCGACCGCCAGGCCGGCGGCCCGCGCGCGGTCCACGAGCCCCTCGAGACCCCCACCGGCCGTCGGCTCGCGCGGCGCCTCGCCGTCGGCCCGCAGGATGCCGAGCACCTCCCGCACCTCGTCCAGCGCGTCACGGCTGGCGTCGCGGATCTCCACCAGCGCCTGTCGCGCCGCCTCGGGCTCCCGGTCCATCAGGTGCAGCCCGACGCCGGCCTGCACTGTGATGCCCGACAGCGAGTGCGCGAGCACGTCGTGCAGCTCCCGCGCGATGCGCAGCCGCTCCGCCGCGACGGCCGACTCCTCGCGCGACATGCGCGCCGCGCGGACGGCCTGCATGCGCTCCCGACGCCCACGGGCGCCCTCACCGAGCAGCATCGCGACAGCCAGCCCCGTCACCGTCAGGGTCGTGTACACGGGGTTCAGTCCGTCAGGGCGCAGACCCAGCAGCACGACCGCGATCGCGGCGAGGGTTCCCGAGGCGAGCGACAGGAGCCGTCGTCGCGTCGCACCGAGGGCCACGACGACGAAGCCGAGCGGCACCAGCGCCGGGCCCGGCTCGTAGCCGAGCGCGAGGTACGCCACCGGCGCGACGACGGCCAGGACCGATCCGACGACGGCTGGGGCGCCGCGGCGCACCACGAGCACCAGGGACGCCGGCGCCACGAGCAGGAGCAGGACGCCGAGGATGTCGAACGCGCGCGCCCCCGGGTGCCAGGCGTTGGCTCCCGCGCAGCCGAGGACCGTCAGCAGTCCGAGGAAAGCGGCCGGCACCGCGATCCAGCCGGCGCGCCCCCGGCCCCACGGCGGGCCCGGCCACGGGGCGGTCGCGGGCGTCATCCGCCCACCGTAGCCAGGGACGTCGGGACGACGCGTCCTCCCGGCAGAGCGAGGGGGTCGCTCCGGTCGGAGGACTACGCCCCGCGCCGGCGCAGGAGGACGAGCAACCCACCGGCCAGCACGAACGCGAGCCCGAGGAGCCCCACAGGGCCGGACTCCGCTCCGGTCGTCGCCAGCACAGCGCCGCCGTCGGGCTGCGGGCCCGGGGCGGGCTGCGGGCCTGGGGCGGGCGTGGGCGGCACGGGCGTCGGAGTCGGCGTCGCTGCGGTCACCGTCACCGTCACCGTCGTCGTGGCGCACAGGTCGTCGGCGATCGCGGAGCAGACCGTGTACTCGAACGTGTCCGTCCCCGTGAAGCCGGGTTCGGGCACGTAGCGGGCCGTACCGCCGTCGATCGTGACGGTCCCGTGGGACGGCCCGCTCGTCACGGTCGCGGGGGCGATGCTGCCGCGGTCGTTGCCGGACAGGTCGATGTCGACGCCCGTGCCCTCGGTCGTCGTGGCCGTGTCCGGCTGAGCCACCGGGTAGACCTCCACCGTGACCCGGGCCGTCGCGCACAGTCGCGGCGCGCCGTCGTCGCAGACGATCGCGCCGTAGAAGTCGCGACCTGCGAACCCGCCCCGCGGCGCGTACGCCGTCGCCCCGGCGAGCGACACGGTGGCGTTACCACTGCGGGGCGGGATCCCGCGCAGGACCGCCAGGGTGTCGCCCGCGTCCAGGTCCGCGACCACCAGCGTTCCCGTCACCGGCGCGCCCGTGGTCGTGACCAGGGTGAGCGGCTCGATGGTCGGCGGGGCGTTGGGCGGGTCCACGGTGACCGTCACGACAGCGACGGCGCAGAGCGGCAGCGGCGGCGGTGTCGTCGTCGGCGAGCAGATCCGGTACGTGAAGCTGTCCGTGCCGGTGAATCCCGCGGCCGGTGCGTAGGTCGCGTCACCGGTCGCGGGGTCGAGGCTCACCGTCCCGTTGGCGGGTGTCGTCACGGGCGTGCCGACGAGCGGGGCGCCATCACTGTCGTTGGAGAGGACCGGGATGACGACCTCGGTGTCGCGCGTGGTCGTCGCGACGTCGTCGTTCGCTTCTGGGTACACGTTGATCGTGACCGTGCCGGTGTCGCACGCCGGGTCGGGCGCGGCGTTGTCGCAGACCTGGAACTCGAAGCCGTCGATCCCGGCGAAGTCGAGGTCGGACTGGTACACGAACCCGCCGCCTGCTGTGAGGTCCAGTACGCCGTCCGCCGGCCCCGCGATCGCCTGGTAGGTGAGCCGCTGGCTGTCGCCCTCCGGGTCCGAGGCTGTGACGCTGCCGGGGAGCAGGTGCCCGGTGACCGTGTCCAGCACGAGATCGTTCGCCACCGGCGGCCGGTTCGCCGGCGGCGGGAGATCGACTACCTGCGTCGAGACCCGGGCCGCGTCCGCCGACCCGTCGTTGTTCGCCGGCACCGTGTCGATCGTGCTGGAGGTCGAGCTCGCCACGTTCAGCAGGGTCGAACCGGCCCCTGCGGTGACCAACCCGGCGAACGACAGGTCGACGACCTGCCCCGGCGCCAACGTCCCCACCGACCACGACAGGACGTTGCCGACGAGCGTGCCGGTCGTCGACGCCGGATCCAGCGTGAAACCCCCCGGGAGCGTGTCGCTGACAACCACGTCCGCCGCGGGCGACGGACCCACGTTGTGCACGTGGAGGGAGTACTCGATCGTGCCACCCACCAGCACGGTGGCCGGGCCGGTCTTGCTCACCTCGACGTCCGCGTTGTCCGGTGCGGGCGCGCCCAGGCAGATCGGGGTGGCCGCGAGCACCGCGACCGACGTACGCACCACGTTCGCGATCGTCCCGTTCTCGACGTCGAACACCTGACCGGGCGGCGCCACGGTCTGCACGCGGATCGGGTCGGCCGCCGAGCTGCCGACGAAGCTCCCCTGCACCCGGGTGGTGCCGGAGAACTGGTACCCGCCGAACCCGCCGACAGATCCGTCGTTCGTGAGCTCGACAGCCGTGGTGAGGCCTCCCGAGCTCTGCTGCCAGCTGGCGCCGCCGTTGTTGGTGAAGTTCCCGCCTACCTGCACGAGCCCGGCGTTGCTGGACGTCCTGCCGTTGTTGATCAGGGGGCCCGCGGTCGTGACCGCACACGAGTTCTGCAGGGCACCTGAGCTGTTGATCGTGAGGCCGCCGCCCGCGACGTCCACCGATCCCGAGTTGCGCAGGAGGCCGTCGGCGACCGTGCCGCCCTGCACCGTCAGCGTCCCCGCGTTCTCGAACGTGACGCCGGAGTTGAGGTTCATGGCACCCTCGACGACGAACGTCCCCTCGTTGACGTACGCGCCCGCCGACGGGCTGAACCCGCTGCCCACGGTCAGAGCTGCGTCGGGAGCGACGCGGACGTCCGACGCTCCGTTCACGCCGAGGCCCACGAAGGACGCCGTGCCCTCGACGTCGAGGGAGAACCCCGCGGACACGACGACCGAGGGCATCACCAGGGAGGCGCCCGCGGCGACAACCATCGCGCCGGCCGCGTTGTTCATGTAGAGCCCGACCAGGGTCGCGCCCGGCCCGACGCACAGTGTCCCGCCCGCCGGCAGAGCGTCGATGCCACCCGTAAAGCTGGTCGCGACGAGGACGACCTCCCCCGCGTCGACCCTGATCGCGTTGGCGGTGGGATCCTGTGTGCGCGTCGGCGCCGCACACTGCGTGGTGAAGTCCGCCCGCGCTGCGGACACCTGACCGCCGACCAGGGCCGCCACGGCGAGGAGCATCACCAGGAGCAAGGCTCCCGGGCGCATCGACATCCTCCGCACGAGCTCCCCGTTCGTCGACCCCTGTCCGACACACCGTACATGGCGGTACGAACCGGACGTCAGAGGTCGTACACGGCCACGACCGGCGCGTGGTCCGAGAAGCGCTCGGCATAGGTCGCGGCCCGGTCCACGGTCGCGCTGATCGCCGCGTCGGCGAGGTCCGGCGTGGCCAGCTGGTAGTCGATCCGCCAGCCGGCGTCGTTGTCGAACGCCTTCCCCCGCCACGACCACCACGTGAACGGCCCCGGCCCCTCGCCGCCGAGCTCGCGCCCGAGGTCGTGCCAGCCGAGGTCGTCGAACCACCGGTCCAGGTAGGCGCGCTCCCGAGGCAGGAACCCTGCCGACTTCACGTTGCCCTTCCAGTTCCTGATGTCCGCCTCGCTGTGCGCGATGTTCACGTCCCCGGCGACCACGGCGTAGCCACCCTGCTCGGCGATGTCCGCCAGCCGGCCGGTCACGTGGTCGAGGAACGCGTACTTCTCGTCCATCGACGGCGTCCCCACGGTGCCGGAGTGCAGGTACGTCGACACGACGGTGATGCTCCGCGCCGGTGCGCCCTCGTGCGCGGGGAGCGCGAGGTCGGCCTCGACCCAGCGTCCGGAGTCGCCGGTGACGCCGGTCTTCAGCCCGATCCGGATCGCCGTCATGGGCAGCCGGCTCGCGATGGCGACCCCAGCGCGCCCCTTGGTCTCGCTGGCCTCGTGCGCCAGGTGCCACTCGCCCGGCGGCAGGTGGTCGGCGAGGATCTCGTCGGTGGCGCGCACCTCCTGGAGCAGGATGACGTCGGGGTTCCTGGTGGTCAGCCAGGACCCCATCCCGCGCTTGAACGCGGCCCGGATCCCGTTGACGTTGACGCTCGCGATGGTCAGCACCGGACCATCCAACCCCACGTCACCGACAGGTCAGGACGAGCCGTCGTACGCCGCCTCGAGCGCGGCGACGTCCAGCTTGCCCATCGTCAGCATGGCCGCCATCGCGCGGGCGACGCCCTCGGCGTCGGGTCGCGACATGATCTGGTCCAGCTGCACCGGGACCACCTGCCACGACACGCCGAACTTGTCGACGAGCCAGCCGCACTGGCTCGGCCGGCCGCCGTCGGAGATGAGCGTCTCCCAGTAGCGGTCGACCTCTGCCTGGTCCTGGCAGTCCAGGACGAACGAGAACGCCTCGTCGAGGACGAACGCAGGGCCGGCGTTCAGGAACGTGATCCGCATGCCGTCCAGCGACAGCTCGACGATGAACTCGGCACCCTCCGGCACGCCGGGAGTGCCCGGCGGCGCCGTCACCACCGAGTGGATGACCGTGTTCGGGATGACCTCGGCGTAGAACCGGGCGGCCTGCCCGGCCTGGTCGTCGAACCAGAGGTGCGGACGGACGATCCCCATCGGAGTTCCCCTCTCCGGCGGCCGGGCCGGCCTCCCAGGGACAGCCTGGCCCGGACCGCCGGGAGAGTCACCCCAGGAGGCGTTCCGCCGTGTCCACCACGTTGCTCAGCAGCATCGCGCGCGTCATGGGCCCCACCCCGCCGGGGTTGGGCGACACCCACGACGCGACCTCACGAACGCCGGGGTCGACGTCGCCGACGACTCGGCTCTTGCCGGTCTCCGGGTCGACGGCCCGCGAGACGCCGACGTCGACGACGACCGCGCCCGGCTTGACGATGCCGGCCGTGATGATCCCGGGCACACCGGCCGCCGCGATGATCACGTCGGCGTTGCGGGTGTGCTCGGCCAGGTCGACCGTGCCGGTGTGCGTGAGCGTGACGGTCGCGTTGATCTCCCGCCGCGTGAGCAGGAGGCCGATCGAGCGCCCGACGGTGACCCCGCGACCGATCACGACGATGTCCGCGCCGTGCAGGTCGATGTCGTGCCGCAGGAGCAGGTCGATGATCCCGCGCGGCGTGCAGGGCAGCGGGGAGGTCACCGGCTCGTTGACCCGGAGCACCAGGCGCCCGAGGTTGGTCGGGTGCAGGCCGTCCGCGTCCTTGTCGGGGTCCACCAGCTCGAGCACGCGGTTGGCGTCGACGCCCTTCGGCAGCGGCAGCTGCACGATGAACCCGGTGCACTCCGGGTCCTCGTTCAGCCGACGCACGGCGGCCTCGATCTCGTCCTGCGAGGCCGTCCCCGGCAGGTCCTCGCGGATCGAGGCGATGCCGACCTCGGCGCAGTCCTTGTGCTTGCCGTTGACGTACCAGAGCGAGCCGGGGTCGTCGCCGACGAGCAGCGTGCCCAGGCCCGGCCGGACGCCGCGGGCCGCGAGGGCCGCGACGCGCTCCGTGAGCTCCGCCTTGATCCGGGCCGCCGTGGCGGTCCCGTCGAGAAGCCGAGCCGTCATCAGTACTGCTGCAGGTCGGAGTACAGCGGGAACGACTCGGTGAGCTTGAGCACCCGGGCCTTGAGCGCCTCCACGTCCGTGACGGCACCGTTGATCAGCGCGTTCGCGATGATGTCGGCGACCTCGGTGAACTCCACGTCCCCGAAGCCCCGCGTGGCCAGCGCGGGCGTGCCGATCCGCAGGCCCGAGGTGACGCGCGGGGGGCGCGGGTCGAACGGCACCGCGTTGCGGTTCACGGTGATGCCGGCCGCGTGCAGGAGGTCCTCGGCCTGCTGTCCGTCGAGGTCCGAGTGCCGCAGGTCGACGAGCACCAGGTGCACGTCCGTGCCGCCCGTGAGGACCGAGACGCCCGCCGCCGCGACGTCCGGTGCCGAGAGGCGCTCCGCGATGAGGCGTGCGCCGTCCAGCGTGCGCTGCTGGCGGTCCTTGAACTCCTCGGTGCCGGCCACCTTGAACGCGACCGCCTTGGCGGCGATCACGTGCATGAGCGGGCCGCCCTGCTGACCCGGGAACACGGCCGAGTCGATCTTCTTGGCATACTCCTCGCGGCTGAGGATGAAGCCGGAGCGCGGGCCGCCGATCGTCTTGTGGACCGTCGAGGAGACGACGTCGGAGTGCGGGACCGGGCTCGGGTGCAGGCCCGCGGCCACCAGGCCGGCGAAGTGCGCCATGTCGACCCAGAGCTTGGCGCCGACCTCGTCGGCGATCGAGCGGAACGCCGCGAAGTCGAGCTGACGCGGGTACGCGGACCAGCCGCCGATGATCACGTCGGGCCGCTGCTCGAGCGCCTTCTCGCGCACGACGTCCATGTCCACGAGGAACGTCTCGGGGTCCACCCCGTACGCGCCGACCTGGTACAGCTTGCCGGAGAAGTTGATCTTCATGCCGTGCGTGAGGTGGCCGCCGTGGGCCAGCTCGAGGCCGAGGATCTTGTCGCCCGCGTTGATCAGGGCGTGCAGCACGGCGGCGTTCGCCGTGGCGCCCGAGTGGGGCTGGACGTTGGCGTGCTCCGCGCCGAACAGGTCCTTGGCGCGGGCGATCGCGATGTTCTCCGCGATGTCGACCTGCTCGCAGCCGCCGTAGTACCGGCGGCCCGGGTAGCCCTCAGCGTACTTGTTGGTGAGCACGGAGCCCTGCGCCTGCAGCACCGCACGGGGCACGAAGTTCTCGCTCGCGATCATCTCGAGCGTGCCCTGCTGGCGGGCGAGCTCACCGTCGAGGACGGCCGCGATCTCCGGGTCGAGCTGAGAGATGTTCTGGTCCATCAGGGGGATCTGGTCGGCGCTCATGGCACTCCTGTCGGCAGTCAGCGTGTACGCGCGCACCGGCACCCGCACACTCGTGTGTGGTGACCGGGGGCCCAGGCGTCCGACCCGTTGGTCTGCTGCTGCGTCGCTCCCCGGTGGTGACCCACCCGTTTCGCCAGTCGCGACGCGCACAGACTAGCAACCCGGGTCGGGCCCGTGCTCCCCCGTCTCAGGGGATCTCAGGCCTCGTCGCCGTCTCCCAGAATCTTGCGCAGGTACGCGTAGGTGAGGTCGCCGGCGGTCTGGTCGTGCTGGTGCTCGTAGCCGTGCTTCGCGTAGAGCGCGAGGTTCTGCACCGAGTCGCGGCCGGTGAACACCCAGACCTCCTCGATGCCCTCGGGCAGGAACGGCAGGATCGCCATGAGCATCTGGGTGCCGAACCCCTGACCCTGCAGGTCCGGGGCGACAGCGAAGCGCCCGAGCGTCGCCTTCGGGCCCTCGATCAGCACGCGGATCGAGCCGACGAGACGGTGCCCGTACCAGCCGCCGAGAGTGATGACGCCGTCCTTCTCGAGGTCCGCCTGCAGCTCCTCGAGCGTCTGCGTGAGCGGCGGGATGTGCGGGTCGCCGTACTGCTGGGCCTCGGTGACGAACGCGGCGCGGCGCAACGTGAGCAGCTCGCCGGCGTCGTCGCGGGTCACGGAACGGATGTCGAGGTCGGGCTGCGTCATGCGGCCCATCGTGTCAGCCGATCCGCACGACCACTACTCTCGGACCTCGTGTCCTCCGACTCACTCAGTCCCACCCATTGGGTCCTCACCCTCTCCTGCCCCGACCGCCCCGGGATCGTGCATGCGGTCGCCGGGCTGCTGGCCGAGCACGGCGGGAACATCACCGAGTCGCAGCAGTTCGGGGACCCGCTGTCCGGCCTCTTCTTCATGCGCGTCCAGGTGGCGGCGTCCACGCCGCGCGACGAGCTGGAGGCCGCGTTCGCGCCTGTGGCCGAGCGCTTCTCGATGGACTGGTCGCTCGACATCGTGGGTCGGCCGGTGCGCACCCTCGTCATGGGCTCGACCGCCGCGCACTGCCTCAACGACCTCGCCTTCCGGCAGCGGTCCGAGAACCTGCCGATCGACCTGGTGGCGGTGGTGTCCAACCACACCGCCCTCGAGCCGCTCGCGCGGTTCTACGACATCCCGTTCCACCACGTCCCGGTGACGGCGGCGACCAAGCCGCAGGCCGAGGCGCGGCTGCTGGAGCTGGTGCAGGAGCTCGACGTCGAGCTGGTGGTGCTCGCCCGCTACATGCAGATCCTGTCGGACGACCTGTGCCGCGCCCTGCAGGGCCGGGTCATCAACATCCACCACTCGTTCCTGCCCTCGTTCAAGGGCGCCCGCCCGTACGCGCAGGCGCACGACCGCGGCGTGAAGCTCATCGGTGCGACCGCGCACTACGTCACCGGCGACCTCGACGAGGGTCCGATCATCGAGCAGGACGTCGAGCGGGTCGACCACTCCCGCCACGTCGACGACCTCGTCGCGCTCGGGCAGGACGTGGAGCGACGGGCGCTCGCCCGGGCGGTGCGCTGGCACGCGGAGCACCGGGTGCTGCTCGACGGGCACCGCACGATCGTCTTCCGCTGAGACGCTTCGCGCCCGGACCTGCGGGGGTGTCGTTCGTCGTGCTCCGGTGCCGGCGGACAGCGACGTGGAGCTGCTCGGAGGCGTGTGAGCACGCTGGGAGGATCCCGGCACCGCCGAACACCGGGCGGGCGTTCAGCGCAGCGCGCTCATCCGGCGCAGCATCGCGTTGTCCAGGCTGGTCGCCCCGGTGATCGCCGCGAGCACCGACTCGTAGGTCGCGGCTGCGGCGTCGAACGAGCCGTTGTTGCGGCCGTGCCGCAGCACGACGATGCGGTCCGACACCGCGCGCACGTCGTTCATGTTGTGGCTGATGAGGATGACACCGTGGCCGAGGTCGCGCAGCCGCTCGATGTAGGTGAGCACCTCGGCCGTCTGGGCGACGGACAGCGCGGCCGTCGGCTCGTCGAGCACGACCAGGCGCGGGGATCCGATGAGGGTGCGCGCGATGGCGACCGCCTGGCGCTGGCCGGCCGAGAGCTCGGACAGCGGCGTCCGCACCGACGGGATGCGCAGCGTCAGGTCGCGCAGGATCCCGCGCGCCACCTGCTCCATCTTGCCGTCGTCGAGCAGGGCACCGTCGGTCAGCTCGCGGCCCAGGAAGATGTTGGACGTCACGTCGAGGTTGCCGCACAGGGCGAGGTCCTGGAACACGGTCGCGATGCCGAGGGCGTGTGCCGCGGACGGCGACGGGATGGTGACGGGCTCGCCGTCGATCTCGATGAACCCGGAGTCCGGCGCGAGCACGCCCGAGATGACCTTGGCGAGCGTCGACTTGCCGGCCCCGTTGTCGCCGACGAGCGCGACCACCTGGTGGTCGAACACGTCGAGATCCACACCGACGAGCGCCTCGACCGCCCCGAACCGCAGGCTGATCTGCCTGAGGGACAACAGCGGCACCCGGGGGGATGCGCTCATGACGTCACCTGCTCCTCGTTGGGCACGTACCTGCAGTGAAACCCCGCCCGTCTCGTGCGTCAATTGTCGTCCTCCCTCTGGCTCACGGGCCGCGCCTGGTCGTCCGAGCGCACGACGAAGTCGGTCGACCGCAGGACGAGCTCGAGCGCGCCGATGACCTCGGCGCGCTGGCCGAGCTGGGCGGGGACGACCTCGAGCGGGGCGATCTGGTTGAGCAGCACCCGGTGCCGGATCGCCTCGCGGAGCGGGCCGAGCAGCAGCTCCCCCGTCTCGGCGAGCTCGCCGCCGACCACGATGCACTCGGGGTTGACGGCCATCGCGAGGCCGGAGACGACCTCGCCGATGGTCGAGCCGGCGTCCGCGATCACGCGCGCGCAGCCGGGGTCGCCGTCGATGGCGCGCTGGATGACGTCGCGCAGCGCGAGGGAGCCGTGGCTGGACCGGAGCGGCTCGAGCAGGGCGGCGGCCCCGACCACCGTGTCGAGGCACCCGCGGCTGCCGCAGCGGCAGATGTCCCCCTGCGGGTCGACCTGCACGTGGCCGATCTCGCCGGCCGTCCCGGCGAACCCGCGGTGCACGTTGCCGCCGAGCACGATGCCGGCGCCCGTCCCGTAGGACGCCCGCACGTACACGGAGTCGCGGTAGATGCGGGACGCGCCGTGCGCGCTCTCGGCGAGCGCCCCGAGGTTCGCGTCGTTGTCGACGAACACCGGGCTGGCGAGGCGCTTGGACAGCACGTGCGCGACGTGGACCTCGTCCCAGCCGCGCATCATGCCGCGCACCGAGATCATGCCGGTCGCGCTGTCGACCGGCGCGGGAAGCCCGACCCCGATGCCCACGACCTCGTCGGCGGTGGACCCCACGCGCTCGAGCAGGTCGGCCACCAGCAGGGCCGCGCGGTCGAGGCTGGTGTCCACGCGGTGCTCGTGGGGCAGCGGCAGCGTCTGTTCGGCGACGACCTCGTTGGTGACGTCGCCGAGCGCGACGCGCAGCTGGCGGTGCCCGATGAGGATGCCCACAGCGAGGCCCACCCGGTGGGCGATCGTGACCATCTGGGCACGCCGCCCGCTCCGGGTGGTGTTCCGCGTCTCGACGACACCGGCGCCGAGCAGCTCCTTGACGATCGTCGACACGGTCGCAGCCGACAGCCCGGTGGCGCCGGCGAGCTCGACCTGCGTGAGCCCGCCGTGCCGGTGGACCGTGTCGACGATCATCGCCCGGTTGGCCTCACGGAGCGACGACTGAGAGCCCGACATGGTCAGCCGCCCTCTCACGCCCGTGAGCGTATCCCCGAGCCTGGTGCCCGCGACCTCAGCGCGCCGCGCCCGCGCGGCGCTTGTTGTAGATGTCGAACGCGACGGCCAGCAGCAGGACCAGGCCCTTGACCATCTGCTGGACCGACTGGTCGATGCCCATGAGCTGCATGCCGTTGCTCATGACCGCCATGATCAGGCCACCGACCATGGCACCGGTCACGCGACCGACACCGCCGGTCGTGGAGGCGCCGCCGATGAAGCAGGCGGCGATCGCGTCGAGCTCGAACATGTTGCCGGCCGCGGGCTGCGCGCTGTTGGACCGCGAGGAGTACACGACGCCGGCGACCGCCGCGAGCATGCCCATGTTCACGAAGATCCAGAAGTTGACCTGCTTGACCTTCACGCCCGAGAGCTGTGCGGCGGACAGGTTGCCGCCGATGGCGTAGACGTGCCGGCCGAAGACGGTCTTCGTGGTGACGACGGTGTAGGCGATGATCAGCACGCCCAGGATGATCAGCACGATCGGCAGGCCACGGCTGCGGGCCAGCTGGTAGGTGAAGGCCATGCCGACGAGCCCGACGAGGGCGATCTTCGTGATGAAGATGGGCATCGACTCGACGACCTGCTGGTACTTCATCCGCCCCTGCCGGGTGCGGACCTGGCTGAACGCGTAGCCGGCCACCGCGATCGCGCCGATGACCAGCGTGAACACGTCGATGCCGTTGCCGCCGAGGAAGCCGTTGAGGAAGCCGCCGGCGATCTTCTGGTACTCCGCCGGGAACGGCGAGAGCGAGATGTTGTGGAGCACCTGCAGCGTCATGCCCCGGAACAGGAGCATGCCGGCCAGGGTGACGATGAACGCGGGGATGCCCACGTACGCCACCCAGATGCCCTGCCACACCCCGACCAGGAACCCGACGCCGAGCCCCGCGAGCACGCCCAGCCACCATGGCAGCCCGTGCTGGATCACGACGACCGCGGAGACCGCGCCGGTCAGCGCGACCACCGACCCGACGGACAGGTCGATGTGGCCGCCGATGATCACGATGACCATGCCGATGGCGAGGATGAGGATGTACGAGTACTGCAGGACGATGTTGGTCACGTTGCCAGGGCTGAGCAGCACACCGTCCGTGAGGATGGTGAACAGGCCCACGATGGCCACGAACGCGACGAAGATCCCGCTTTGACGCAGGTTCCTCGTGAAGAGGTCCTTCAGGCCTGCAACGACGGTCATCGGACCTGCTCCCTTTCCTTGGTCATGAGCTCCATCAGGTTCTCCTGTGTCGCCTGCTCTCGGGGCAGCACGCCGGTGATCCGGCCGGCCGAGAGCGTGTAGATGCGGTTGCAGATGCCGAGCAGCTCGGGCAGCTCCGACGAGATGACGAGCACCGCCTTGCCGGCTTCCGCGAGACGGTTGATCAGCGTGTAGATCTCGTACTTGGCGCCGACGTCGATGCCGCGCGTGGGCTCGTCGAGGATGAGCACCTGCGGGTCCGTGAAGAGCCACTTGCTCAGCACGACCTTCTGCTGGTTGCCGCCCGAGAGCTTGCCCGCCAGCGCGAGCACCGTGGGCGACTTGATGTTCATGCTCTGGCGGTACTCCTCCGCGACCTTGATCTCCTCGTTCGCGTTGACGAACCCGGCGCGGGAGACCTTGCCGAGGCTGGCGGCGGAGATGTTGGAGCGGATGTCCTCGATCAGGTTGAGGCCGTACTTCTTGCGGTCCTCCGTGGCGTAGGCGATGCCGTGCGCGATCGCCTCGCTCACCGTGGTCGCCTTGATCTCCTTGCCGTGGAGATAGAGGTTGCCGGTGATGTTGCTGCCGTAGGAGCGACCGAACACCGACATCGCGAGCTCGGTGCGGCCCGCACCCATCAGGCCGGCGAGGCCGACGATCTCGCCCGCACGCACGTTCAGGTTGGCGCCGTCGACGACGATGCGCTCGGGGTCCGTGGGGTGGTGCACGGTCCAGTCCTCGATCCGCAGCACCTCCTCGCCGATGTGCGACTCGTGGGGCGGGAACCGGTGACCGAGGTCGCGGCCGACCATGCCGCGGATGATCCGCTCCTGCGTGACCTCGTCGGCCGCCATGTTCAGCGTCTCGACCGTCCGGCCGTCGCGGATGATCGTGGTCGTGTCGGCGATCTCGGCGATCTCGTTGAGCTTGTGGGAGATCATGATCGACGTGATGCCCTGCGCCTTGAGCTGACGCAGCAGGCCGAGCAGGTGCTCGGAGTCGTTGTCGTTCAGCGCGGCGGTCGGCTCGTCGAGGATCAGCAGCTTGACCTCCTTGGAGAGCGCCTTGGCGATCTCCACGAGCTGCTGCTTGCCGACACCCAGCTGCCCGATCGGGGTGACCGGCAGCTCGTCCAGGCCGACCCGGGCGAGCAGCGCGGACGCCTCGGAGTTGACCCGGTTCCAGTCGATCAGCCCACGGTTCACGCGCTCGTTGCCCAGGAAGATGTTCTCCGCGACCGACAGGTAGGGCACCAGCGCGAGCTCCTGGTGGATGATCACGATGCCCTTGGCCTCGGAGTCGTTGATCGACCCGAACTGCACCTCTTCACCCTCGAAGAGGATCGACCCCTCGTAGGAGCCGTGCGGGTACACGCCCGAGAGCACCTTCATCAGGGTCGACTTGCCGGCGCCGTTCTCGCCGCAGATCGCGTGGATCTCTCCGCGCTCGACCGACATCGACACGTCCTGCAGTGCCTTGACGCCGGGGAAGGTCTTCGTGATGCCTTGCATCTCGAGAATGGGGTCGGCCACGCGGCCACCGCCCTTCGTCGTACCGGGTGCCGGAGCGCCCTCCGCTGGTGGGGTCGACCGCCGCCAGGCCGGCGCACCCCCGCGAGGGGAGCGCGCCGGCCGGACGGCAGGTCAGGACGGGCAGGTCACGCCTGGCCGCTGGCCACCTGGTCGGCGGTCCAGTAGCCCGAGTCGATCAGGAGCTTCTGGATGCTGTCCTTGACGACGACGTCCGAGTCCAGGAGGTACGACGGGACGACCTTGACGCCGTTGTCGTACGTCTTGGTGTCGTTCGCCTCGGGGTCGTTGCCGGCGAGGAACGCCTGAGCGGAGACGACGGCCTGCTCGGCGAGCTTGCGCGTGTCCTTGAAGATCGTCGAGAACTGCACGTCGTCGTTGATCAGCTTGACCGAGGCGATCTCGGCGTCCTGACCGGTGACGATCGGCATCGGCGTGGCGGCGGTCATCGTGGGGCCGTAGCCCGCGTTCTGCAGGGCCGTGATGATGCCGCGCGACAGGCCGTCGTACGGCGAGAGGACGCCCTGGACCTTGCTGCCGTCCGAGTAGGTCGACGTGAGGAGGTCCTCCATGCGCTTCTGCGCGGTCTCCTGCAGCCAGCGCAGCGTGGCGACCTGCTCGATGTCGGTCTGGCCCGACTTCACGACGAGCGTGCCGTTGTCGATGTACTCCTTCAGCGTGTCCATCGCACCCTGGTAGAAGAAGTGCGCGTTGTTGTCGTCCAGCGAGCCGGCGAACAGCTCGATGTTGAACGGGCCGGCCGCGTCACCCTTCGAGCCGTCGGCCTTGAGGATCCCGAGCCCGGTGAGCAGCGAGGTCGCCTGCTGGACGCCGACCTTGTAGTTGTCGAACGTCACGTAGAAGTCGACGTTCTCGCTGTCGCGGATCAGGCGGTCGTACGCGATGACCGGGATGTTCGCGTCGGCGGCTGCCTGCAGCTGCGTCGCCAGGGCGGTGCCGTCGATCGAGGCGAGGATCAGCAGGTCGGCGCCCTTGGTGATCATCTGGTCGATCTGCTGCTGCTGGGTGGGGATGTCGTCGCCGGCGTACTGCAGGTCGACCTTGTAGCCGGCCTTCTCGAGGCCCTCCTTGACGGCCTTGCCGTCGGCGATCCACCGCTCCGAGGTCTGCGTCGGCATCGCGACGCCGACCGTGAGGTCGCTGGGGTCCTTGGTCGCCCCGCCCGTCGCGTCGTCGCCGCCACCGGCGCCGCTGCCTGAGCACGCGGCCAGCCCGAGTGCGAGGACCGCACCCACCGCCGCGATCGTGATCCGTCGCATTGTTGTGCTCCTTCTCGTCGTTGAGAGGCCCGGTGACTCGGGCCTGGAGTGCTCGGGTTCGTCGGGCGGAGCAGCGTCTGCGCTTCCCGTCCGGTGTCCCGGCTGCGTCTCGGCGGTCCCCCGCCGGATGCAGCGGCCCTACTTTCTTCCATTCGTTTCTCGAAGTCAATCCAGCGGCGAGCGTGGGCACATCACGAACTCATTACAGTGTGAGCGCTAACAGGTCACGCTCACGGCGTCTCCGGTGCTCGTTGGCTTCGTATCACGAAGTCAGTCGCTCCCGGCAAGCGCACGACGACGGGCCCGCGAGCATGCTCGCGGGCCCGTCGTCCGATCTCGAAGGCTGGCCTGGGTGCCTACCCGACGTGCGACCGCCACCACCCGTGGAAGGACGACCACCAGCCGCCGCCGTGCCCGGTCGAGTGGTTCTCCACCAGCACCGCGACGGTACGCGGCGGGACCGTCACCGAGCCGGTGGCCTTGTCCCACGTGGTGGCCTTGACCACGGGGTCGCCGCCCTTGGCCTGGACCGGGGAGAGCGTCAGCCGGTGCCCGCTGAGGGAGTCCACGGTCTGCGTGGTCGCCTCGTCCGACGCGTTGACCACGACGAGGACCCCGTCGAGCCTCTTGTCGACGTCCTTCGCCCACGTCTTCGTCGTCGCGTCCCAGCCCGGTGCGTCGTCGATGGTCATGACGACCACGCCCGGGTCGGCGTCGGTACCGGATCCCGGGAAGCCGACCTTCTGCTCGATCAGCTGCGCCGAGCCGAGCYGGAACAGCGGCGTCGAGAACCGCAGCCGCAGCAGGTCGTCCGCCGCCCGCGACGCCGTCGCGATGTCGGCCGGCGTCGGCTTGAGCGCCGGGTCGGCCAGCAGCGGCTTCTGGTACGGCCACTTCGCCGAGTTGTCCGCCGCCGGCGGCAGGCCGCGGCCGAAGCCGTTGTCCTGGCCGGACAGGTCGAGGCTGTTGAACCAGTCGCCCGAGTTGAAGCTGTTGCGGTCGAGCGACTTGCTGCGCAGCAGGTCGGCGCCCGCGTGCCAGAACGACGGGGTCTGGGCCAGGGCCGTCGTCGCCAGCGAGACGGTGTTCATGCGCACGCGGTCCGCCATCGGGGTGTCCGTCGGCAGCTTGTACGTGAGCGAGTCCCACAGCGTCTCGTTGTCGTGGGCGTCGACGTAGGTGATGACCTCCTCCGGGGAGTCGGCGTACCCGGCCGGCTGGCCGTTGTAGTCGATCTCCGAGCCCTTCTGCACCGAGCCCGCGCTCGTCTCGAACGCGTAGTCCCGCAGGTTGCCCGCCATGCCGAGCCGGACCAGGTCGGCGTCGTGCGCCGCCCGGGCGAGCTGGTCGGCCTCCGAGCCGTTGATCGGGTCGCCGTTCGGGTCGGTGCCGCCGCCGGAGCCGAAGCCCTGCACGCGCGGGTTCTCGTCGAACGGTCCCCCGCCGCGCACGGCGTCGCGCAGGCGGTCGGAGAAGGTGCCGATCCCGGTGCCGCCAAGCTGACCCTGCGTCGCCTGCGTGAACAGGGCGTTGTTGGCCACCTCGCCGAAGTTCCACCCCTCGCCGTACAGGTAGACCTTCGACCCGTCGACGCCGTCCTTCTTCGGCGTCAGCTTGTCGAGCCCGGCCCGGACCGCCTCCATGGTGTCCACCGAGTGGTGGCCCATGAGGTCGAACCGGAAGCCGTCGACCTTGTAGTCGCGGGCCCAGGTCACCACCGAGTCGACCATGGCCTTCTGCGCCATCGCGTGCTCGGTGGCCACGTTCTGGCAGCAGGTCGAGGTCTCCACCGTGCCGGTCTTGGACAGGCGCTGGTAGTAGCCCGGCACCACACGGTCGAGGACCGACTGCGGCGACTGCCCGCTGGCGGTGGTGTGGTTGAACACCTGGTCCAGCACCACCTGCAGGCCGTCGGAGTGCAGGGCGCCGACCATGGTGCGGAACTCGGCGACGCGCGCGCCGCCGTCCGCGTCCACCGCGTACGACCCCTCGGGCGTCGACCAGTGCAGCGGGTCGTAGCCCCAGTTGAACCCGTCGGCGTCGGCCACCGCGGTGACGCACGCCTGCTGCTGGTCGGAGTCCGGCGCGTACGACGCGAGGTCGCAGTCCGGCGTCTTCTGCAGCGCCCGGTCCTCCTGGATCGACGCGATGTCGAACGTCGGCAGCAGGTGCACCGTGGTCAGGCCCGCCTTCTCGAGCTCACGCAGGTGCGTGCGCCCGGCGCCGTTCGTCGCGAAGGCCAGGTAGGTGCCCCGCTTCGCGGCCGGGATCGTGGGGTCGTCGATCGAGAAGTCGCGCACGTGCAGCTCGTAGATCGTCTGGTCCACGGGTCGCACCACCGGCTGGTCCGCCTTCTCCCACTGCTTGGGCCGGAACGCCGGGTCGGCGAGGTCCACCAGCACCGAGTGCGTGGAGTTGAGGGTCAGCGCCACCGAGTACGGATCGGTCACCCGGTTGACCTCGACCTTGTCGGTGGTCGGCGCGTAGACCGTCACCTCCCAGAGGTACCGCGCACCCGTCCACGACTTCTTGCCGGCGACGGTCCAGGAACCGTCGTTCTCGCGCGTCGCGGACACCCGCTGCGGGTCGGCGGTCAGCGCGCCGGTCCACACCAGGAGGTCCACCTTCTGGGCGGTCGGAGCCCACACCGCGAGCGACGGGACGCCCTTCTTCCAGCTGGCGCCGAGCACGCGCGACCCGGCCTTGGCCGCGTACAGGTCGTCGAGCACGCCCGGGATCTGCACCCCGGTCGCCGCCTGGAGCGTGCCGTCCGACGCCGCCTGGGTCACCAGGAGCGCACCGCGCAGCAGGGTGGCCGCCGGTCCGTCCACGTGCAGCGCCAGGTAGCCCGTGAGCGCGGGGAACCGCTTCAGCTGCGCTGCCGTGAGACCGGCCGGGTCGTACGTCAGGGTCACCGGCGCGCCGTCGTCGCCGACGACCGCCCCGTCCGTGACCGACATCCCACCCGTGGGCGACGCGTGCAGCCGGAACGTGGACGCCGCGGGGTCGGGCGCGAAGGTCGCCGGCCACGCGATGGTGTGCGCGTCGATCCACTGCGCGCTCTGCTCCCCCGTGCCGGGCAGCGGCGGGTCGGTGACCTGGACCGTGAGCACGTGGGTGGCCAGCACGTAGCTGAACGTCACGGGCTTGCCGCCGGGCGCGGAGAAGGCGATGTTCGCGCCGCCCGGCGCACCGCCGGCACCGTAGTTCTCGGCCCAGCCGAGGTTGTGCGCGACCTTGACCTCGTACGCGCCCTCGGGCAGGTCCGTCGCGGTGAAGGTGTAGGTGCCGTCGCCGTCCGGGTCCTGCAGCCAGGTGGCCAGGCAGTCGGGCATCCAGTCGCCCGCGCAGCCCAGCTCGCTGTTGTCGGAGCCCGGCACCGTGAGGATCGGACCCTGCGCCGTCGACGAGAAGTAGTGCGTCGTCGGGTCGTAGTAGAACGTCACCGGGCCGGCCGTGGTGACGGTGTACGCGGCGTTGGCCCCGCCCGCGACGCCCCCGGCGCCGTAGTTCTCGTCCCACGAGCCGTCGATGGCGACCTTGTACTCGTAGCTGCCGGCGGGGAGCGTGAACGTCCCGGACCAGACGCCGTCGGGCCGCTCGGTGAGCCGGGCCGCCTCGCAGTCGGGCTGCCAGTCGCCCGCGCACCCCATCTCGGAGTTGTGGCTGCCGGGCACCGAGACGGACGTCGGGCCGGTGGGGCCGGTGTCGGGGACCACGCCGTCGATCGCGCCGCCGACCGCCGCGTAGGTGGACGCGGCGGACCGGTGGCCCGCGGCGTCGACGGTGACCGCGCGGTACTCGACGATCGCGCCGTCCGGCAGACCGGTCACCGTGTGGAAGACGCGCGGCGACGTCGTCTCCGACGTGCCGAGCGGCGTCCAGCTCGTGTCACCGAGCACGCGGTAGGCGAACGACGTCTGGCTCCAGACGTCGTCGGCAACGTCGGCGGTCACCGGCACGTCGCCGGCGAGCCCCGCGCCCGCTGCCGGCGCCGTGAGGCTGACCGGGCCGGCCGTGGCCGGCGCGCCGACCGTCGTCCCGGCCTTCAGCACTACGGCGCTCAACGCCGGGATCGTCACGGAGACGGTCCCGTCGGCCGCGGCGGTCGCGCCGGTCGACGTCCCGTAGAGCGGGCTGAACGCCGCGCCGGGGGTCAGGGTGTCGATGGTCACCGTCGCGGGAGTGGTGCCGTTGTTCGTCGCGACCAGGTGCTCGATCTTCTCGGTCGCGTCGACGCGCGAGAACGCGTAGACCGGGCCGTCGGCGTACCGCTCGATCTGCGCGCCGTCCTGGAGGGCGGGCGTCGCAGCGCGCAGCGCGGCCAGCTCGGCGATGTGGTCGTAGAGCACCGAGCCGGTGTCGTAGCGGTCGACCGATCCGGCCGTCGTGCCGTCCAGCAGCTTCTGGTTCGCGTACTCCGGCACCTGCGTGGCGAACAGCGACTGCCGCGCGTCCTTGTCCGTGCCGTTCAGCGTGCCGTTGCCGACGAAGCCCTGCTCGTCGCCGTAGTAGACGACCGGCTGCCCGCGCGTCAGGTACATGAGCGAGTGGGCGAGCTCGGAACGCTGCTCGGCGCTGCCCGCGTCCTTGACGAAGTAGCCGATGCGCCCCATGTCGTGGTTGCCCAGGAACGTGGGCAGCGCCTGCGCGTTCGACGTGGGCGTCGTGTACCGGTCGTCGCCTGAGTACAACGCCTTCAGCCCGCCCGCCGACGAGCCCTTCGCGTAGTTGCTGGCCGCGGACTGGAACGTGAAGTCGAGGACCGCGTTCATGTCGCTGTCGCGCAGGTACGGGGACAGCTTGGCCGGGTCGGCGTCGTACACCTCGCCGAACATGAAGAAGTCCGGGTTGCCGACGGAGGCCGCGTGCGCGCGGACGGCCGTCGTGAACTTCTGCCAGAACTCGAAGTTGACGTGCTTGGCGGTGTCGATGCGGAAGCCGTCGACGCCCAGGTCGACCCACTGGTCGTAGACGTCGACGAACCCGTTCACGACCGCCGGGTTCTCGGTCATGAGGTCGTCGAGGCCGGAGAAGTCGCCGTACGTGGTCGACTCACCGCTGTAGGTCGAGTTTCCGCGGTTGTGGTACAGCGTCGGGTCGTTGAGCCAGTCCGGGACCTTGACGTGGGCGTCCTCGGGCTTGATCACCGGCGTGTACGGGAAGCTCGTCGCGGCGTCCATCGTCGGGAAGGTGTCCGTGCCCGCGTAGGTGTGCGGGTCGAACGCGTTGCCGGCGGCGTCCTTGTACGGCTTCGTGGCCTGGTCGACGTAGCCGTACTGGCCCTGCGCGTAGTCGATGACGTCGGCCGTGTGGTTGGTGATGATGTCGAAGTAGACCTTGATGCCGCGCGCGTGGGCGTCGGCGATGAGCGCCTGCAGCTCGGCGTTGGTGCCCAGGTGCGGGTCGATCTGCGTGAAGTCCGTGATCCAGTAGCCGTGGTAGCCGGCGGACGCGTCGGCGCCGGTGCCCTGCACGGGCTTGTTCTTGAACGACGGCGTGAGCCAGATCGCGGTCGTGCCCAGGCCCTGGATGTAGTCCAGCTTGCTGTGCAGGCCCGCGAGGTCGCCGCCCTCGTAGAAGCCCTTGTCGGTGGGGTCGAAGCCCGTCGTCAGCCGGTCGCCCGTGAGCCCGCCGGTGTCGTTCGACGTGTCGCCGTCGGCGAACCGGTCCGTCATGACGAAGTAGAACTGCTGGTCGGCGCCGGGGTCGCGCACCGGGGTCGCGACGATCGCGTCGTCCGCCGGCGTGTAGCCCGCGCCGAGGTCGAGGGGCGTCACCGCGATCCGGTGGGTGGTGTCGTCGTACGTGAACCGCAGGCTCGACGGCCCCTTCACCACGAGCGGGATGTTCTCCGCCCCGCCGTTCTTGCCGTACGCCTCGTCCCACGAGTCGTTGATCGCGACCTTGTAGGCGTAGGTGCCTGCAGGGACCGTGAAGTCCGCCGCATAGGTCCCCGGCGTGCCGGTCGGGGCGAGCTCGGTCTGGGGGCAGTCCGGCTGCCAGTCGCTCGCGCAGCCGAGCTCGCTCTGCAGGTCGCCCACCAGGGCGGCGGTGCGGTCGGCGGCGGAGGCGGGACTGCCGGTCGCGGCGACGAGGCCGATGCCCGCGACCGCGAGCGCAGTCAGTGCGGCGAGGAAGCGAGCGGGATGACGGACGGGGGTGTCGGCGGGCGACATGGCGACTCCTTCGTCTCCCCGCACGTCGATGTGCGGGGCAGGTGTCGCGACCGTATCTGCTTGCAGCAACTTGCAGCAAGAGAATCGGACGATTCTTGCAATCCGGGGCGAACAGACAGCGCTTCCGAGGCGACCAGGCCATGAGGCACGCGCACGCTGCCCTTGGCGAGGCTCCTGGCCTGCTCACGCCATCCCCGCGCAGCCGATCAGGCCATGGGGCGTGCCGACTGGGCACGCGGCGTGCCTCATGGCCTGGTCATCCGACCACTGCGTGCAGACTTTGTTCCGCTCAGCGGGACTAAGTCTCCACGCTGGGGGTCGGATGCCGCGGCGTCGGCTCTGTCACGACTCGGCGGGCAGCGGGTTCGCCAGCGACCTCAGCAGCGCCGCCGAGTCCGCGACGGCGCCGAAGACGCCGCCCTGCATGGTGACCATCTTGAGCGCGGCCAGGTAGTTGCCGTAGTCGGTGGCGCCGGTGCAGTCGGACAGCAGCAGGCACTCGTACCCGCGGTCGTTCGCGTCGCGCATGGTCGTGTGGACGCAGACGTCGGTGGTGATGCCCGTGAGGATGATGTGCGTGATCCCCCGGCTGCGCAGGATCAGGTCGAGGTCCGTGGCGTAGAACGAGCCCTTGCCGGGCTTGTCGATGACCAGCTCGCCGGGCCACGGCGCGACCTCGGGGACGATCTCCCAGCCCGGCTCGCCGCGCGTGAGGATCCGGCCGCACGGGCCGTCGTCTCCGATGCCGGCGTTGATCCGCCGCGAGCGCCAGAGCTTGTTGGCGGGCAGGTCCGACAGGTCGGGGCGATGGCCCTCGCGGGTGTGCAGGATGTGGAACCCCAGGTCGCGGGCCACCGCCAGCATCGCCGCCGTCGGCGCCAGGCCCGCCCGGGTCAGCTCGAGGTCGTAGCCCATGGCGTCGACGTAGCCGCCCGGCCCGCAGAAGTCCTGCTGCCAGTCGATGTTGAGGATCGCCGTGGTGGCGGCGCTGAACGTGCCGTCGTACGGCCAGGCGTACGGGTCGGCCTCGACGGGGCCGAACGTCGTGGTCGTCGTGGTCAGCTGGTCGGTCATCGGGGGCCTCCTGGGGTGAGCGCGAGGGCGGGGGTGAGGGCGTCCAGGACGGCGGCGACGGTCCCGACGGCACCGAAGATGCCGCCCGACATCTCGATGCTCGACACGGAGGCGGCCACCAGCGAGGGGTCGATCGGCTCGCAGGCGTCGAGGACCAGCAGACACTCGTACCCGCGGTCGTTCGCGTCGCGCATGGTGGAGTGCACGCAGGTCTCCAGGCCGACGCCGGCCAGCAGCAGGCGGCGGACCCGGCCCGTGCGGAGCACCAGGTCGAGGTCGCTGGCGTAGAACCCGTCGACCCCGCCGGCGGTCAGGTCGAGGTCAGCGACGGGAGCCGCGGCCTCGGAGGGGATGCCGGGCGAGCGGGCGCCGCCGGGCGCGGGCGCGGTGGTGCGCACGACGACGACCGTGCCGCCGACGGCACGGACGGCGGCCGCCAGCGGCTCCGTGGCGGCGGGCGGGTCGACCCCGACGGGCAGGACCACGAGCAGCGCGGTACCGGGTCCGCGCAGGTCGCCGTCGAACGGCCACGGGTACGGCGTGGTGCCGGTGACGTGCATGGGATCCCCCAGGTGTGGTGCCGGGGCCCGCTACGACGAGCGGGCCCCGGCGACGGTCAGGAGAGGGTGCCGACGACGCCCTGGACGAAGTAGTCCATCTGCTCGACGGTCTCGACCGGCGGGGTCACGCCGTCCTCGACCTTGACGGTGCCGTCCTGCGCGGTGATCGGGCCGGTGAACGGGCTCCAGCCGCCCTCGATCTTTGTCGCGGCCGCCGCGATGAGCGCCTTGGTGTCGTCCGTGACGCTCGGGCCGAACGTCGAGGCGACGAAGGGGTTGGCGCCGCCGGCCATGTTGGCCCGGTAGTTGCCGTTGTAGTCGCTGCCGACGAAGTCGCCGTCGATCGCCGTCTGGACGATGTCCGAGTACAGCGGTCCCCAGTTCCACTCGGAGCCGGTGAGCCAGCCCTTCGGTGCGAGCGACGAGGCGTCCGCGTGGTAGCCGACCGTGTACGCGCCGGCCGCCTCCGTGGCCTCGATGATCGTCTTCGTGCAGTCCTGGTGCTGCGTGACCACGTCGACGCCCGAGCTGAGCAGGGACGCGACGCGGTCCGCCTGGGTGGCCGGGTCGCACCAGCTGGTGGTCGAGACCGCGGTCACCGAGACGTCGGGCCGCACCGTCTGCGCGCCGAGCGTGAAGGCGTTGATGTTGGCCAGGGTCTGCGGGATCGGGATGGCGTAGACGTAGCCGAGCTTTCCGGTGGTGGTCGCGGCCCCCGCGGCGATGCCGGCCAGGTAGACGGGCTCGTACACGCTGCCGAAGTACGTCCCCATGTTCGCCGGGACGGGGTCGAGCAGGCCGCCCTGGTGGACGACGACCACGTCGGGGTGCGCGGCGGCGACCTCCTTGGCGGCGTCGAGGTGGCCGTAGCTCGTCGCGAAGATGATGGTCGCCCCCTGCGCGACCATGCTCTCCATCGTCGTCGCGGCCGTGTCGTCCTCGGGGATGTTGTAGGCGTCGAGCACCTTGACGTCCGGGAACTTCTTCCGGAGCGCCTCGACGCCCTGGTAGACGGCCTGGTTGTAGCCGAAGTCGTCCTTGGGCCCGACGGCGATGACGCCGACCGTGGTCGCCCCGGCACCCGGCGCGGAGTCGGCCGCCGGTGCCGATCCCGCGCTGTCGGGCGTCGAGACGGCCGGGCTGCACGCGGCGAGCACGGCCAGCACCGCCGCCACGACGGCGACGCGGGCTGTTCGAGAGATGCGCATGGGTGATCCTTCCGGAGGCACTGCGAGGGGCGGGGAGGGTCAGGTGGTGCGGCTGTTGTCGAACACCTTGAGCAGCTCGTCCGGCGCGGCGAGCATGGTGCGACGGCCGAGGATCGCCAGGACGACGAGGGTGAGCACGAACGGCACGGCGTTGAGCGCGAACTGGTTCACGGCGATGCCCGACGTCTGCAGCACCGACGCCAGCGACAGGGCGGCGCCGAACAGGTAGGCGCCCGCCATGATCCGGATGGGGTTCCACATCGCGAAGATCACGAGCGCGACGGCGATGAACCCGCGGCCGGCGATCATGTTCTCGAACCAGCTGTTGGCGTAGGCGATGGAGATGTGCGCGCCGCCGACGCCCGCGAGCGCGCCTCCGACGATCGTCGCGCCGTAACGGACCTTCTTCACGCTGTAGCCGTGGACGTCGAGGGCCTCCTTGCGCTCCCCCGCGGTCCGCACCAGCAGGCCCACGCGCGTCCGGAACAGCACCCACCAGATGACCGGCGCCGCGACGTAGGCGATGTAGACCAGCGGGTCGTGGTCGAAGAGGACCGGCCCGAGTCCGGGGATCTCGCTCAGCCCCGGCACGGGCACCGGCGTGAAGGCGTTGATCTGGCGGCTCACGTAGCTGACGCCGAACAACGACGTGACGCCGAGGGCCAGGAAGTAGAGCGTGAGCCCGCTGGCGAACTGGTTGGCACCCCGGCTGACGACGAGGATCGCGTGCACGAGGCTCAGCAGCGCCCCGGCGAGCGCGCCGCCGAGCACCCCGATCCACGGGTTCCCCGTCTGGGCGGTGACGGCGTACCCGCCGAGCGCCCCGAGGAGCATCGCGCCCTCGGTGCCGAGGTTGATGACGCCGCCCCGCTCGGAGACGGTCTCGCCGAGGCCCGCGTACATGATGGACGTGCCGCCGCGCACGGCCCCGGCGAGGATGTCGATGATCACGACGTCACCTTCCGCGGGCCGGTCCAGCCGAGGACGGCCACCAGCACCAGACCCATGAGGATGTTGACGGTCGCGGCCGGGAGGCCGGAACCGATCTGCAGGCTGTTGCCGGACACCGCGATCGCCGCGAGGACCAGCGACGCGAGCAGCAGCGGGAGCGGCTTGTGCCGCGAGAGCCAGCTGGCCAGGAACGCGACGTACCCGATGGTCAGACCGAACGTCGGGCGGAGCTTGTACTCCATGCCCGCGTACTGGATGAAGCCCGCGAGGCCGGCCAGCGCACCGCCGATGAGCAGGGCCGTGAGCAGCAGGGTCACGACGGGGAGCCCCGCGCGCCGGGCGGCCTCGGCGTTCCCGCCGACGACCGAGAGGCGGAAGCCCCAGGTCGTGCGGGTCAGCGCGAACCAGACGCCCACCGCCGCGAGCACCGCGAGCGCGACGCCGACGTGGATCGCCGTCCCGGCGAACACCGGGAGCTTCATCGCGTCGTTCAGCTCGACGCTGGTGGACTGCCCAAGAGCCGCCGGGTCCTTCCACGGGCCGAGGATGAGGAAGAGCATCGAGTACAGCGCGACGTAGTTGAGCAGCAGCGTGGTGACGGCCTCGTTGACCTTCACGACGATGCGCATGGCGGCCGCGATGCCGGCCCACACCGCCCCCGCGGCCATCGCCGCGAGGACCATGAGCAGCATCACGAGCCACGGCGAGGCGATCGGCGTCAGCCAGAGGGCGACCGCGGCCGACGCGATGCCCCCGATGATCAGCTGGCCCTCGCCGCCGACGTTCACGAGTCCGGCCCGGGCCGGCACCACCACCGCGAGGCCGGCCAACGCGATGGGCGCCGCGCGCAGGATGATCTGCTGGAACTGGCCCGGCTGCGTCAGGGTCGAGCTCCAGATGTCCGCGTACACCGAGAACGGGTTGGCGCCGTTGGCCGCGACGAACGCGCCGAAGACCACCAGGCCGGCGATGAGCGCGCCGGTCCAGCGCAGCAGCGTGTTGCCGCCGCTGGTCAGCCGCGCCCGCCCGTCGTGCCCGTCGGCCGGGGGCAGCGCCGCCGCCGGCAGCGGTGGCGCCTGCTTGCGCACCTCCTGGCTCATGCGACCCCTCCGAGCATCAGTCGTCCGATGGACATGCGGTCCGCACCCGCGGTGTCGACGACGCCGACCAGGTGCCCGTCGTGCATGACGGCGATCCGGTCGGCCACGGCGATGAGCTCGTCGAGGTCCTCCGAGACCATGAGCACGGCGGCTCCGCGGGCCCGGTGCTCGAGCAGCAGCTCCTGCGTCCGGCGGGTGTTGGCGACGTCGAGGCCGCGGCTGGGGTAGGCCGCCACGACCAGCGCGGCGTCCTGCCCGAGCTCCCGGGTGAGCAGGACCCGCTGGATGTTGCCGCCCGACAGCGACGACAGCGCGCGCCTGGTCGGCGCCATGTGCAGCCCGACCCGCTCGTCGAGCACCGCGGTCCGCGCGCCCACGGCCGGCCAGTCGATGCCGAAACCGCGGCGAGGTACCGCACGACCGTCGAGCACCATGTGCTCCAGCACGGTCAGGCCGGGCACCACCGAGTCGGCGACCGGGTCCTCGGGGACCGCCACCGCACCGGCGTCGATCGCGCTGCGGGCCGTCACGTCCGACGACTCCCCGACGCGCACGGTCCCCGCCGTGACCGGCCGCAGGCCGAGCGCGACCTCGCACAGCTCCTTCTGACCGCTCCCCGCGACGCCGGCCACGCCGACCAGCTCGCCGGGGTGCACCTCGAGGTCCACGCACTTGAGCGCCACGTGCCCGCGGTCGCCCAGCGCCGTCGCCCCCTGCAGCTCGAGCACCGCGCGCGCCCGCTCCGGCACCGCCACGCGCTCGACCGCGAGCGGCGGCACGCGCCGGCCCACCATGGCCTCGACCAGCTCGGCGTCCGAGAAGTTGCCGGGATCCTCCGCGTTGAGGATCACCTGACCGCCGCGCAGCACGGTGACCTGGTCGGCGATCGCGCGGACCTCGCCCAGCTTGTGCGTCACGAGGACCACGCCGAGGCCACGGTCGCGCAGCTGCGCGACCACCGCGAAGAGGGACTCGACCTCCTGCGGCGCGAGCACGCTGGTGGGCTCGTCGAGGATGACCAGACGGGCACCCGTCATGAGCACCTTGAGGATCTCCGCGCGTTGCCGCTCGCCGATGGACAGGTGGCGGACCTTGGCGGTCGGGTCGACCGCCAGGCCGTAGGACTCGGAGGCCTCCGTGATCCGCGCCGCGAGCTGCGTGAGGCGCAGCGTCGGCCCGTCGGGCAGGGCCAGTGCGATGTTCTCCGCGACGCTGAGCGCGGGGACCAGCCGCAGGTCCTGGAACACCATGCCGATCCCGAGGGCCCGCGCGTCGGCCGGGCTGCCCGGGGCGACGGGGGCACCGTCGACGAACATGCGGCCCTCGTCCGGGGTGTAGACCCCGTAGATCATCTTGAGGAGGGTGCTCTTGCCGGCCCCGTTCTCCCCGATGAGGCCGTGCACCGTCCCCGGCAGGACCGTCAGGTCGACGTCCCAGTTCGCCTGCACCTTGCCGAAGCGCTTGGACAGGCTGCGTACCTCGAGCAGCGCGGCGGGCTTGCCCACCCGACCGCGGGCCCGGGCGACGGCGTCGGAGGTCATCCACGACCCCCGGGCGCGCAGGATCGCTCCGTATCCAGAGCGGTATCCGAGCGTGTATCCATGCCGGGAGACTAGGAGCGGGATGTTTCGGACATTCGCGGCACACGTAACGCTTGCGTGTCTGACCTGCAGGAGCACTCGCCCGCCCGCCTACGCTCGCGCCATGACGTCCACCCGCGTGCTGCTCGTGCACGGAGCCGCGACGACCGCACGGGTCTGGGCCCCGCTGCGGGCGCTCCTGCGCGCGGACGACGTCGAGGTCCTTGCGCCCGACCGCCGGAGCACGGGCGACCTGGCGACCGAGGTCGCGGCGCTGGCCGACGCCGCCGACGGGGCGGTGGTGGTCGGCGTGAGCGGCGGCGCGACGCTGGGCCTCGCGCTCGCCTCGTCCGGCGCCCACCTGGCGGGCGCCGTCCTGCACGAGCCGGCGGTCGGGTCGCTGGTGCCGGGCCTGCTCGACCACGTCGTCGCCGGCTGGGCGACAGGCGGCGTCCCCGGGTTCGGCCGGGCGCTCTACGGCCCGTCGTGGGACCCGTCGATGGCCCCCGACGACCCCGACGCCGTCGGCCGCGACCTCGCGATGTTCCGACGGTTCGAGCCGTCCGCGCTGGACCCGGGCCAGGGCCCGGTCGTCGTCACCGTCGGCGAACGCTCACCGGCCGCGCGCCACGAGGCCGCGCGGGCGCTCCACGACCTGCTCGGCATCCAGGTGCGCGTGCTGGCCGGGGCTGGCCACTTCGTCCAGCACGACGACCCCCTCGCGCTCGTCCGCGTCGTCCGCGACGTCGTTGCGGCGGCCCGAGCCGCGGCCTGATCTCGAGCCAGGACGTCAGGCGCGGCGGGTCCGCACGAACAGCACCACGCCGACGACCACGAGCGCCACGCCCACCAGCGCGAACGGCCACGGACTCCACTGCGCGACGCACTCGGAGGCGCCGGTGACGCCGCCCGTGCAGTACTGCCCCGGGCCGTGCCGGTTGAGCCAGGCGATCGTCAGCGGGAGGGCGCCGAGCCCCGTAACCACGCCCAGCTGGGCCGGCCGCAGGCCCTGGCGTGCCACGAGGATGCCGCCGAGGACCAGCAGGGCGACGGCGACCACGAGCCCGGCCGCCAGCACGGCGCCGAACCCGAAGCCGATGCCCGCGCCGAGCAGCGCCCAGCAAAGGAACGCCCCGACGCCCCTCCCGGGGAGCGGTGCCGCGACCTCCTCGGCCCACACCGTCAGCTCAGGCCGGCTCGGGCGCCGCTCAGATCAGGCCCAGCGCGCGGACGGCGTCGCGCTCCTCGACCAGCTCCGCGACGGACGCGTCGATCCGCGCGCGGGAGAACTCGTCGATGTCGAGGTCGGGCACGATCTCCCACTCCGCGCCGCTCGACGTCACCGGGAACGAGGAGATGAGCCCGGCCGGCACGCCGTACGAGCCGTCCGAGACGATGCCCGCCGACGTCCAGTCGCCCTCGGGCGTGCCGTTGACCCACGAGAAGACGTGGTCGATCGCCGCGTTGGCCGCGGAGGCCGCCGACGAGGCCCCGCGCGCCTCGATGATCGCGGCGCCGCGCTTGGCGACGGTCGGGATGAACGTGTCGCGGACCCACGTGTCGTCGCGGACGACCTCGAGCGCCGGACGCCCGCCGACCGTCGCGTGCGACAGGTCGGGGTACTGCGTCGCGGAGTGGTTGCCCCAGATGGTCAGGCGCGCGATGTCCCCCACCTTGGCGCCGGTCTTCGTCGCCAGCTGCGCCACCGCCCGGTTGTGGTCGAGGCGGGTCATCGCGGTGAACCGGTGGGCGGGGACGTCGGGCGCGTGCGACGACGCGATGAACGCGTTCGTGTTGGCCGGGTTGCCGACGACGAGGACCCGGACGTCCTCGGCAGCGCCCGCGTTGATGGCCTGCCCCTGGGGCTTGAAGATGCCGCCGTTGGCCGAGAGCAGGTCGCCGCGCTCCATGCCGGCGGTGCGCGGCCGGGCGCCGACGAGCAGGGCCACGTTGACGCCGTCGAACGCGGCCGTCGGGTCGTCGTAGATCTCGACGCTGTCCAGCGTCGCGAACGCGCAGTCGTCCAGCTCCATCGCCGTGCCCTCGGCGGCTTTCACGGCCTGCGGGATCTCGAGGAGCCGCAGGCGGACGGGGGTGTCGGGGCCGAGCAGCTGGCCGGACGCGATCCGGAAGAGCAGCGCGTAGCCGATCTGCCCGGCGGCTCCGGTGACGGTCACGGTGACGGGCGAGCTGGCCACGGAACGGGCTCCTTCTCCTCGGCGACGACGGCGACCTCACGCTACCCCGCAGACGACCGACGGCGCCCACCCTGGCCAGGGTGGACGCCGTCGGTGAGGCGTGCTCAGGCGAGCTTGGCCGCCAGGTTGGCGTCGAGCGTCGCGAGGAACTCCTCGGTGGTCTGCCACGCCTGGTCGGGGCCGACGAGCGACGCGAGGTCCTTCGTCATGGCGCCCGACTCGACCGTCTCGATGACGACCTGCTCGAGCGTCTCCGCGAACTGCGTGACCTCGGGGGTGTTGTCCAGCTTGCCGCGGTGCTTCAGGCCACCGGTCCAGGCGAAGATCGACGCGATCGGGTTGGTCGACGTCGGCTTGCCGGCCTGGTGCTGGCGGTAGTGGCGCGTGACGGTGCCGTGCGCGGCCTCCGCCTCGACGGTCTTGCCGTCGGGCGTCATGAGCACGGACGTCATGAGGCCAAGCGAGCCGAAGCCCTGCGCGACGGTGTCGGACTGCACGTCGCCGTCGTAGTTCTTGCAGGCCCAGACGTAGCCGCCCTCCCACTTCATGGCCGCGGCGACCATGTCGTCGATGAGGCGGTGCTCGTAGGTCAGGCCGGCGGCCGCGAAGTCCGCGGCGTACTCGGCGTCGAACACCTCCTGGAAGATGTCCTTGAACGCGCCGTCGTAGGCCTTGAGGATCGTGTTCTTCGTCGACAGGTAGACCGGGTAGCCGCGCTGCAGGCCGTAGGCGAACGAGGCGCGCGCGAAGTCGCGGATCGAGTCGTTGAAGTTGTACATGCCCATGGCGACGCCGCCGCCGTCGGGGTACGTGACGACCGTCTGGTTGATCGGCTCGGAGCCGTCCGCCGGGGTGTAGGTCAGGGTCAGCGTGCCGGCACCGGGGACCTTGAAGTTGGTCGCCTTGTACTGGTCGCCGTGGGCGTGACGGCCGATGATGATCGGCTTGTTCCAGCCCGGCACCAGGCGCGGGATGTTGGAGATGATGATCGGCTCGCGGAAGACGACGCCGCCGAGGATGTTACGGATCGTGCCGTTGGGCGAGACCCACATCTTCTTCAGGCCGAACTCCTCGACGCGGGCCTCGTCGGGCGTGATCGTCGCGCACTTGACGCCGACGCCGTGCTCCTTGATGGCGTTGGCCGCGTCGATGGTCACCTGGTCGTCGGTGGCGTCGCGGTTCTGGATCGACAGGTCGTAGTAGCGCAGGTCGACGTCGAGGTACGGGTGGATCAGGCGGTCCTTGATGAACTGCCAGATGATGCGCGTCATCTCGTCGCCGTCGAGCTCGACGACCGGGCCGACAACCTTGATCTTCGCCATGCGGGATCTCCTGTGCTGGGGACGGGTGGGGGCACGGCACGATGGAGCGTCTGCCGGCGCGGGTCCGCGGACAAGATTACTCGACGTCGAGAGATCTCGAGAGTCCGCACCTCGGCGTCCACCGTGACCGATGGCACCGGGCCTGGCATGCTGGCCCCACCAGGGGGCATGGCGCCGACTCACCACGTCGTCACGACCGCACAGCCGGGCGTGGCAGGCTCCGCGCGCACCTGCCCTTTCACCGACGCTCACTCACGACAGGATCGACATGTCACAGGACACCCCTGACAAGGCCGCCGGCTCCCCGGACCCCGACGAGACGACGCTGGCCGGCACCCCGGCGCCCGAGGAGGCCTCGGCTGCGGCCGCCGCCGACGACGCACCCGCCGCGGCGGCCCAGCCGGTCGCCGAGCCGGTCGCCGCCCCGGAGCCCGAGCTCGAGGAGGACGAGGACGAGGACGTCGTCGTCGAGGAGCTCGACGCGTACGTCGTCCCCGCCGGCACGGTCGTCGTGACCGGCCCCAGCCTGGTGGCGCGTCTCGGCGCCGAGGCGTTCGGCACCTTCGCGCTCGTGCTCGTGGGCGTCGGCATCGCGCTGTACTCGAGCTTCAGCGGCGTCGGCGGCACGCTGGCCGTCGCGCTCGGCTTCGGCCTCGCGGTCCTCGCGGGCATCATCGCCGTCGGCCACATCTCGGGCGGTCACTTCAACCCCGCCGTGACGCTGGGCGCCGCCATCGGTGGCCGGACGTCGTGGAAGGACGTCCTGCCCTACTGGCTCGCGCAGCTGGTCGGCGGCATCCTCGCCGCGGCCATCCTGTTCATCACGATCCCGTCGAAGCTGCCTGCCCTGCTCGACACCAGCGGCAACGCGACGACCAAGTCGTTCTTCTCGAGCGTCTCCAACGGGTACGCCGCGCACTCCCCGCTGTCCAAGCTCTCGAGCGGCCAGGTCGAGTTCTCGCTGGTCATCGCGCTGCTGGTCGAGATCGTGGTGACCGCCGTGTTCGTCGGCGTCATCCTCGGCGCCACGGACCGTCGCTCCGCCAACAAGCAGGCGCCGTTCGCCATCGGCCTGGTGCTCGCCGTGCTGATCCTCGTCGCGCTGCCGGTGACCAACGCGTCGCTCAACCCGGCCCGCTCGACGGCCACGGCGATCTTCTCCGAGAGCTGGGCCCTCAGCCAGCTCTGGCTGTTCTGGGTGGCCCCGCTGGTCGGCGCCGCGCTGGCCGGCCTGGTCTACCGCGCCTTCGCCGCCGAGCCGGCCGAGGACAACCTGCTCGAGGAGGACGACGCGTACGTCACGACGGACGACGTCCTCGTGGTCTCGGAGCGCTGATCCGCCTCAGCTGAACGCACGAAGGCCCGGGACCGGTGGTCCCGGGCCTTCGTCGTCAGTTCAGCCGGAGGGCAGGATCTGCGCGAGGAGCGCCAGGCCGACGCCGAGCGTGCACAGCACCGCGACGTCGAGCGCCTTCGCCCGCACGGCGAGCGCCGCCGGACCGGGCGACGGCAGCACGGCGCGGACCACGGCGCACGCGAGCGCGACCGCCGCGAGCGCGAACGCCCCGGCGCGGGTGCCGACGGCGAGGGCGACGACCGTCGCGACGACGATGCCGGAGCTGGTCCACCACAGGGAGAGGTTGCGGCCGGCGTCGAGCGACGCGCGGGCGATGGCCCGGGGGTCGAGGGGCGCCTCCTCGACCGGGATCTCGTCCGGGCGCACCGGGGGGTCAGGCTCGGGCGCGGGGCTGACCTCGGGCTCGACGGGCGGGACAGCCTTGGGGTGTGCGGCCTCCGCACGGCGCACCCCGGCTCCCCCGCTCATCTGCTCCTCCGCCATGTCCGACCTTGCCTCCCGACGGGAGACTACCGTTGCCGGGTGAGCGACTGGACCGACGACGAGCCGCTGGACCGGTCCCCTCTGCGAGAGATCGTGGTGGCCGGCGCGGGCCTCGCGGCCACGCAGACGGTGGCCGCGCTGCGCGACCGAGGGTTCGACGGGCGGGTGGTCGTTCTCGGAGCCGAGGGGATCGCCCCGTACGACCGGCCGCCGCTCTCGAAGCATCTGCTCGACCGCGCCGGTCCCACCTGGCTCGCCGACGAGCTCGGCGTTGACCTGCTCGCGCTGGCCGACGAGGTGCACCTGGGCACGCCGGCGAGCGGGCTGTCCTTCGCGGGCGGGCGGCCGGAGGTCCTCACGGCGGACGGCCCGCGGGCCGCGGACGCAGTCGTGGTGGCCACCGGCGCGCACGCCGTCCGGCCGACCGGCTGGGAGGCCGCGCTCACGTTGCACACGGCCGCCGACGCGCAGCGGCTGCGCGAGACGCTGGTCCCTGGTGCTCGCCTCGTGGTCATCGGTGCGGGCTGGATCGGCGCGGAGGTGGCGACGGTCGCCGCGGCCGCCGGCGTCGAGGTGGTGGTCCTCGAGGCCACGGGCGCTCCCCTGTCCGGCGCGCTCGGGCCGACCGTCGGCGAGCTCGTCGCGCCCTGGTACGCGGCCGCCGGCGTGCGGCTGCTCACCGGCGAGCACGTGGTCGAGGTGGGCACCAACGGCGTCCTGCTGGCGGACGGCAAGCTGTTCGAGGCGGACGTCGTCCTGGCCGCGGTCGGCGCCCGTCCCAGCACCGACTGGCTGGCCGGCGCTCTGCCGCTGGAGCCCGACGGGTCGCTGCGGGTCGACGAGCACCACGCCGTGATCGGCGTCCCGCGCTCCGTGCGGGCGGCCGGCGACGTCGCGCTTCGCAGGTCACCCCGGCACGGCTGGGTGCCAGGCGGCCACTGGGACGGCGCGCTGCGCGGACCCGCGGCGCTCGTCGCCGACCTGCTGGGCACGCCGCAGGAGTCCGTGGACGTCGCGCCCTACGTCTTCTCCACCCAGCTCGGGCACGAGCTGGCGCTGTTCGGGCAGCCGCACACCGACGACGAGGTGGTCCTGCGCGGCAACCCCGCGGGCGACGGCTGGGCCGCCCTGTGGTTCCGGCGCGGCACGGACGACGTCGCCGCGATCCTCACCGTGGACCGCCCGCGCGACGTCGGCGCCGCGCGCCGGCTGTTCACCGGCGCGCGGCTGCCGCGCCTCGACCGCACGCTCGCGCGCGAGCCCGGCACGCCGCTGCGCGAGGCGGCCCTGACCTGACGGTCAGTGTGCGAAGTGCCGCGTGCCCGTGAGGTAGAGGGTGACGCCGGCGGCCGCCGCCGCGGCGACGACCTCCTCGTCCCGGACCGAGCCGCCCGGCTGCACGATGGCCCGCACGCCGGCGTCGATGAGCACCTGCGCGCCGTCGGCGAACGGGAAGAACGCGTCCGAGGCCGCGACCGCGCCGCGCGCCCGCTCGGTGTCGCCCGTATTGGCGCGCTCGACCGCGAGCCGGCACGAGTCGACCCGGTTGACCTGACCCATCCCGACACCGACCGAGGCGCCGTCGTCGGCCAGCAGGATCGCGTTGGACTTCACCGCGCGGACCGCTCGCCACGCGAACTCGAGGTCGCGCAGCGTCGCCTCGTCGGCCGGCGCGCCCGACGCCAGCGTCCACGCCGACGGGTCGTCGCCGGGCGCGTCGACCTGGTCCAGCTCCTGGACCAGCAGGCCGCCGCTGACGGCACGGCGCTCGGTCCGCACGCCCTGCGTCGGGGTGACCTTGAGCAGCCGGATGTTCTTCTTGCGCGCCAGGATCTCGAGCGCCTCCGGCTCGAAGTCCGGTGCGACCACGACCTCGGTGAACACCGGCGCGATCTGCTCCGCGGCCGCGGCCGTGAGCGTCCGGTTGGTCGCGATGACGCCGCCGAACGCCGACACCGGGTCGCACGCGTGGGCCTTGGCGTGCGCGTCGGCGACGTCCGAGCCGACCGCGATGCCGCACGGGTTGGCGTGCTTGATGATGGCGACCGCGGGGGCGTCGTGGTCGTGCGCGGCCCGCCACGCGGCGTCGGCGTCGACGTAATTGTTGTAGCTCATGGCCTTGCCGTGCAGCTGCTCGGCGCCCGCCAGCCCGCGTCCGGCCTCGCCGTCCGGGGTCAGGTAGAGAGCCGCCTGCTGGTGCGGGTTCTCGCCGTAGCGCAGCACCTCGCCGCGCACCCACGTCGACCCGGTGAAGGCCGGGAAGCCCGAGTCGACCGTCGTGGCGTCCGGCGCGTAGTCGGCCGCGAACCAGCTGGCCACCGCGGCGTCGTAGGCGGCGGTGTGGGCGAAGGCGTCGGCCGCGAGCAGCCGGCGCGCGGCGAGCGTGAAGCCGCCCGCCTGGACCGCGGCGGCGACCTCGTCGTAGCGCGCGGGGTCGACCACGACCGCCACGCTCGGGTGGTTCTTCGCCGCCGCGCGCACCATGGACGGGCCGCCGATGTCGATCTGCTCGACGCACTCGTCGGGCTCCGCGCCGGACGCGACGGTCGCCGTGAACGGGTAGAGGTTGACCACCACCAGCTCGAACGGGGCGATCCCCAGGTCCGCCAGCTGCGCGAGGTGCTCCGGCCGCCGCGTGTCGGCCAGCACGCCCGCGTGCACCCGCGGGTGCAGCGTCTTGACGCGCCCGTCCAGGCACTCGGGGAACCCGGTGAGGTCCTCGACCCGCGTGACCGGCACACCCGTGGCGGCGATGGTCGACGCGGTCGAGCCGGTGGAGACGATCTCGACGCCGGCGGCGTGCAGCGACTCCGCGAGCTCGGTCAGGCCGGTCTTGTCGTAGACGCTGACGAGGGCGCGGCGGACGGGTCGGCGGTTCTCGATGGAGGACATGGCGGCTCCCGGGGGTGCAGGGTCGGCTAGGGCGGACCCATGCACCCAGGCGGGCGGTGCGTGGCGGGGCACTGCGGCCGCTTCCCGGTGGTTGAACCCACCTGCGCCAGTCACGACCGTGGCCGAGTCTAGCGGCAACCGGGCGCGCGTCAGCCGACGATCGCGCGCCGGCCCTCCACCCGCAGCCCCTCGCGGGCGATCCGGCCGACCCAGTCGACCAGCAGCCTCTGCTCGACCGACTTGATGCGCTCGTGCAGCGTCGGCTCGTCGTCGTCGGGCTCCACGGTGACGGCGGCCTGGGCGAGGATCGGCCCGGAGTCGATCCCCTCGTCGACCACCATGACGGTGCACCCCGTGACCTTGACGCCGTACGCGAGCGCGTCCCGCACGCCATGGGCCCCGGGGAACGACGGCAGCAGCGCGGGGTGCGTGTTGACGGTCCGGCCACCGAAGCGCTCCAGGAACGTGGCGCCGAACAGCTTCATGAAGCCCGCGCAGACCACCAGGTCGGGCGAGAACACGGCGACGGTCTCCGTGATCGCACGGTCCCACGCGGGCCGGTCGTCGAAGTCCTTGATCGACACCACTGCCGTCGGGATGCCGGCCTCGCGCGCGATGTCGAGGGCGCGGATGCCGCTGCGGTCCGCGACCACCGCGACGACGCGCGCGCCGTAGGCCGGGTCGTCGTGAGCCGCCAGCAGGGCGGCGAGGTTCGAGCCCGTGCCGGACACGAGCACCACGAGCCGGCCCGCGCTGCGGGTGGCCGGGGCGGGGCGAGGAGGGGTCTCGTGCGTCACGCAGCGACCCTATCCGCGGTCGGCGGACGCGCCGTCCGCCGGGTGGCGTTCGTGGGCGAGAATGCTCGGGTGAGCAATCCGTACGCACCCCCCGAGGACCGTCCGCGCACGCCGGACGGCGACCGGGTGGACGCGCCGCCTGCTCAGCACCCGTGGCCCCCGCCGGCGCCGCACCACCCCGCGGCCGTCGGTCCGGGCGCACCCGACCGCAGGCCGCCGGACCCCGAGCAGGCCGCGCGGGCCCAGCACCTCACGCGGCTGTTCGGCGTCCTCATCCTGTCGTCGGTCCTCGTCGCCACTCTGCCGCTCCCGTGGCAGGCCGCCGGCATCGCGTTCGCCCTCGCCGCACTCGTGGTCGCCGTGCGGGCGCTCGTCGTGTCGGCCCGGGCGCGGTCCCGCGGGCTCACGCCGATCATCGCCGTGGGCGTCGTCATCGCGCTGTTCTGGTCGCTGCTGCTCGGCGTGCAGCTCGCGCTCTGGCCGGTGCAGCAGGCCAAGCAGGACTGCCTCGCGGGCGCCCTGACCATCGCCGCGACGAACGCCTGCGACGCGCAGTACGTGAAGGACCTCGACGAGCTGCGGGGGTCGCTGGAGCAGAGCGGCTCCTAGTCCTGCGCCGGCTCCCGGCGCAGCAGCGCGCCGATCCACCGGTGCACCTGCGCCCGCAGCGGCCCGTCGCCGGGCAGCGCGACCAGCAGCGACCCCACCAGCACGCCGGCGCCGGCGAGGAGCCCGACGACCATCCCCTGCGCGCCCACGTCGGCCAGCCGGTCGGGTCCGACCCCGCCGCTGGCGAGCGTCACGAGGGTGGCGACCGCGAGGGTGGCGGTCACCGCCGCGGCCAGGCACGCGACGGGGGCGTCCCACCAGCGGAGTGACACCAGCCTGCGGTGCACGTACCAGCCGACCAGCGCGCCGACGACGACGAGCACCAGCGGGACGACGCTCGTGACCGGTCCCGCGACGTCCGGCGTCGGGAGCGCGCCGAGCAGGGGCACGGCCGGCAGCGGGCCGCCCACCACCCCGTCGGGGGCGAAGCGCGTCCCAGAGCCGACGGCGAAGCCGGCGCCGCTGAGCCACGCGAGCGCCCAGACCACGAGGTTGGGCAGGTACGCGAGCTCGGCCACCGCGAGCACCACCCCGCCGACGATGTCCAGCCCGAGGCCGCGCACGACGTCCCCGATGGTCGCCCGGCCCGCCACCACCCACAGCGTCGCGACGAGCGCCGCGACGAGCACCAGGCAGGCCGTGGCGAGCACGCCGCCGGCGGCGCCGGTCCGCAGGGGCCCGGGGCAACGGATCCACACGGGTCGGGTCAGCGCGCGGAACGTGGGGGCCTCGGGGCGCGCCAGCAGGCCCGTCCCCAGGCCGACCGCGGACACGGTCGCGCCGCCGACGAGCGCCCGCACCAGGCCAGCGCCGGAGTTCCCGCCGAGCAGCGCGAGCAGCACCGCGACCAGCGTGTACGTGCCGACCCCGGCGGCGTACGCCGACCACGTGGCCAGGCCGGACCGGCGGGCGGACGCGTAGCAGGCGAAGAGGGCGAGGACCGTCACACCCAGCGGGACGAGCGAGACGGTGACCGCGCCGACCTGCGCCGGGACCCCGTGCCCCAGCAGCCAGAGGGAGGAGCCGACGCCCACCGACCGGAACCAGCCCACGCCGCTGTTCGAGGGGTCCGCGGACGTCGCGACGTACGCGGCGACGGCCGGGAGCGTGAGCACCAGCAGCGACAGCACCGCCGCCTGCAGGGAGGACAGGACGCCCGAGACCCAGCGCGGGGCGCCGTCGAGCGCGGACACGAAGAACGTCGGCGCGGCGTCGTCGGACAGCGTGCGGCGACGGCGGCGGTCGAGGACAGGGGTGCCCCCCGTGCGGGGACCGGTGGAGCTCACCGTGCCATGGTCGCCGCCGACGCTCCCGCACCGGCGAACCCCGCCCGGCGCGTCGGCTGTCGGGTAGAACACGACGACCCCGGTGAGCGTGGGCTCACCGGGGTCGTCGAGAGGGTGGTCAGGACAGGAGCTGGCGCGCGAGCGCGGCCGTCTCGGACGGCGTCTTGCCGACCTTGACGCCCGCGGCCTCGAGGGCCTCCTTCTTGGCCTGGGCGGTGCCCGACGAGCCCGACACGATGGCGCCGGCGTGGCCCATGGTCTTGCCCTCCGGCGCCGTGAAACCGGCGACGTAGCCGACGACGGGCTTGGTGACGTGCTCGGCGATGTAGGCGGCCGCGCGCTCCTCGGCGTCGCCACCGATCTCGCCGATCATCACGATGACCTCGGTGTCGGGGTCCGCCTCGAACGCCGCGAGGGCGTCGATGTGCGTGGTGCCGATGATCGGGTCGCCGCCGATGCCGATGGCCGTGGAGAACCCGAAGTCCCGCAGCTCGTACATCATCTGGTAGGTCAACGTGCCGGACTTGGACACCAGGCCGACCCGCCCGGGGCCCGTGATGTCGGCGGGGATGATGCCCACGTTCGACTTTCCGGGGCTGATCAGGCCGGGGCAGTTGGGGCCGATGAGCCGCACGTTCTTCTCCACCGCGAGGGCGAAGAACTCGGCGGTGTCGGCCACCGGGACGCCCTCGGTGATGATGACGACGAGCGGGATGCCCGCATCGATCGCCTCGACGACCGCGGCCTTGGTGTGGGCCGGCGGCACGAAGACGACGGAGACGTCGGCGCCGGTGGCGTCCATGGCCTCGGCCACGGTGCCGAACACCGGGACCTCGGTCTCGCCGAACGCGACGGTGGTCCCCGCCTTGCGCGGGTTCACCCCGCCGACGACGGACGTGCCGGACGCGAGCATGCGGGTCGTGTGCTTCTGGCCCTCGGAGCCCGTCATGCCCTGGACGATGACCTTGGATGCCTCGGTCAGGAAGATCGCCATGGTGGTGTCTGCTTCTCTCTGCGTCAGGGGGTTCAGGCCGCGGCGTGGGCGAGCTCGGCCGCCTTGTCGGCGCCGCCGTCCATCGTGTCCGCGATCGTGACGAGCGGGTGACCGGCCTCGGCGAGGATCCGACGACCCTCGAGCACGTTGTTGCCGTCGAGGCGCACGACCAGCGGCTTGGAGGCCTCGTCGCCCAGGATGTCGAGCGCCGCGACGATGCCGTTGGCCACGGCGTCGCACGCCGTGATGCCGCCGAACACGTTGACGAACACGGCCTTGACCTGCGGGTCCGTGAGGATGATGTCCAGGCCCGCGGCCATGACCTCGGCGCTCGCGCCGCCGCCGATGTCGAGGAAGTTCGCCGGCTTCACGCCGCCGTGCGCCTCACCGGCGTACGCGACGACGTCGAGCGTGCTCATGACGAGCCCCGCGCCGTTGCCGATGATGCCGACCTCGCCGTCGAGCTTGACGTAGTTGAGGTCCTTCTCCTTGGCGCGCGCCTCGAGCGGGTCCGCCGCGGCGGCGTCCTCGAGCTCGGCGTGCTCCGGGTGGCGGAAGCCTGCGTTCTCGTCGAGCGTGACCTTGCCGTCGAGCGCGACGATGTCGCCGTCCTCGGTCAGCACGAGCGGGTTGACCTCGACGAGCGTGGCGTCCTCGTTCTTGTAGACCGTCCACAGCGTCTGCAGCACGGCGGCGACCTTCGGCGCCAGCTCGGGCGTGAACCCGGCGGCCGCGACGATCTCGTCGGCCTTCTCCTGGTCGATGCCGGTGCGCGGGTCGACCGCGACCTTGGCGAGGGCGTCGGGACGCTCGACCGCGAGCTGCTCGATCTCCATGCCGCCCTCGACCGAGCACATCGCCAGGTAGCGACGCTCGGCGCGGTCCAGCAGCAGGGAGAAGTAGAACTCCGTCGCGATCTTCGCGCCCTGCGCGATCATCACGCGGTGGACCGTGTGGCCCTTGATGTCCATGCCGAGGATCTCGGAGGCCTTCTCGGCCGCGTCGTCCGCGGAGCGCGCCAGCTTGACGCCGCCCGCCTTGCCGCGGCCCCCGACCTTGACCTGAGCCTTGACGACGACCACGCCGTCCTGACCACCCAGGAGCTGCTCCGCGCCGGCGCGAGCCTCCTCGGGAGTCGTGGCGACGACGCCGCCCAGGACGGGAACGCCGTGCTTCTCGAAGATGTCACGTGCCTGGTACTCGAACAGGTCCACCTGGTCTGGGTCCTCTCATCACCGGCGTTCGACGGCCTCTGTGCGGCCGAAACGCCCCGGTCGATGGTAGCGGCCGGGTGGAGATGTCTTCACATCGAGAGATGTGGCGTACGCGACGATCCGCGCACCCGAACCCCTCCCCCGCCGCGCGCCGGTCCGCTACGTTCCCCGCATGGAACCGGTGACGCAGGTCGCTGCTGCAGCTCTCGACCCCGCACGCACGTCCCGTCGGTCGCGGTGAGCGCCCCCTCGGACACCGCGCCCGTCGCGTCGGTCGCACGCCTGGCGGTGCTGCGCGACGTCGCCGCTCACGTGCCCGACCCACGGACCCTGGGGCGGCCCGTCCTCGTCGGCGTCGACGGCATGGACGGCGCGGGCAAGACCACCTTCGCCGACGAGCTCGCCCGCGAGCTGCGACGCGGCGGCCGCACCGTCGTCCGCGTGGGCGTCGATGGGTTCCACCGCCCGCGCGACGAGCGCTACCGCCAGGGCCGGCACTCCCCGGAGGGCTTCTGGGCCGACTCGTACGACTACGACGCGCTGCGCACCGAGGTCCTCGAGCCGTTCGCGCCCGGCGGCAGCCGCCGGTACCGGCGGGCGGTGCGCGACGTCGCCACCGACACCGCACTGCACCTGCCGCGCGAGACCGGCACCGACCGCACCGTGCTCGTCGTCGACGGCATCTTCCTGCACCGCGACGAGCTCGCCGCCTGGTGGGACTTCTCCGTGTACCTCGACGTGGACTTCGCCGAAACGTTCGCCCGGATGGCCGTCCGCGACGGCTGCCCCCCGGACCCTGCCCACCCCGCGAACGCCCGCTACGTCGAGGGCCAGCGCCGCTACCTGGCGGCCTGCCGCCCGGCCGCCCGCGCCACGGTCGTCGTCGACAACCGCGACCTCGCCCACCCGAGGCTCATCCCCCACGACTGACAGATCGCCGAGCGGGACGTCCGCACAAGAACGCCCCCCGGGACGTAGATGCGCGGACGTTGCGGACTCGCCCCGCGGGACGTCCGCGCAAAGAGGCCCCCCGACACTTAGATGCGCGGACGTTGCGCTCTCCTCCCGCGGGACGTCCGCTCAAAGGGGCCCCCTGACACCCTGATGTGCGGACGTTGCGGTCTGGTCGCGCGGACGTCCGCGCGAAGAGGCCCCCTGACACGCAGGCGTGCGGACGTTGCGGTCTGCTCGCGCGGACGTCCGCGCAAAGAGGCCCCCCGGGGCGTAGATGCGCGGACGTTGCGGCGGCCTCCGGGGACGTCCGCACAAATAGGCCTCCTGACACCCCTGAGTGCGGACGTTGCGCACTCGTGCAGCTGAACGCCCGTGTCGATGCAGCCGCGGCGGCTCCTGCTCCGACGTGCAACCGCTTCGCCTGCCTGAGCGCCGGCGTCAACTAGGGTTGACAGTGTCTCCGGCGTCAATGTAGGTTGACAGACATGTCCGATGAGCTGATGACCGCGGCCGCGAGTGCCGCCGAGCCCGCCGAAGGCCTGCGGGCCGTCCGCGCGCTGCGGGCGCTCGCCGACCGGCTGGAGGCCCTGCACGTCGAGCGCGCCCGGGGGCTGGGGTGGTCCTGGCAGCAGGTCGCCGCCGCCCTGGGTGTGTCACGGCAGGCGGTCCACAAGAAGTACGGGAAGAGGTTCGGCTGATGTTCGAGAGGTTCACGAAGGACGCCCGCGAGGCGGTCGTGCAGGCGCAGGACGAGGCGCGCGCGCTGGGTGCCGAGCGGATCGGGACCGAGCACGTGCTGCTCGGCGCGATCCGCCAGCCCGACACCGTCGCCGGCCGGGCGCTGGGCAGTCTCGGGGTCGACCACCGGGCGGTGCTCGGCGGCGTGCGCGCCCTGCCGCCGCACACGATCGACGGCGACGCGCTGGCGGGGGTCGGCATCGACCTCGACGCGGTGCGAGCGCAGGTCGAGGCGACGTTCGGTCCGGGCGCGCTGGACGCGGTCACCGCGCCGCCGCCCGGCAAGGCCGGGCACCGCCCGTTCGACGCGGACGCCAAGAAGCTGCTCGAGATCTCGCTGCGCGAGGCAGTCCGGTACAAGCACCGCCGCATCGACAGCGGTCACCTGCTCCTCGCGGTCGCCCGTCTCGACGACACGTCCGCGCACCGCGTGCTCGACGGGCTGGGCGTCTCGCCCGACGCGGTCCGGGCGGCGGTCACCGCGGCCTGGGCAGACGTGCCGGTGGGCTGACCGTGGCCGCCGGGGTCTCGCTGGCCCGGGTGCTGCGGACCCGGGCATGGGCCGGCTCCGGCGTCACGACGACCCGGGTCCGGGCCGTGCAGGGACGGTGTCCGGCGGCTCAGAGCTTGGTGACCGGCGAGAACCGCAGGAGCAGCCGCTTGGTGCCGTCCGTGCCGAAGTCGACCTTCGCCACGGCGTTCGGCCCGGCGCCCTCCAGCGCGATCACCGTGCCCAGCCCGTATGAGTCGTGCGTGACCCGGTCCCCGACGGCCAGCTGCGGGATGGCCGAGTCGGGACGCGGCGTCGCCGACCCGAAGGTGGCCCCGGTGGACGGGAGCGCCTTGCGCGTCTCCGTCCGGGGCGCCGACCGGTACCCACCGCCGCCCGAGGAGCCATAACCCGAGCCGTAGCTGGAGCGCAGCTGCTGGGTGGAGGACTCGCGTCGCCGCCAGTCGATGAGCTCGTCCGGCAGGTCGTCGAGGAACCGGCTGGCGGGGAACTCGTTCGGCACGCCCCAGGCCGTACGGACCGCGGCGCGCGAGATGTACAGCCGCTCGCGGGCACGTGTGAGGCCGACGTACGCGAGCCGCCGCTCCTCCTCCAGCTGCTGCGAGTCCGACAGCGACCGGAGGTGCGGGAACGTGCCGTCCTCCATGCCGGTGAGGAACACGACCGGGAACTCCAGGCCCTTGGCGGTGTGCAGCGTCATGAGGGTGACCACGCCCTGGTCGGGGCGAGCACCGCCGTCCGCGTCGCCGCCGTCGTCGTCGGGGATCTGGTCCGAGTCGGCCACGAGCGAGACGCGCTCGAGGAAGTCCGCGAGGTTCCCCTCGGGGTCGGTCTGCTCGAACTCGGAGGCGACGGCGTGCAGCTCGGCCAGGTTCTCCACCCGGGAGCCGTCCTGCGGGTCGTCGCTCGCGCGCAGCTCCGCGAGGTAGCCGGACCGGTCGAGCACGGCTCCGAGGACCTCGGCCGGACCCGCCCCGGACTCGGACAGCGCGCGCAGGTCCGCCATCATCGCGGCGAAGGCGGACAGCCCGGTGAGGGCGCGGGTGCCCAGGCCCGGCACCTCGTCGAGCCGGTCGAGCGCTGCGCCGAACGAGAAGCGCTCGCGCTCGGCGTACGCCGCGACCATCGACTCTGACCGGTCACCCAGGCCCCGCTTCGGGACGTTGAGGATGCGCCGGACGCTGACGTCGTCGTCCGGGTTGTCGATGGCCCGCAGGTACGCGACGGCGTCCTTGATCTCCTTGCGCTCGTAGAACCGCGTGCCGCCGACCACCTTGTACGGCAGCCCCACGCGGATGAGCACCTCCTCCAGCGCCCGGGACTGCGCGTTCGCCCGGTAGAAGATGGCGACGTCGCCGGGCCGCACGTTCTCGGCGTCGCCGAGCCGGTCGATCTCCTCGGCGACGAACCGGGCCTCCTCGTGCTCGGTGTCCGCGACGTAGGCCACGATCTGCGCGCCGGCGCCCGAGTCGGTCCAGAGGCGCTTGCCCTCGCGGCCGGGGTTGCGGCTGATCACCGCGTTGGCGGCCGACAGGATGTTCTGCGTCGAGCGGTAGTTCTGCTCGAGGAGGATGGTCCGCGCGTCCGGATAGTCGACCTCGAACTCGAGGATGTTCCGGATGGAGGCGCCGCGGAACGCGTAGATGGACTGGTCGGCGTCACCGACTACCGTGAGCTCGCCGCGCGGGAGCTCCATGTCGGTCGAGTCGTCGACGATGCCGCGCGACGACCCGACGAGCTCGCGGACCAGCACGTACTGCGCGTGATTGGTGTCCTGGTACTCGTCGACCAGCACGTGGCGGAACCGGCGGCGGTAGTGCTCGGCCACCGCGGGAAAGCCCTGCAGCAGGTGGACCGTGGTCATGATGAGGTCGTCGAAGTCGAGGGCGTGCGCCTGCTTCAACCGCGCCTGGTACCGCGTGTAGACCTGCGCCAGGACGGTGTCGAAGTCGTTGGCCGCCCCGCCGCCCGACGTCGCCGCGAACGTCTCGGGGTCCACGAGCTCGTCCTTGAGCGACGAGATCTTCGAGGCCAGCGCCTTGGCCGGATACCGCTTGGGGTCGAGGTCGAGCTCGCGCGCGACGAGGGTGAGCAGTCGCTGCGAGTCCGCGGAGTCGTAGATGGAGAAGCTGGACCGCAGCCCGAGGGTCGCGGCCTCGCGTCGCAGGATGCGCACGCACGCGGAGTGGAACGTGGACACCCACATGCGGCCCGCGGCCGGCCCGACCAGGTGCTCGACGCGCTCGCGCATCTCCGCGGCGGCCTTGTTGGTGAACGTGATCGCGATGACCTCGCCCGCCCGTGCCCGGCCGGTGGCCAGCAGGTAGGCGATGCGGTGGGTGAGCACCCGCGTCTTGCCCGAGCCGGCGCCGGCGACGATGAGCAGCGGGCCGCCCTGGTGCAGCACGGCCTCGCGCTGCTGCGGGTTCAGCCCCACCACCAGGGCGTCCGCCTCGGCCTGGCGCCGGGCACGACGCTCGGCGGACCCGGCGTCGTCGGGAGCGCCCGTGGGGACGCCGGGCAGGGGCAGGGAGAGGTTCTCGAAGAGCGACGTCATGGCCCGTCCAGGATAGGCGCCGGCACCGACATTGCCGTCCCCGCGCCTGTGGACGCGCGGGGTCAGGTGACGGCGAGGGCGGTCATCCAGGCACCCGTCGCGACGAGCGCCGCGGCGAGCTCGACGAGGATGGTCAGCCCGGTGGCCTGGAGCGCCGCGACCGTCGCGCGCCACGCGGGCTGGGCCTGCCGCGAGCGCGCCCACTCCGCGAGGTAGATCCCCAGCACGAAGCCGACGAACAGCCCGACGACCGGGATGGCGAAGAACCCGACGACACCGGCCACCCCGCCCCAGATGAGCGTCGACGGCGGCACGCCCGCGCGCTTGAGGTGCCGCCCGGCCAGCAGGTACTTGCCCACCGTGGCGAGCGCCGTGACGACGACCGTGATGGCGACGACCGTCCAGCCCGCGGTGCCGCCGGTGACGACGCCCCACACGATGATCGCCGCGGCGACGAGCAGGCCGCCGGGCAGGACCTGCACGACGACGCCGACCAGGCCCACGAGCACGACCAGGCCGACGAGGAGGTCACCGACGGAGTTCACGCGCTGGACAGTACTGCCAGCGCGCCGGCGCTTCTCCTCGGAACGGTCAGTGCCAGATGACGGCGACCGCGACGTTGACCACCGTGAGCCCGGCGATGGCCGCGAGGTAGCCGGTGGTCACGCGCGCGGGCTTGCGCACGCCGAGGACCACCAGCGCGGTGACCACGAGGGCGACGACGAGCTTGACGGCCAGCTTGGCCGGGTCCGGCTCGTGACCGGCGAGGCCCGCGGACGCGATGCCCGCGAGCGCGAGGCCGGTGACCAGGGCCGTGAGGATCCCGTGCAGGACGCCGGTCGCGATCTTCGGGGTGCGCAGGTTGACCAGGGTTCCGCCGAGCACGATGGCCCAGCCGACGAGGTGCAGGACGATGAGCAGCGAGTAGACGAGATCCATGCCGCCAGGCTATCTGACGCTGAGTCAGATAAACGCCAGACCGCCCATGCGCTAGCCTCGACATACCGAACGGTCGGTATCGGGAGGGGTGCGCGTGCGCAGGTTCGAGGGCAGGGTCGCCCTGATCACCGGGGGCAGCCGCGGGATCGGGCTCGCGATCGCGGAGCGCCTGGTCACCGAGGGTGCCACCGTGATCCTCACCGGGCGCAAGCCGGAGTCCCTCGACCAGGCCGTCGCCCGTCTGGACGCCGTCACGCCCGGCCGTGCGATCAGCGTCGCGGGCAGGGCGGACGACCCGGACCACCGCGCCCACGTTCTCCGGCTGGTCCGCGAGCGGTTCGGGGGGCTCGACCACCTGGTCAACAACGCGGGGATCAACCCCGCGTACGGCCCCGCGCTCGAGATCGAGAGCTCCGTGGTCCGCAAGATCCTCGAGGTCAACGTGGTCGCCGCGCTCGACTGGACCCGGTCGGCGGTGGAGCTGGGTCTGCGTCGCTCGATCGTCAACACCGCCTCGGTCGCCGGCCAGTCGGCCAGCCCCGGCGTCGCGTTCTACGGCGTCTCCAAGGCCGCGCTCATCAACCTCACCCAGCAGCTCGCCGTGGAGCTCGCGCCCGGCATCCGCGTCAACGCCGTCGCGCCGGCCGTGGTCCGCACGCGGCTCGCCCAGGCGCTCTACGCCGGCGACCGGGAGGCCGCGCTCGCCGCCGCGTACCCGCTGGGCCGCATCGGCGAGCCGGAGGACGTCGCCGGACCGGTCGCGTTCCTGCTCTCCGACGACGCGTCGTGGATCACCGGCCACACCCTCACCATCGACGGCGGTGCCAGTGCCGTCGCGGTCGGCTAGCACAAGGAGTCCCGAGCAGATGGCCACCTCCAGCGTCGTCGACGACATCACGCGCGCCGCGGTCGAGCTGTTCGCCGCCCAGGGGTACGCGAACACGTCCGTGCAGCAGATCGTCGAGGCCGCCGGCGTGACCAAGGGCGCGATGTACCACTACTTCGAGTCGAAGGACGACCTGCTCTTCTCGGTGTACGAGCGCATGCTCTCGCTGCAGACCGAGCACCTCGACGAGATCATCGGGCGTGGTGCGCCGACCGCCCAGACGCTGCACGACGTGTGCGTCGACGTCATCCAGACCTCGATCGACTTCCTGCCCGAGGGCACCGTGTTCTTCCGCAGCGTGCACATGCTCTCCGAGCCTCGCCAGAAGGAGGTCACGCGGCGCCGCCGGCAGTACCACGACGTGTTCGCCGGCATCCTCGAGCGCGGACAGGAGGAAGGCCTCTACCGGACCGACGTCCCGCTCGCGGTGCTCGTGGCCCACTTCTTCGCGGACGTGCACTACCTGTCCACCTGGTACTCCCCCGACGGCGCCGAGGACAAGACGGTCCTGGCGGAGCAGCTGACGGACCTGTTCCTCGTCGGCATCGGGGCGTGACGCGGGTGCGCGCGTGGCACGTGGTCCGGCACGGCGAACCGGCCGAGGTCCTGCAGCTCGCGGACGTCCCCGATCCGACGCCCGGCCCCGGGCAGGTGCTGGTGCGGGTCCGCGCCGTCGCCGTCAACTTCCCCGACGTGCTGCTCGCCCGTGGTGAGTACCAGGTGCGTCCGGAGCTGCCCTTCTCGCCCGGCATCGAGCTGTGCGGGGACGTCGTCGCGCTCGGCGACGGCGTCGGGCGCGTCGCGGTGGGCGACCGGGTGGTGGGGTCGCGGATCGGCGTCCTGTCCGAGCTGGCGGTCCTCGACGAGCACGAGGTGTTCCCCGCGCCGCCGGCGCTCGACGACGTCGAGGCCGCCTCGCTGACCATCGGCTACCAGACGGCCTGGTTCGGGCTGCACCGTCGGGCGGGGATCCGGCCCGGCGAGACGCTGCTCGTCCACGCGGCGGCCGGCGGCGTCGGGACCGCGGCCGTGCAGCTGGGGGCGGCTGCCGGGGCACGCGTCGTCGGCGTCGTGGGCAGCGCCGCCAAGGCGGAGGTCGCCCGCACGGCCGGTGCGGACGTCGTCGTGGACCGCTCGACGCAGGACGTCGTCGCAGTCGTCAAGGCCGAGACCGCCGGGCGCGGCGCGGACGTGGTGTTCGACCCCGTCGGCGGCCGCGCCTTCGAGCAGTCGACCCGGTGCATCGCGTTCGAGGGGCGCATCGTCGTCGTGGGGTTCGCCGGAGGGCAGATCCAGGCGGTCAACGCGGGACACGCGCTGGTGAAGAACTACAGCGTGCTGGGGCTGCACTGGGCGCTCTACGCGCAGCGCCGGCCGGACCTCGTCGAGGCGACGCACGTCGCGCTCACCTTGCTCGTCGACGAGGGACGCATCCGTCCGGTCGTCGGCGAGGTCGTGCCGTTCGAGGACGCGCCGGCGGCCGTGCAGAGACTCGCCGACGGCGCCACCACCGGTCGACTCGTCATCGCCGTCACCTGAGGAGGGGCCACATGGACAGCAGGCTGGAGGGTCGGGTCGCGATCGTCAGCGGCGCAGCGGGCGGGCTCGGCGCCGCGTTCACCCGCGCCCTGCACGCAGCGGGCGCGCGCGTCGTCGTCGCCGACCTGGCCGACGAGCCGGCGGCCGCGCTGGCTGCGGAGCTGGGCGACCGAGCCCTCGCCGTGCACCTCGACGTGACGTCCGAGGAGAGCTGGGCCGCGGCGGTCGACGCCGCGCGGTGCGCGTTCGGCACGGTCGACGTCCTGGTCAACAACGCGGGGATCGCCAACGCCGGCCCGGTCGACCACTACCCCAAGGCCAAGTGGGACGCGGTCATCGCGGTCAACCTCACGGGTGTATTCCTCGGGGTGCAGGCCGTGGTCCCGACGATGAAGGCCGCCGGGCGCGGGTCGATCATCAACATCTCGTCGGTCGAGGGCATGCTCGGCGGCGCGCACCTGCACGGCTACGTCGCCTCGAAGTTCGGCGTCCGCGGGCTGACCAAGTCGCTCGCGGTCGAGCTGGGCCCCGACGGGATCCGGGTCAACTCCGTGCACCCGGGGTTCGTGCAGACGCCGATGACCGCCCGGCTGGACCCGACGGCAGTGCCGATCCCGCTCGGCCGCCCGGCGGTCCCGGAGGACGTCGCCGGCACGGTGGTCTTCCTCGCGAGCGACGACTCCGCGTACACCACGGGCACGGAGCACGTGGTCGACGGCGGCATGATCGCGGGCGTCCCGCACTCCTGAGCGCGGCGTCAGGCCTCGGCCGGCGCCGTCGAGAACCGCGCGACGAGCTCGCGCTTGAGGACCTTGCCGCTCCCGCCCAGGGGCAGGGCGTCCACCAGGTGCACCACGCGCGGGAACTTGTACGCGGCGATGCGCTCCTGCACGAACGACACCAGCTCCGCGGGCGTCGCGTCGTGGCCGTCGAGCAGCACGACGGCGGCGTGCACCTCCTGGCCGCGCTGCTCGTCGGCGATCCCGAACACCGCCGCGAACGCGATCGCGGGGTGCCGCATCATCACGTCCTCGACCTCGCTCGGGTACACGTTGTAGCCGTTGCGGACGATCATGTCCTTCTTGCGGTCGACGATCGTGATGACGTCGTCCGCGTCCTTGGTGCCCAGGTCGCCGGTGCGGAACCACCCGTCTACCACCGCCGCGGCGGACGCCTCCGGGTTGCCCAGGTAGCCCTTGAACAGGGCGTGCCCGCGGACCACGATCTCTCCCAGCTCCCCCAGCGGCAGCGGGACGATGCGGTCGTCGACGTCCGCGTCGGCGATCTCGATGTCGACGCCCCACAGCGGGCGGCCGACCGTGCCGGGACGGATGGGCTCGCCGACGTAGTTGAACGACACGGCCGGCGACGTCTCGGTGAGCCCGTAGCCCTCGTGGACCTCCGCGGCGAACTCCCGGGAGAACGCCTCGAGCACCGCGACCGGCAGCGCGGCCCCTCCGGAGACGGCGTACCGCAGCGGCGGCCGGTCCGTGCTGCGGGCGGCGGCCTGCAGGAGGCCGATGTACATCGTCGGCACTGCGGTGAACACCGTCGCGCGGTGCTGCACCATCTGGGCCAGCGCCGCGTCGGGCTCGAACTTGGGCAGCAGGACAACCGCGGCGCCCACCCGGAACGCGGTGTTCATGACGCAGACCTGTCCGAACGTGTGGAACAGCGGCAGCCCGCCGAACACCACGTCGTCGCGCTTCATGTCGAACGTGTCGATGAGGGCCACGTTGACCTGCTCAATGATCGCCATGTGCGAGCCGACGGCGCCCTTGGGTCGGCCGGTGGTGCCGCTGGTGTAGAGGATGGTCGCCGCGCTGATGGGGTGCACGGACGCGTAGAGGTCGATCGACTCGGTCGCCGCGGCCTCGTCCTCCAGTCGCGGGAAGGGGACCTCCATGCCGTCGGGGACGAGCACGGTGAGCAGCGGGATGCCCGCGCTCGCCGCGGCCGGAACGGCCTCGGCGAGCATCGGGGCCGCGGCCACCAGCAGCGTCGCGCCCGAGTCGCGCAGCACGAACGCGATCTCCTCGGCCTTGAACAGCAGGTGGACGGGCACGACGACCGCACCCAGGGCGAGGACGCCGTAGTAGACGCGGGCGAAGTCGGGCACGTTCGGCACGATCATGGCGACGCGGTCGCCCGGTCCGATGCCGCGGGCGCGCAGGGCGCCGGCGTAGGCTCGCGTCTGCTCCCAGAGCTCGCCGTACCGGACCACCTGGTCGCCCATCAAGAACGCCGTGCGGTCGGGCCGGCTGTGGGCGGTCTCGGCCAGGATCGCCGCGACGGACATGCTGCCGTAGCCCGCTCCGTCGAGGGCTTCGTCGTGGGTCATCTCGGATCACTTCCTCTTGGTCAGCTGGGCTCGCCCGAGGGAGGCGAGGTGGACCTCGTCCGGTCCGTCCGCGAGGCGCAGGGCCCGCGCGGCGGCAAACATCTCGGCGAGCGGCTGGTCGCCGGACAGCCCGGCCGCGCCGAAGAGCTGGATGGCGCGGTCGAGGATCTGCTGCACGGCCCGCGGGACCGCGATCTTGATGGCCTGGATCTCGGTCATGGCGGCGCGGTTGCCCACCGTGTCCATGAGCCAGGCGGTCTTGAGCACCAGCAGGCGCAGCGCCTCGATCTGCAGGCGCGACTCCGCCACCCACTCGCGCACCACACCCTGGTCGGCGAGCGGGCGACCGAACGCGGTCCTGCTCCCGGCGCGGTCGACCACCAGGTCCATCGCCCGCTCCGCCATGCCCAGCGACCGCATGCAGTGGTGGATCCGGCCGGGACCCAGCCGCGCCTGGGCCATGGCGAAGCCCTCGCCCTCGCCGCCGATCACGTGCGTCACCGGCACCCGCACGTGGTCGAAGACGATCTCCGCGTGGCCCCCGTGGTCGCGGTCGTCGTAGCCGAAGACGGTCAGCGCCCGCACCACCCGGACGCCCGGGGTGTCCCGCGGGACCAGCACCATGCTCTGGCGACGGTGGCGCTCCGCCGACGGGTCGGTCGCGCCCATGACCACCAGCAGCGCGCACTCCGGGCTCATCGCGCCCGTCGACCACCACTTGCGGCCGGTGATCACGTACTCGTCGCCCTCGCGGACGATGCGGGTGGCGATCTGGGAGGCGTCCGACGACGCGACGTCGGGCTCGGTCATGCAGAACGCCGACCGGATCCGGGCATCGAGCAGCGGCTCGAGCCACTCGTCCTTCTGCTCGGCCGTGCCGAACTCGTGCAGCAGCTCCATGTTGCCGGTGTCGGGGGCGGCGCAGTTCATCGCGACCGGTGCCAGGCGCGGGCTGCGGCCCGTGAGCTCGGCGACCGGCGCGTACTGCAGGGTGGTGAGGACGCCGCCCGGCAGGAACAGGTTCCACAGCCCTCGCTCGCGGGCGGCGGCCTGCAGGTCGCGCACGATCTCCGGGGTACCCCAGTCGTCGGGCGTCGCGGCCAGCTGCTCCTCCAGGACCGGCTCGGCGAGGTACACCAGCTCGTCGAGGAACCGCTGCGTGCGGCCGACGAAGTCCAGGGCGACCGCGTCGTGGGAGAAGTCCATCAGCGCACGCCCGCCAGCTGCGCGCGGCCCTCGTCGGCCAGCGGTGCCACCAGGGTGCCGATGCGGTCGAAGCCCTCCCCCACGGTGCCCCCACCGAGGAACCGGTAGTGGATGCCCTCGAGGATGACCGCGAGCTTGTACGCGGCGAAGGCCCGGTACCAGCCGAGCTCGGGGACGCCGACACCCAGCCGGGCGCTGTAGGCATCGACGAGCTCGTCGAAGTCGGGGTAGCCGGCGCCGGGGTCCACCGCGCTCGGGACGGCGTCGCTGAGCTCCCGGATGTTCCAGTACAGGCCGAGCATGCCGAGGTCGACCGCCGGGTCGCCGAGGGTCGCCATCTCCCAGTCGAGGACGGCCGTGACGTGCGGGACCTCGCCGCCGACCAGCGCGTTGTCCAGCCGGTAGTCGCCGTGCACGATGCTGCCGCCCCGGGTGGTCGGTACGCGCTCGGCCAGGCGGTCCTGGAGGTCGTCGAGGCTCGGCACCGGCCGCGAGCGCGAGCCGTCGAGCTGGGTGCGCCAACGCGTCAGCTGCCGGTCGAGGTAACCGTCCGACCGGCCCAGGTCGGCGAGCCCGACGTCAGCGGGGTCGATCGCGTGCAGCTCGGCCAGCAGCGTCGCGAGCTCCAGGCTCACCGTGCGCAGGGTGTCGGGCGCGTACGCCGCGTTCTGTGCGGGGTCCGCGAGCACCACGCCGTCCACCAGGTCCATGACGTAGTAGACCGTCCCCGTGCCGGCGTCCGGGTCGTCGACCAGGGCGAGCGTGGGCGGGACGGGCACGCGCGAGCCGGCCAGCGCGGTGAGCACCCGGTGCTCGCGCGCCATGTCGTGCGCGGTGGTCTGCACGTGGCCGAGGGGCGGACGGCGCACGACGAGCGGGCGCACGCCGCCGTCCACCCGGTAGGTCAGGTTGCTGCGCCCGCCGGCGATCACCCGCGCGGTCAGGCTGCCGGTCCCCAGGAGCTCCGGGTGCTCGCGGCGCAGGTACGCCTCGAGCCGCGCCACGTCGAGCCCGGGCGGGTCCGGCATCCGTTCGGTCATCGTCGACCACCTCTCCCGGGCCGCACCGCGACATACCGCCCGGTCGGTACGCTACCGGATCAGCCCGTGAGGTCGCGCTCGATGGCCGCGCGGATGCGGTCGGGGACGGGCACCGGACGCCGCGTCTCGTCGTCGACGAACACGTGCACGAAACGACCCTCGGCGATCACCTCGCCCGCGCGCAGGATGCCGAGCTCCCACGTGACGGAGGTGGTGCCCACGCGGCCGGCCCGCAGGCCCACCTCGAGCGGTTCCGGGAAGGTCGCCGAGGCGCGGAACTCGCACGACGACGACACGCAGACCCCGATCGGCTCGCCCGCCGTCGGGTCCAGGCCCGCCGCCGCGTTGAGCCACGCGTTGATCGTCGTGTCCATCGCCTCGTAGTAGACGGTGTTGTTGAGGTGGCCGTAGACGTCGTTGTCGTTCCAGCGGGTGTCAAAGCGGGCATGATGCGCGTACCGCGGCTCTGTCACGGTCGCAGCACCAGCTCGAACGCCGCGCGTGCCCGCTCGGCGCTGGGCCGGTCGCCGTTGATGAGGTCGGCGTAGGTGAACGACTCCGAGATGCGGACCAGCAGGTAGGCCAGGTCGTGCGCGTCCACCGACCGCCCGAACGGCTGCTCGCCCAGCTCCTCGCGCACCAGCGTCTCGACGACCGCCACGTAGCGCCGCTGGATCTCGCTCTCCTTCGTCGTCAGCAGCCGCAGCGCCCGCGCCGGCTCGCGCTGCAGGAAGCCACGGAAGTACGGGGCGGTGTTGAGGTCGCGGACGAAGTGCGTGAGGAAGTCGGCCACCCGCTGCGGACCCGCGACCCCGCGCGTCGCGGCGTCGGCCTGCTCGAGCGTCGGGACGGCGAGCGACCAGAGGACCTCGGACAGCAGCGCGTCGCGGTTGCCCACCCAGCGGAACAGCGACGTCCTGTCGACGCCCAGCCTCGACGCGAGCCGGCCCATGTCGATCCGCGCGCCCTCGATGAACGTCTCGCGCGCCAGCACGAACGCGCGCACGACCTCCCCGTGCTCGCCGTCCTCCAGTCGTCGAGACAGCCAGGACGGCGCGACGAGCGTGCCGAGGTGACCGAGCCCGACCACGCGCGGATCGGCGACGCCGAGGTGCGACATGGCGGCAACCTACTCCCGATCGAGGGGCATGCAACATCTCGGGAAATGATGCAGACTCGAGGCGTGATCACTGCCGATCGACGAGCGGAGCCCTCGGAATGACCATCGCCCGAGGCGCTGACGCGCCCCAGACCGACCTCTCCCGCGCGCTGCTGACCAGCGACTTCTACTCCTTCCAGGACCTCCTCACGCCGGTCGAGAACGAGCACGTGATGCAGATCCGGGAGTTCCTGGAGGCAGAGATGCGGCCGATCGCGGACGACTACTGGGACCGCGCCGAGTTCCCCGTGCACCTGATCCCGCGCGTCGGCGAGCTCGGGATGCTCGGGCCGATGTGGCCGGAGACGGTCCGGTTCGAGAACAGCGCCGTCTACCGCGGCTGGGTGGCCCTGGAGCTGTCCCGGGTCGACGCCGGCTTCTCGACGTTCATCGGCGTGCAGAACGGCCTGACCATGGGCGCGATCGGCGTCGGGGGGTCGCTCGAGCAGCGTGCGGAGCTGCTCCCGCCCATGAGCCGCGGGGAGCTGGTGGGCGCGTTCGGGCTGACCGAGCCGCTGTCCGGCTCCGACACCGCGCGCGGCCTGCGCACGACCGCCCACCGCACCGGCGACACGTGGGTGATCAACGGCGCGAAGCGCTGGATCGGCAACGCCACCTTCGCGGACCTCACCGTCATCTGGGCGCGCGACACCGCGGACGACCAGGTCAAGGGCTTCATCGTCCGCCGCGGCGCCCCCGGGTTCACGGCCACCAAGATCGAGCGCAAGCAGGCGCTGCGGTCCGTGCAGAACGCCGACATCCTGCTCGACGGGGTCGAGGTGTCCGAGGCCGACCGGCTGCCGAACATCCACTCCTTCCGCGACGTGGCCACCGTCCTGCGGCTGACGCGCGCCGAGGTGGCGTGGCAGGCGGTCGGCGTGGCCGTCGGCGCGTACGAGGCGACCGTGAAGTACGCACTCGCGCGCGAGCAGTTCGGCAAGCCCATCGCGTCGTTCCAGCTGGTCCAGGACCGGCTCGCGCGCTGCCTGGGCAACATCACCGCCAGCATCGCGCTGTGCGTGCGCGCGTCCCAGCTGGGCGACCAGGACCGGCAGGGCGACCAGCACTCGGCCCTGGCCAAGGCCTACACGACGACCGCGATGCGGGAGACCGTCGCGCTGTGCCGGGAGACGCTCGGCGGCAACGGCATCCAGCTCGACCACGGCGTCGCGCGCTACATGGCCGACGCCGAGGCCGTGTACTCGTTCGAGGGCACCCGGGACATGAACAACCTCATCGTGGGCCGCGCGATCACGGGCATCGCAGCCTTCGTCTGACCCGCAACGTCCGAGCAAGTACGGGTCCTGACCCCCAGTTGCTCGGACGTTGCGTCAGTGGGCTGCGACGTACAGGACCACCGTGTCCGCGACCAGGGCGGGCTTGCCGGCGCCCTCGATCTCGATCGTCACCGTGAACCCCGCGCGGACGCCCCGCGCGGTCGGCTCGGCGCTGCGGATCGTCGTCGAGGCCCGGACCCGAGAGCCCACGACGACCGGCTGCACGAACCGGACGCGGTCGAGCCCGTAGTTCACGACGAGGTCGGTCGCGCCCACCTCGACGAGCCCGTCGGTGAGGCGCGGGACGAGGGACAGCGTGAGGTAGCCGTGCGCGACGGTGGCGCCGAACGGGCCCTGTGCGGCGCGCGACGGGTCGACGTGGATCCACTGGTGGTCGTCGGTGGCGTCGGCGAACGCGTCGATGCGGTCCTGCTCGATCGTCAGCCAGGACTCGGCCGTCGCCGACTCTCCGACCACGTCGAGCAGGCCGGCCGGCGTCGCCACCGCGATCACGCCTTGGGCCCGCCCGCCACGTAGAGCACCTGCCCGTTGACGAAGCCCGCGGCCTCGGAGCAGAAGAACGAGACGGCGTTCGCGATGTCCTCCGGCTGGCCCACCCGGCCCACCGGGATGTCCTTGGCCACGCCCTCGACGAACTGCTCGTACGTGAGGCGCATCCGCTCGGCCGTCTGCCGGATCATGTCGGTGGCGATGAACCCGGGCGCGACGGCGTTCGTCGTGATCCCGAACCGGCCCAGCTCGATGGCCAGGGCCTTGGTGAAGCCCTGCAGCCCGGCCTTGGCGGCGGCGTAGTTGGCCTGCCCGCGGTTGCCGAGCGCCGACGTGCTGGACAGGTTGACGATCCGACCCCAGCCCGCCTCGACCTGGTGCTTCTGCACCGCCCGGCTCATGAGGAACGCGCCGCGCAGGTGCACCGACATCACCGAGTCCCAGTCGGTCTCGGTCATCTTGAACAGGAGGTTGTCCCGCAGGATCCCGGCGTTGTTCACCAGGACGGTGGGCGCTCCGAGCTCGTCGACCACGCGCGCGACGGCGGCCGCGGCGGCGTCGGTGTCGCCGACGTCCGCCCCCAGGGCGAGCGCGTCGCCGCCCGCCGCGCGGATCGCGTCCACGGTCGCCCCGCAGTCCTGCTCGCGCAGGTCGAGCACGGCCACGCGGAACCCGTCGGCTGCCAGCCGCTGCGCGGTGGCGGCGCCGATGCCGCGGGCCGCGCCGGTCACGAGGGCGGTTCTGGGCTCGGTCACGGGAGAGTCCCTTCGTCGGAGGTCACGGGCGCCGGGAGCTGCAGGCGACTGTCCGCGTCCTCGCGGTCAGTCGTCATACCGACCGCGCGGTATGTCTCGCGACCCACCGTACACAGCCGGAAGGGCGCCTACCCGCTGACGTTCTCCGGCTCGCTCGCGTACCCGGCCATCTGCAACGCGGTGTCCACCAGCTCGACCCGGTCGAGGCCGTGCACCTCGTCGAGCGCGAACCACGCGGCGGTGTCGGTGGTGCCGTCGACCTCGTCCCGCAGCTCCCCGCCGACGACGTGCGCGCGGTAGACGATCCGCAACGCGTGGAGGGCACCGTCGGCGGGGTCGATGCGGTCGGCGGCGGGGATCAGGAGCGAGTCGATGCCGAGCAGCTCGTCCAGCACCGCGTGGTAGCCCGTCTCCTCGAGGACCTCGCGCACGGCCGCGTCGGCAGGGTCCTCGCCAGGGTCGATGCCGCCGCCCGGCAGCGTCCACCCCGCCTGCCCGCCCTCCACCCAGTGCGGCAGCAGGATGCGGCCGTCCTCGACGATGACGGCGTACGCCGCGACGCGCAGCCGCATCGTCAGAGCAGCCGCCGGGCCGCCGCCCAGCGCGTGAGCTCGTGCCGGCTGGACAGCTGCAGCTTGCGCAGCACCGCCGAGACGTGGGTCTCGACCGTCTTGATCGAGATGAACAGCTCCGAGGCCACCTCGCGGTACGAGTACCCGCGCGCGATGAGCCGCATCACCTCGCGCTCGCGCGCGGACAGCCGGTCGAGCTCGTCGTCGCCGATCGCGACATCTCCCGCGGCGGCGCCGAACGCGTCGAGCACGAACCCGGCCAGCCGCGGCGAGAAGACGGCGTCGCCGCCGGCCACGCGACGGACGGCGTCGGACAGGTCCGTGCCGTCGATCGCCTTGGTGACGTAGCCGCGGGCTCCCGCGCGGATGACGGCGACGACGTCCTCGGACGCGTCGGAGACGGACAGCGCGAGGAACCGGGTCTCGCCCAGCAGGTCGGTGCACGCCTTGATGACCTCGGCGCCGCCGCCCCCGTCGCCGCCGGGCAGGTGCACGTCGAGCAGGACGACGGGTGGCTTGAGCTCGCGCACCAGCCGGATCGCGTCGTCGACCGTGTCCGCCTCCCCGACCACGCGCACGCCGGCGTCGAGCGAGGCCTTCACGCCCGTGCGGAACATGTGGTGGTCGTCCACCAGGACGACGTCGACCGGCTCGCTCATGCCTGTGCTCCCTGTTCCTCGGTGGACCGGATGGGCACCACCAGGTGCACCTCGGTCCCGCGCTCGGGGCTGCTGCTCACGGTCGCGGTGCCCCCGCGACGCCGCACCCGCCCGATGATCGACTCGCGCACCCCGAACCGGTCGGTGCCCACCTCGTCGAGGTCGAACCCGTCGCCATGATCCCGCACGAACACCTCGACCTCGGTGGCCCCGACCTCCAGGTACAGGGACACCGGTGGTCGGCCGTGCACCACCGCGTTGACCAGCGCCTCGCGCGTGGCCTGCAGCAGCGCCTCGGTGTCGGCGTCGGGCACGCGGTCGCCGACCACCACGGACTCGACGGCCACCGGGTCCCCCGACGGCCCCGAGCGCGAGTCCTCGACCTCCGCGACGATCCCCCGCAGGGCCGCCGCGACGGACGTGCCCGGCGCCGGGCGGTCGTCGTAGAGCCACTCGCGGAGCTCGCGCTCCTGCGCACGCGCCATGCGGGCCACCTCGGCGGAGTCGTCGGACCGCGACCGGATGAGCGCGAGGGTCTGCAGGACGGAGTCGTGCAGGTGCGCGGCGATGTCGGCGCGCTCCGACTCGCGGGCGCGGGCGGCGCGCTCGTCACCCAGCTCGCGGACCAGTCGCAGCCACCACGGCGTGAGCACGAGCGCGACGCCGCCGAGCATGATCAGGGCCGCGACGATCGACTGCGCCAGGGTCGCCGTGTCGACTCCCTCGCCCGACGCGAGCCCGACGAAGAGCAGCACGCCGACGCCCGCCAGCAGGATCCCGCCRGCGACGCGGAGCACGCTCACCGGCGTCCGGCCGCCGGCCCGGTCGCGCAGCCGTCCCCGCTGCACGGCGTCCAGCTGGCTCCAGGCGAGCCACAGCCCCGCGAGCACGATCAGGGCGGGCAGGATCCAGTCGGCCTGGACGTCGGCGCCGGACCGGACCGCGATGAGCAGGGCCGCGGCGATCACGAGGACCGCGCCGATCGCGATGTCCGTCACCGGGATGCGGCGGCCGGGCTCGATGAGCGCCTGCCGCCTGGCCAGCCGGGTCAGCGCGCTCGGCCGCACCTCCTGCGCGGCGTCGGCCGGGTCGCCCGCGGGCACGGACAGCCACCAGAAGACGTAGAGCAGGGGGCCGACGCCCGCGATCGGGGTCAGCACCACGAAGGCGAGCCGCACGAGGCCCACCGGCAGGTCCAGGTGTGCGGCGAGCCCGAGCGCGACACCGCCGAACCAGCGTCCGCGCGCGGGACGGCGCAGCGGCAGCCGTCGGCGGGCGAGCAGGGGTGCGGTCGAGGTCACGGTCCGATCGTCACATGCTCAGACGTCTGCCGGGGTGCCGTCCGGGGTTCGTTCAGGGGTGCGCGGCGGCAGGTTCAGGGTGCGCTCAGGGGACCACCCGATGCCGCGGCCTCGGCCGAGCGACAAGGATCGAGGCATGGACACGAGCACTCCGACCGGCCCCGGGCCGGCCCCCGAACCCGCGGCACCGCCGCAGCACCCCACGCAGCCGTCGAACAGCTTCTTCGAGGGCATCCGCCGGCTCGGCATCACGCGCTCCGACGACCGCTGGATCGGCGGCGTCAGCGGCGGGCTGGCCGACCGGTTCGGCATCGACCCGCTCCTGGTGCGCGGCATCTTCGCCGCGACCCTCCTGCTCGGCGGGCTCGGCCTCGTCGCCTACGGCGCGGCCTGGGCCCTGCTGCCCGAGCGTCGCGACGGCCGGATCCACGTCGAGGAGATGATCCTCGGCCGCTTCGACATCGCCCTGCTGGGCGCCCTGGCGTTCGTCATCGTCGGCTTCGGCCGTGGCGACAACTGGTTCTTCTTCTGGGGGCCCCCGGGCTGGGTGCAGGGGCTGCTCTGGCTCGCGTTCGTCGGCGGGATCGTCACCCTGATCATCGTCGTCGCCAACCAGCAGCCGTCCCGCCCGCGCCCGCCGGCGGGCCAGTACGGTCCGTACACGGCGCCCGGCGCCCCGGCGACGTACCCGGCCGCTCCGTACCCGACCTCCCCCGCGGCCACGTACCCGGCGGCTCCCGCCACCACGTACCCGGCTCCTGGCGTCACCGACGCCCCGGTCCCGCCCTACGGCGCTCCGCCGGCCCAGGCCTGGACGTCCTCGGCACCGCCGCCGGCGCCCGTCCGTGCGCCCAAGACGCCCAACCACCCGCGACCGCCCCGGCCCCGCACGCCGGGTGCCGGCGCCGGCACGGTCGGCGTGGTCGTCGCGCTCAGCCTGCTCGGCCTCGCCGTCCTGCTGATCGCCGAGCGCTCGGGCGACTTCACCGGCCCGGTCGGCCTCACCGCGCTGGGGATCGGCATCGTCCTGGCCGGTCTCGGCATCATCGTCTCCGGCCTGCGCGGCCGGACCAGCGGCGGCCTCGGTGGCCTCGCGGTCATCGGCATCCTCGTGGCGGTGCCCGTCGGCGCGGTGCAGAACCACCACTGGAACTGGACGGCCGACGGCCAGCACGACTTCGCCGCCAGCGGTGACGTCGTGGTGACCTCCCGGACGGACGCCGCGCACGGCTACTCGATGGGCTTCGGCGACGTGACCATCGACCTGTCCGACGTCCCCATGACCTCCGACACGCTCCAGGTGCCGATCTCGCTCGCGGCCGGGGACCTCACCGTCGTCGTGCCGTCGGACGCGAGCATCTCCGCCGACGTCGACGCCGGTGCCGGCACGGTCCGCTGGGACGTCGACGGGGAGAGCAAGAGCGTCGACGGCGTCGGCCTCAACCCCCGCACCTTCACCACCGGCGCGTTCGACGACGGCGGCCCGCAGCTCGCGCTGCAGGTCCAGATCGGCGCCGGCGACGTCACGATCACCGAGGAGAACTGATGGCTACCGACAAGACCCCCGACGAGACGGCGCCGCTCCCGGTGACGCAGGACGAGCCGGACGCCGCCGAGACCGTCGTCCTGTCGCACGAGAAGACCTCCGTCCCCGAGACCCGCGAGACGGCCGACCTGACGGCCTCGGAGACGGGCGCGCTCCCCGACGAGACGGCCGCCCGGACGGCCTCGGAGACCGGCGCGCTGCCCGACGAGACGGCCGTCCTGACCGTCTCGGAGACCGCCGTGCTCCCCGTCGACGACGCGGCCGCCGGGGCGGCCCGGACCCACGAGCCGACGCCGGTGGAGCCCGCTGCTCCGACGTCGCCGATCGGCGCGCTCTACTCCCCCGCGCAGCGAGTCGCGCCGGACCCGACGCCGACGCCCACCCCGACGGACGCCTTCTTCGCGACCTACGCCGAGCCCGACCGGGCCGACCCGGTCGTCGCGCCGGCCGAGCCCGTGACACCGCCCCGCCGGCGGCTGAGGGTCGGGACGGTCGTCTGGGGCCTGGTCATCGCCGCGATCGGCGTCGGCCTGCTGGCCTGGGCGGCCGGCGTGGCTATCGACCTGCAGCTCGCGATGATCGTGCTGCTCGCGGTCGCGGGGACCGCCCTGCTCGTCGGCTCCATCGTCAGCGGGGCACGCAACGCGCGTCGCTGAGGTGGGCACGACAACGGCCGAGGGCAAGAGCGCCCTCGGCCGTCGTCGTGCTCAGGCGGTGGGTCCGCTGGGCGGCGGCAGCGGCGTCGACGTGCTCGTCGGCGCCGGTGTCGCGGTCGGGGCGGCCGTCGGGATCGGGTCCGGGTAGGCCTTCGTCGAGACGGCCGGGTCGGCGATCACCGCGGCGGCGTCGACCGCCTTGCGCAGTGCCCAGCCGATGAGGATGAACACGACGCCGATGCCGACCACCAGCAGTGCGACGCCGAACGCCACGACCGAGGTGAACAGCGAGGCCCGCAGGAACGACGCGGTCATGACGGTCTGTCGGGTCGGGTCGTCCTGCCCCAGCTCGGCGTACGTCTTGCCGCCCGACGCCTCGAGCGCGTGGGTGTTGATGATGTCCGCCTGGAACCAGGCCTCCCACGGTGTGTCGACCAGCTGACCACCGAAGGCCTGCGCGTCGTCGGAGACGGTGATCTTCTCGGCAGCGAGGTTGCTGGCGACGGCTCCCCAGGTCACGCCGCCGGCGATGATGAAGATGATCCCGAAGATGATCGTGATCAGCCCGAGCACCCGGACCGTCTTCGGACTGCGTGTTGTCGTCGCCATGTCTCCCTCTCAGAACCCCCAGCAGGACGGGTCCGACCCCCCGGACCCGGTAGGCCGCACGGCCCATGACTGAATCGCCCAACAAGGCGACTCTAGGGGAGGAACCGGGCGAATCGGCGAAGGTCAGGCAAGTGCGTGTGCGCGGGCGTACTCGGCGTCCGCGGCGCCCAGCACGTCGTCCCAGCCGAAGGCGGGCCGGACCGCGCGGTTGTGGGTGAGCATGCCCTCGAGGAGGCGCCCGTCCCGGGCGAGCTGCACGATCGCCTCGGTCATCTCGGCGTCGTCGGCGACCAGCAGCCCGTCGACGCCGTCCTCGACGAACTCGGCGATCCCCGTGCCCCGGCGCGCCACGACGGCGAGCCCGGCCGTGCGGGCCTCCAGGGCGGCGATCCCGAACGCCTCGAGCTCGGCCGGCGCCAGGAACACGTCGGCGTCGGCGTACGCGGCCCGCACCTGGGGCCGGGTGAGCCGGCCGCGCAGCTCGACCACGTGCTGCAGCCCCTGCCCCGCGACCGCGGAGGCCACGCGGCCCTGGGCCGGGCCGGAACCGATGACCGACAGGTGCACCCGGTCCGGGGGCAGCCGCCGGGCGGCCGCACCCACGAGCTCCACCAGGGGGACGGCGCGCTTGCGGGGGGCCAGGCGCATGGTCGAGACGAGCCGCAGGGGTCCGTGCTCGCCGGGCCGCCCGCGCCCCTCGGAGAAGCTCTTGGGCGCCCAGAGGTCCAGGTCGAGCCCGTTGGGCATCACGGCCACCTCGGTGCCGAACACCTCCCGGACACGCGCCGCTGCGGCGTGGCTGACGGCGCTCAAGGCGGCCGGGGTGCGGTGCCAGCGCGTGCGGTTGACCAGCGTGCGCAAGGCGCCGACCACCCCGTCGAGCATGCAGTGCCAGGTGATCGCCGTCGGCAGGCCGTGGTCGAGCGCGAGGCGTGCGCCGTCGTACGCGAACGGCGACAGCACGCCGGCGTGCACGTGGACGACGTCGGGCCGCAGGGCGTCGAACGCCTCGCGGAACAGCCGCGGCCCGGCGGGGTTCACGGGCAGGTCGAACGGGATCCGGGCGCCCAGCCGGTGCACGTGGACGCCGTCCTCGAGGTCCACGACGCCGCCGCGCTCCCCGCCGACGCCCAGCGTCGCCGTGAGCACGTGGACCTCGTGCCCGGCGGCCACCTGTCGGGCGGCGAGGTCACCGACCTGCGACTCGATCCCACCGGTACGCGGCGCGTAGCAGTCGGAGACGTGGACGATCAGCACGCGCCCACCCTAACCAGGCGAACTGGACGACCGTTCATCATCCGGGACACGTCACCCGCGTGCGCCACCCGCGGCCTCGATCCGCGCCAGCGCCTGCGCGTGCACCTTGCGCTCGAGGATGAACGACATGACCGGCACGACGCCCGCCGCCGCCATCGTGGCGAGCCGCCCGAGCCGCCAGCGCATCTTCGACCAGAGATCGAACACCGTCACCAGGTAGACGACGTAGATCCAGCCGTGGGCGTAGGCCACCCAGGCGCCGATGACCGGGTTCGGGTGGCCGGACGCGTCGACGCCGCCGGCGTGGAACACGTACTTGAGGATCAGCTCGAGGCAGAGCAGGAGCAGCATCGTGCCGGTGATCCACGCGAGGACGCGGTACCGCTTGGTCGCCCCGGCGGCCTTGCGGACCCAAGGGTCGGCCGTGGTCGTCGCGGGGCTGGTCTGCGGGATGCTGTCGCTCACCGGACGATTCTCCCCCATGGCGAGGGCAGGTCCGGTCGGTTCCCGGCAGAACCGCACGTCCTGCCACGGCGCGGGCAGCGCCGGGAGGACGACGGGGCAGAAACCCCGTCAGCGCCGGCGGGTCACTCCCACTCGATCGTGCCCGGCGGCTTGCTGGTCACGTCGAGCACCACGCGGTTGACCTCGGGCACCTCGTTGGTGATCCGGGTCGAGATCGTCGCCAGCACGTCGTACGGCAGGCGGGTCCAGTCGGCGGTCATGGCGTCCTCCGACGAGACGGGCCGGAGCACGACCGGGTGCCCGTACGTCCGACCGTCGCCCTGGACGCCGACCGACCGCACGTCTGCCAGCAGCACCACGGGGCACTGCCAGATGTCGCGGTCCAGGCCTGCCTTCGTGAGTTCCTCGCGGGCGATGACGTCGGCCGCCCGCAGGATGTCGAGGCGCTCGCGCGTGACCTCGCCGATGATCCGGATGCCCAGCCCGGGGCCGGGGAACGGCTGGCGCCAGACGATGCCCTCGGGCACCCCGAGCTCCAGGCCGACCGCGCGGACCTCGTCCTTGAACAGGGTGCGCAGCGGCTCGACGAGCTCGAACTGCAGGTCGTCGGGAAGCCCGCCGACGTTGTGGTGCGACTTGATGTTCGCCGCACCCTCGCCGCCGCCCGACTCGACGACGTCGGGGTACAGAGTGCCCTGCACGAGGAACTTCACGTCCTCGCCCTCGCCGGCCTCCTCGATGACCGCGCGGGCGGCGTCCTCGAACACCCGGATGAACTCGCGGCCGATGATCTTCCGCTTGGTCTCGGGGTCGGTGTGGCCGGCCAGCGCGTGCAGGAACCGCTCCCGCGCGTCGACGACCTTGAGCTGCACGCCGGTCGCGGCCACGAAGTCCTTCTCCACCTGCTCGGCCTCGCCCGAGCGCAGCAKGCCGTGGTCGACGAACACGCAGGTCAGCTGGTTGCCGACGGCCTTCTGCACGAGCGCCGCGGCGACGGACGAGTCGACGCCGCCGGAGAGCCCGCAGATCACCCGGGCGTCGCCCACCTGCGCACGGATCTTGGCCACCTGCTCGGCGACGACGTTGCCCGCGTTCCAGTCGGCGGCCAGCCCCGCACCCTCGTACAGGAAGTTCTCGAGCGCCCTCTGGCCGAGCGGCGAATGCTTCACCTCGGGGTGCCACTGCACGCCGTACAGCCGCCGGGAGCGGTCCTCGAAGGCGGCGACGGGGCTTCCCGACGACGTCGCGAGCACCTCGAAGCCCTCGGGCGCGGCGTGCACGGCGTCGCCGTGGCTCATCCAGACGGTCTGCGACGACGGGCTGCCGGAGAGCACGGTGCCCGCGGACGTCACCTCGACGGCCGTCCCGCCGTACTCGCGCTGCCCGGTCTGGGCGACCGTGCCGCCCAGCGCCGCGGCCATCGCCTGGAAGCCGTAGCAGATGCCGAGCACCGGGACGCCGGCCTCGAACAGGGCGGGGTCGACGAACGGCGCACCCGTGGCGTACACCGACGACGGGCCACCGGACAGGATGATCGCCGCAGGGTCCTTCGCCAGCAGGTCCGCGACCGACGCCGTGTGCGGCACGATCTCGGAGTACACGTTGGCCTCGCGCACGCGGCGCGCGATGAGCTGCGCGTACTGGGCGCCGAAGTCGACGACGAGCACGGGGCGATGGGTGGTGGCGGCCGGGTCGGGCGTCTGCGTCACGCCCTCAGGGTAGTCGGCGCGGGGACCCCGTCCGTCCGTCGTCCGTGCCCCGGAAAACGGTTCGAGGAGTGTCGGTACCGCCCCGTAACGTTGCACCTCGTGCGTTCCCTCCCCCTCGACGACCCTGGTACCCCGCCGCTGAGCGGGCCCACAGCCCTGCTCTGGTGGCTGGCCCGGCGTCAGTGGGGCATCCTCCTGACCGCGGTCGCCCTCGGCGTCGTCATGTTCGCCTGCCAGGCGCTCACCCCGTACGTGGTCGGTCACGCGATCGACGACGGCCTGGACAGCGGCTTCGGACCCGACCTGTGGCGCGCGTGCGGCACCCTGCTGGCGCTCGGCCTGGTGATCACCACCACGTCGGCCATCGGCCACCGCTACGACATCGCGAACTGGCTGCGTGCCGCGTTCACGTCGTCCCAGCTGGTCGGCCGGACAGTCTCGCGGTCGGGCCACGCGATCACGTCGGAGCTGCCGACGGGCGAGGTCGTCTCGGCCGTCGCCAACGACGCCCTGCGCATCGGCGAGGTCTACGCGCTGGCCGCCCACTTCCTCGGCAGCCTCGTCGCCTACGGCGTCGTGGCCGTCCTCATGCTCAACGTCTCGGTCCCCCTCGGCCTGGTCGTGATCCTCGGCCTGCCGACGGTCGCCGCGATCCTCGGCCTGCTGGTCAAGCCGTTGTCGCGCCGGCAGGCGGCCCAGCGCGAGGCCTCGGGCCGGCTGACCACGCTGGGCGCCGACACCGTCTCCGGGCTGCGCATCCTGCGGGGCATCGGCGGCGAGGGCGTGTTCACCGGTCGCTACCGCGAGCAGTCGCAGGAGACGCGCCGCCGCGGGGTCGAGGTCGCCAAGACCCAGTCGGTGCTCGACGCACTCCAGGTGCTGCTGCCGGGCACGTTCGTCGTCGTCCTCCTCTACCTGGGCGCGCACATGGCCCTGGCGGGCACCATCACGCCGGGACAGCTGGTCTCGACGTACGGCTTCGCGGCGTTCCTGTCGTGGCCGGTGCAGAACGCGACGCAGATGCTGCAGGCCGCGACGCGCGCGCACATCGGGGCGACCAAGGTGGTCAAGGTGCTGCGGGTGGTCCCGGCGTCGGGCGCGACCGACGGGACGGCGACGCCGCCCGAGCCGCACGTGCCTCTGGTCGACGAGGTCAGCGACCTGCGGCTGGAGCCGGGCCGGGTGCTCGCGCTGGTCAGCGCGGACCCCGACGAGTCGGCGCGCATCGCGACGCGGCTCGGTCGGTTCGACGACGAGGCGGAGAAGGACACCCCGGTCCGGCTCGGCGGCGTGCTGCTGGCGGAGCTGGACAAGGACGCGGTGCGCGAGCGCATCGTGGTCGCCGAGGCGACGCCGCACCTGTTCTCGGGCGCGCTCGAGCACGAGCTCGATGTCCGCGGCGGGGCGACCCAGGAGGACCTGCTCCGGATCATCGCGACGGCCGACGCGCACGACGTGCTGGACTCGGTGCCCGACGGCCTGGCCGGCGAGCTGCCCGAGAAGGGCCGGTCGCTGTCCGGCGGCCAGCGTCAGCGCGTCGCGCTCGCGCGGGCGCTGCTCATCGACCCCGAGATCCTCGTTCTCGTCGAGCCGACCAGTGCGGTCGACGCGCACACCGAGGCGCGGATCGCGGCACGGCTGGCCGACGTCCGACGGGGACGCACCACGCTCGTCGTCACCGCGAGCCCGCTGGTGCTCGACCACGTGGACGAGGTCGCGTACGTGCAGGACGGCGTCGTCCGCGCCCGTGGCACGCACGACGAGCTGCTCGCGCACGGCGGGGGCGACCTCGAGGTCGCGCGAGCCTACCGGGCGGTCGTCGGGCGGCAGATGGACGAGGAGGCGCTCGAGAACCGCGCGGTCGAGGACCTGGCGGACGACGAGCGGCTGCACGAGGAGCTGCTGGCGGCCCAGACGGCCGGAGACACGAACGGAGGACAGTCATGAAGCTCCCCATCGCCGACTCGGCGACCGTGCGGGCCTACACCGGCCTCCTGATGCGCAAGCACCGTCGGCCGCTGACCGTCATCGCGGTCCTGCACACGCTCGCCGCGACGGCCGGCCTGGCCGGCCCGTGGATCCTCGGCCTGCTGGTCGACGCGGTCAACGACGGGACGACCGTCGGCTACGTCAACACGCTCATCGCCATCGGCGCCGCGGCGGTGCTCACGCAGACGGTGATCATCCGCTTCGCGCAACGCTCGTCCATGGTGTTCGGCGAGGAGGTCTTCGCCGAGCTGCGCGAGGAGTTCATCGAGAAGGTCACGGCGCTGCCGCTGTCGACGGTCGAGCGGGCCGGGACGGGCGACCTGGTCGCGCGCACCACCAACGACGTGAACAAGCTGCAGCACGCGGTGCGCTTCGGCGTCCCGCGCGTGATCGTCGCCGTCGTCACCATCACGCTGACCATCGTCGCCTGCCTGGTCATCTCGCCGCTGGTCTCGGTCGCGATGTTCATCGGCGTCCCGACGCTCGTCATCCTCGTCCGCTGGTACCTCAAGCGCGCCACGCCCGCGTACCAGCGGGAGTCGGCGGCGTACGCGACGCTCAACGGCACCATCACCGAGTCGGTCGAGGGCGCGCGCACGGTCGACGCCCTGCGCCTCGGCCGCCGCCGGATGGCCCGCGTCGACGACGACCTGCGCGAGGCGTTCGCCGCCGAGAAGGCGACGCTGCGCCTGCGCACGATCCTGTTCCCGGGCATCGACGGGGCGTTCGTGCTGGCGCCCGCCGCGGTCCTGTTCTGGGGCGGCTACCTCGCCTCGCAGGGGCACGTCACGGTCGGCGCCGTGACCACAATCGTCCTGTACACGTACCAGGTCACCGGACCCGTGTGGGAGCTGATCTTCTGGATCGACGAGATCCAGGTGGCCGCTACGTCGCTCGCCCGGATCGTCGGCGTGCAGCTGGTGGAGCCGGACCGGACGTCCCGCGAGGGCACACCCGTGGACGAGGACATCGCCGCGCGGGACCTGACCTACGCGTACCGCGAGGGTCACAACGTGCTGCACGGGATCGACCTCGACCTGGCCGCGGGCGAGCGGCTGGCCGTGGTCGGCCCGTCCGGGGCCGGCAAGTCGACTCTCGGCCGCATGCTCGCGGGCATCCACCCGCCCACGGGCGGCTCAGTGACGGTCGGCGGCGTGCCGCTGGTCGACCTCCCGCTCGAGGAGCTGCGGGGGCACGTCGCGCTCGTCACGCAGGAGCACCACGTGTTCGTCGGCACGGTCGCGGACAACCTGCGGCTCGCGCAGGAGGACGCCGACGCGGCCGCGCTGGAGCGCGCGCTCCGGGCGGTCGACGCCTGGGAGTGGGTGCAGGCGCTGCCCGACGGGCTGGCCACCGAGGTCGGCTCCGGCGGCGCCGCTCTGACGCCGGCGCAGGCGCAGCAGATCGCGCTGGCCCGCCTGGTGCTGCTCGACCCGCACACGCTCGTGCTCGACGAGGCGACCTCGCTGCTCGACCCCCGCGCCGCCCGGCACCTCGAGAAGTCGCTCTCCGCGGTGCTCCAGGGCCGGACGGTCGTCGCGATCGCCCACCGCCTGCACACCGCGCACGACGCGGACCGGGTGGCCGTGGTCGACGCCGGCCGCATCACGGAGATCGGCCCCCACGACGAGCTGGTCGCCGCTGGCGGCGACTATGCCGCGCTGTGGCACTCGTGGCAGCACGACTGACATGACCGGCCCACTTACGCTGCGCGGGGGCGTCGTCGTCCCGGACGACGCCCTCGCGTGGCGCTTCTCCCGGTCGAGCGGGCCGGGCGGGCAGTCGGTGAACACCACCGACTCCCGGGTCGAGCTGACGGTCGACCTCGCCCGGATCGCGTGGACCAGCCCCACCCAGCAGGACCGGGTGCTGGCCCGGCTCGCGAGCAGGCTGCGGGGCCAGCTGCTCACGGTGAGCGCGCAGGAGTACCGGTCGCAGCTGCGCAACCGCGAAGCCGCGCTGACCCGGGTGCACGCCCTGCTCGACGAAGCCCTCGCTCCCCCGGGACCGGCCCGACGGGCCACGCGGCCGAGCCGGGGTTCGCAGGTGCGCCGGGTGCAGGGCGAGCAGAAGCGCCGGGCCGTCAAGGAGCTGCGGCGCCGGCCGCCGCTGGGCTGACGGCGACTCTCGCGACGGACCGTCAGGCCGGAGCGGCACCCGTCGGGCCGGGATCGCTCGTCGGCTCCGCGCCGGACCCGCGCGCCTCGTCGCGGACCAGCCGCAGCCACAGCAGCACGGCGAACGCGCCGAAGATCCACCACTGCGCGGCGTAGGCCAGGTTCTGGATGTTCAGGCCCGAGCCAGGCTTGGTCGGCGGGTCGAGGAGCACCACCGACGACGCCTGCGCCGGGTCGGAGGACGCGACCACGAGGTAGCCCGTGTAGATCGGACCGCCCCACGAGTTCAGCAGCTCGGCGGAGCTGATGCCGTCGGTGCGCCCGTCGGCGATGCCGGTCCCGGCCTCCTCGGACGCCTGCAGGTAGCCGGTGAGGTCGACCGGTCCGCTCGGCGGCTGGTCGGCCTCGGCGGGCGTGGCCACCCAGCCGCGCACCACCGGGAGCACGGCGTCGCCGTCGGCGGTGTGCAGCGGCGTCAGGACGAGGAACCCGGTGGTGCCGTCGTGCGCGCGGCCGGTGACCAGCAGCTGGCCGTCGGCGTCGTACGTACCGGTCACGGAGACCTTGCGGCCGACGAGGTCGCCGGTGAACGTGGTCTGCGGCGCGAGCTCGTCCGAGAGCGGCACGGCGGGCGCCGCGACGAGCTCGGCGGTGCGACGTTCCGCGGCGGCCGCTCCGTGCACCTGAGCCCGGTCCAGCTGCCACACACCTAGGCGCGCGCACAGCGCGGCAGCGGCGAGCAGCAGGACGAGCAGCAGCAGCATCCGGGGCCGGACGGCCGCTCGCAGCATGGTCGTCGGGGGGCGGCGCGTGGCCTGCTCCCACGCGGGGACCGGCCTGGCCTGCGCGGCGAGCGGAGGCGGCTCCTCGTCGTGCCCGGACGAGCTCGCGCCTGGCGCGGACGTCGCGACGCTCGCGCCTGGCGCGGCCGGTGAGGCTTGCCCCGCGACGCTCGCGCCACGCGAGTCTGCGGCGTCCCTGGACCGGGCGACCGGCACCGCGGCACGCTCGCGCGCGACGGCTCCGGGGCTCTGGTCGGTCACGCCTCACGGTACCTCGCGCCCCGGTGCTCCCCGGAACGGGCCGGACCCCCGGCCGAGCCGCCCACAGCCCCGCTGACCTGCGCACGCGTCCCCGGTCGACGCCATCGTGCGTTCCGCGTGCGTTCGCCCACAGCATGCTGCACCCGGAGGCGGAGTGCGGTTGTATGGCGGGAGGGCGTGCGGGCGCGACGGCGGGACCTAGGTCCTCCGGTCGGGACGGCGTCCCCCGCAAGAGTGGCGACAGGCCGGCACATCGCCGGAGCGACGACTGGGGAGTGCGATGACCACGACGACGTCGGTAGGCACGGCATGGCGGACCGGGAGCGGGGAGGCGGTCGACACCGAGACCCTGAACCGCATCGACCGATGGTGGCGGGCCGCCAACTACCTGTCGGTGGGCCAGATCTACCTGCTGGACAACCCCTTGCTGCGCGAGCCCCTGTCGCGTGACCACGTGAAGCCGCGGCTGCTCGGGCACTGGGGCACCACGCCCGGCCTCAACTTCCTCTACGCGCACCTCAACCGCGCGATCAAGGAGCGCGAGCAGTCCACGATCTACGTGACCGGACCCGGCCACGGCGGCCCGGGGCTCGTCGCMAGCGCGTACCTCGACGGCACGTACTCGGAGTACTACTCCGACATCACCGAGGACACCGAGGGCATCCACCGGCTGTTCCGGCAGTTCTCGTTCCCGGGCGGCATCCCGAGCCACGTGGCTCCCGAGACGCCGGGGTCGATCCACGAGGGCGGCGAGCTCGGCTACGCCCTGAGCCACGCGTACGGCGCGGCCTTCGACAACCCCGACCTGCTGGTCGCCACGGTCGTCGGCGACGGCGAGGCGGAGACGGGCCCGCTGGCCACCAGCTGGCACTCGAACAAGTTCGTCAACCCGGAGAAGGACGGCGTCGTCCTGCCGATCCTGCACCTCAACGGCTACAAGATCGCGAACCCGACGGTGCTCGCGCGCATCCCGGACCACGAGCTCGAGTCGCTCATGGTCGGGTACGGCCACAAGCCGCACATGTTCGTCGCGGGCTTCGACGACGAGTCCTTCGAGAGCGTCCACCGCCGGTTCGCCACGCTGCTGGACGAGGTGCTCGACGAGATCGCGGAGATCAAGCGCAGCGCGCACGCGGGCAACGAGCAACGGCCGCAGTGGCCCATGATCGTGTTCCGCACCCCGAAGGGATGGACGGGCCCGGACTACATCGACGGCAAGAAGACCACGGGTTCGTGGCGCGCCCACCAGGTGCCGCTGGCCAACGCGCGGGACACCCCGGAGCACCTGGACGTGCTGCGGCAGTGGCTGGAGTCGTACCGGGTCGGCGAGCTGTTCGACGACGAGGGCCGCCTGCACGCCGACATCCGCGAGCTGGCGCCCGCCGGTCCCCTGCGCATGAGCGACAACCCGCACGCGAACGGCGGCGCGCTGCTCAAGGACCTGCGGCTGCCCGACTTCCGCGAGTACGCGGTCGACGTGCCGGTGCCGGCGGGATCGCTCAGCGAGGCTCCTCGCGTCCTGGGCGACTGGCTCACCGACGTCATCCGGCTCAACCCGGACAACTTCCGGATCTTCGGGCCCGACGAGACGGCGTCCAACCGGCTCCAGTCGGTGTTCGCCGTGACGGACAAGCAGTGGAACGCGGAGTTCTTCGGTCCGGACGTGGACGAGCACCTCGCACGCGCCGGACGGGTGCTGGAGATGCTGAGCGAGCACCAGTGCCAGGGCTGGCTGGAGGGCTACCTGCTGACCGGGCGGCACGGCCTGTTCAACTGCTACGAGGCGTTCATCCACATCATCGACTCGATGTTCAACCAGCACGCCAAGTGGTTGAAGGTCACCGACGACATCCCGTGGCGCCGGCCCATCGCGAGCCTGAACTACCTGCTGTCCAGCCATGTCTGGCGCCAGGACCACAACGGGTTCAGCCACCAGGACCCGGGCTTCATCGACCACGTGGTCAACAAGAAGGCCGACGTCATCCGGGTGTACCTGCCGCCGGACGCGAACACGCTGCTGTCCACGTACGACCACTGCCTGCGCAGCCGGCAGTACGTCAACGTCGTGGTCGCGGGCAAGCAGCCGGCCCCGAACTTCCTCACCATGGACCAGGCGATCGCGCACTGCACGCGCGGTCTGGGCATCTGGGACTGGGCCGGGTCGGAGGTGGCCGGCGAGAAGCCCGACGTCGTGCTCGGCTGCGCCGGCGACGTCCCGACCCTCGAGGTGCTGGCGGCGGCCGACATCCTGCGGCGCGAGCTGCCGGACCTCAAGGTGCGCGTGATCAACGTGGTCGACCTGATGCGCCTGCAGGACGAGCGGGAGCACCCGCACGGGCTGTCCGACGCCCAGTTCGACGGTCTCTTCACGGACGACAAGCCCGTGATCTTCGCCTACCACGGCTACCCATGGCTCATCCACCGGCTCACGTACCGGCGCCACGGGCACAACAACATCCACGTCCGCGGGTACAAGGAGGAGGGCACGACGACGACGCCGTTCGACATGGTCATGCTCAACGACCTCGACCGGTTCCACCTCGTCATCGACGTCATCGACAACGTTCCGCACCTGCGCACGGCGCAGGCCAACCTGCGGCAGAAGATGGTGGACGCTCGGCTGCACGCACGCGAGTACACCCGCGCGCACGGGGACGACCTGCCCGAGGTCCGGGACTGGGTGTGGCCCGACGCGCAGGACGCCGCCGATTCAGGACAGGTGGCCGCCACCATCTCGACGGGCGGCGACAACGAGTAGCACGACCTCCGCCGTGGGGCGGGCGGGAACCCGCCCGCCCCACGGTCACCGTTCCACCAGCTCCAGGAGACGCCGACCGTGGCCCGCAGCATCTACGTGACCTCCCCCGAGGGGGACTCCGGCAAGTCCATGATCGCGCTGGGTCTGGTCGACCTCCTCGCGCGCACGGTGCAACGCGTCGGGGTGTTCCGGCCGGTCGCCCGCTCGACCGACGTGCGCGACTACGTGCTGGAGCTCCTCCTCGAGCACGACGGCGTCGACCTGACGTACGACGAGTGCGTCGGGGTCACGTACGAGCAGGTGCTGGACGACCCGGAGCAGGCGCTCGCGCAGATCGTCGCGCGCTACCACGACGTCGAGCGGCGCTGCGACGCCGTGGTCGTCGTCGGCACCGACTACACGGACGTGGCGGGCCCGACCGAGCTGGCCTACAACGCTCGGATCGCGGCCAACCTGGGCGCCCCCGTGGTGCTGGTGATCAATGGTGGGCACCGCAAGCCGGCGGTCGTCGCGCAGGTGGCCGACGTCGTGGTCACGGAGATGACAGCCAACCACGCGCAGGTGGTGTCGATCGTCGCCAACAGGTGCGCGCCGGGCTCGGTCAGCGGCGTGCGGGACGCGCTGCGGGCCGGCACCGGCCTGCCCGCGTGGGCGGTCCCCGAGAACCCGCTGCTCACGGCCCCGACCGTCCGGCAGCTGACCGATGCGGTGCACGGCACGCTCATCGCCGGCGACGAGACGCTGCTGGCGCGTGAGGTGCTCGACGTGCTGGTGGGGGCCATGTCCGTCGAGCACCTGCTGAGCCGGCTGACCGACGGCGCCGTGGTCATCACGCCGGGCGACCGCTCGGACGTGCTGCTCGGGCTGCTCGTCGCGCACCAGGCCGAGGGCTTCCCCTCGCTGGCGGGGATCGTCCTCAACGGTGGGTTCCGGCCCGCGCCCCTGATCGCCCGGCTGGTGGAGGGGCTCGGCAGCAGGCTGCCCATCATCAGCACCGAGCTGGGCACCTTCCGGTCCGCGAGCGCGGCCGCGGACACCCACGGCACCCTGTCGGCCGACTCCCAGCGCAAGGTCGACACCGCGCTGTCGCTGTTCGAGCAGCACGTCGACGGTGCCGCCCTGCTGGCCGCGCTCGACGTCGAGCGACCCGAGGTGGTCACGCCGCTGATGTTCGAGTTCGCCCTGCTCGACCGCGCACGAGCCGACCGCAAGCACGTCGTCCTGCCGGAGGGTGAGGACGACCGGATCCTGCGCGCGGCGTCGACCCTGCTGCAGCGCGGCGTCGCGGACCTGACGATCCTCGGCGAGGAGTCGGCGATCCGGACGCGCGCCACGGAGCTCGGGCTGGACCTCGACGCGGCGGCCATCATCGACCCCCGCTCGAACGACCTGCTCGAAGGGTTCGCCGAGCAGTACACCGAGATGCGCAAGCACAAGGGGATGACGCTCGAGCGGGCGCGGGAGATCGTCACGTCGGTCTCGTACTTCGGCACGATGATGGTCCAGCTCGGGCTCGCGGACGGCATGGTCTCCGGGGCCGCGCACACCACGGCCCACACCATCAAGCCGTCGTTCGAGATCATCAAGACCGCGCCCGGCGTCTCCAACGTGTCGAGCGCGTTCCTCATGTGCCTCGAGGACCGCGTGCTGGTCTACGCCGACTGCGCCGTCATCCCTGACCCGACCGCCGAGCAGCTCGCGGACATCGCGATCTCGTCGGCCGGCACGGCGGTGCAGTTCGGCATCGAGCCGCGGATCGCGATGCTGTCGTACTCCACGGGCGAGTCGGGCTCCGGCGCCGACGTGGAGAAGGTCCGCGCCGCGACCGCCTTGGTCCGGCAGCGCCGGCCGGACCTGTCGGTCGAGGGCCCGATCCAGTACGACGCCGCCGTCGACGCGTCCGTCGCCAAGACGAAGATGCCGGACTCGGCGGTGGCCGGGCGGGCGACGGTGTTCATCTTCCCGGACCTCAACACCGGCAACAACACGTACAAGGCCGTGCAGCGCTCCGCCGGCGCGGTCGCCATCGGCCCGGTCCTGCAGGGCCTGCGCAAGCCGGTCAACGACCTGTCGCGCGGCGCACTGGTGCAGGACATCGTCAACACGGTCGCGATCACGGCGATCCAGGCGCAAGCAGAGGAACCCTCGTGACCCCGATCAGCCAGCCCACCCCAGGCTCAGCCCACGGCGCGCACGGCAGCGTGCTCGTCGTGAACTCCGGGTCGTCGTCCATCAAGTACCAGCTGGTCAACCCGGTGGGCGGCGAGGCGATCGCGTCCGGCATCGTCGAGCGGATCGGCGAGGACGAGGGGTCGGTCCGGCACACCTACGGCGGCAACACGACGGAGCGCAACGACCCGATCGCCGACCACGGCGCCGGGCTGCGGGCCGTGCTGGCGCTGTTCGACGAGGTCGGACCGGACCTCACGCAGGCGCACGTCGTCGCCGTCGGCCACCGCGTGGTGCACGGCGGCGCAGTCTTCGGCGCCCCGGTGGTCGTCGACGACGAGGTGATCGCGCAGATCGACGCCCTCTCCCCGCTGGCGCCGTTGCACAACCCGCCCAACCTCACCGGCATCCAGGTGGCGCGCGAGCTGCTCCCCGACGTGCCGCACGTGGTGGTGTTCGACACCGCCTTCTTCCGCACGCTGCCCGAGGCCGCCGCGACGTACGCGATCGACCGGGAGGTCGCGCGCACGCACGGGGTCCGGCGTTACGGGTTCCACGGCACGTCCCACCAGTACGTCTCTGGCAAGGTCGCACGCGTCCTCGGCCGCCGGATCGAGGACCTCAACCAGATCGTCCTGCACCTGGGCAACGGCGCGTCGGCCTCCGCCGTGCGCGGCGGCGTCGCGGTGGAGACCTCGATGGGCATGACCCCGCTCGAGGGGCTCGTCATGGGCACGCGCTCGGGCGACATCGACCCCGCGGTCCTGATCCACCTGCAGCGCAACGCCGGGCTGTCGGTCGACGAGGTGGACGACCTGCTCAACCGCCGGTCCGGGCTCAAGGGCCTCGCGGGCGAGAACGACTTCCGCGAGCTGCACTCGCTGATCGACGCCGGCGACGAGGACGCCGTCCTCGCGCTCGACGTCTACCTGCACCGGCTGCGCAAGTACATCGGCGCGTACCACGCGGTGCTCGGGCGGGTCGACGTCATCACGTTCACGGCCGGCGTCGGCGAGAACGACCCGATCGTCCGCGCCCGGGCGCTCGAGGGCCTCGAGTCGCTCGGCATCGCGGTCGACCCGGACCGCAACGCCGGGCGCAAGAAGGAGCCGACGATCATCTCCCCGGACTGGACCAGCACGCTGGTCATGGTGGTGCCGACCAACGAGGAGCTGGCCATCGCGCGTCAGGCCGTCGCGACGATCGAGGCCGCCGGCTACGAGGGCATCAGCGACGAGACGGACCCCGCCCCGGCAGCGACGGGCCACGCCTGAGGTCGAGTCCAGACGTCTGACCGCCCGGGTGCGAGCCGGCGACCAGGCCATGAGGGTCGCGACCGACCTTGATGGCGCGCCTCATGGCCTGCTCGACGTCGACGACTCGACGCTCGCAGCCCGCAAAGCCCTACGGCAGCCGGAGCGCCTTCATCGCGCGCAGGGCCTCCGTGTAGATGCGCGGCCAGGTCTCGGTACCGAGGTCGAAGAGCCGGTGCAGGCCGATCCCGGGGGCGCCGAGCACGCCGTGGACGCCGTGCTGGACGGCGACGGTCTGCGTCCGCGTGGTCTCCCAGAGTCCCTCGCGACCGTGCCGGTGGCCGATGCCGGACGCCCCGACGCCGCCCTGCGGCGCACCGACCGAGCCCCACGTCGCGACGTAGCCCTCGTTGACGTTGACCGACCCGGCGCGCACGCGCTCGGCCAGGGCGGCGCCGCGGCGCGTGTCGGCGGTCCAGATGCTGGCGTTCAGGCCGAACTCGCTGTCGTTCATCGCGGCGACGGCCTCGTCGTCGGAGGCGACGCGGTAGATGCTCACCACCGGGCCGAAGGTCTCCTCGCGGGCCAGGCGCGCCTCGGTGGGGACGTCCGTGAGGATCGTGGGCTCGTAGAACCACGGCCCGAGGTCGGTGCGGTGCACTCCCCCGGCCAGGACGGTGGCGCCTTGCCCGACGGCGTCCTCGACGTGCTCGACGACGGTGGCCAGCTGCGCGGCGGAGGCCAACGAGCCCACGTCGGAGCGGTAGTCGAGCCCCGACCCCAGGCGGAGCGCCCGGGTGCGGCGGACGAAGGCCTCGGTGAACTCGTCGGCCACGTCCTCGTGCACGTAGATCCGCTCGATGCTCACGCAGACCTGCCCGGTCCCGACGAACGACGCCCGCACGGCCCCCTCGGCCGCGACCTCGACGTCCACGTCGTCCGCGACGTACATCGGGTTCTTGCCGCCGAGCTCCAGGGTGGCCGGCACCAGCCGCTCCCCCGCCTGCGCGGCGACGATCCGGCCCGTGCGCGTCGACCCCGTGAAGCTCACGTGGTCGACCTGCTCGACCACCGCCGCGCCGACCGTCGGCCCGTCGCCGACGACCACCTGGAGCAGCCCGTCGGGCAGGCCTGCCTCCTCCAGGAGCTCGGCCGCCCACAGCGAGGTGAGCGCCGTCTGCGGGTCGGGCCGCAGGATCACCGCGTTGCCGGCCACCAGGGCGGGCAGCACGTCGCCGAGCGTGAGCGTCAGCGGGAAGTTCCACGGCGCGACGATGCCGACCACGCCGACGGGGTGCCGCAGGACGCGGGTGGTCGTGAGACCGGGAATCAGACCCTGGACGCGGCGCGGCGCGAGGTACCGACCGGCGCGCGCGGCGTAGTGCCGGGCCACGATCGCGATGTCGCAGACCTCCTCGAACGCCGAGACGCGGGCCTTGCCCGACTCGACCTGGATGAGGTCGAGGACGTCGCTCTGCCGCGTGAGGATCAGGTCGTGCACCCGGGACAGCACCGCCGTGCGGTCGCGCAGGGGACGCGCGGCCCACAGCCGCTGGGCTGCGCGGGCGGTCTTGGCGGCGCGCGCCACGTCCTCGGGCGTGGACAGCGGGATGGCGGCGATCGGACCGCCCGTGAACGGGGCGTGCGACGTGAACACGTCCGCTCCGGGCGACGCCACGACGCGACGCAGGAGCGGGCGGACGTCGTCCGGCTCGAGCACGTAGGTCGCGAGCGGGTCGGTCTCGGGGTCGTAGAGCTCGGTGTGTCCCGGGTCGTGCGCCATACGGGCGAGGGTACGCGCGGCTCCTGGGGAAAACCGCGCGCCGCGCGAGTCGCAGCCCCTACACGCCCAGCGTCGCCCGCACCTCGTCCTCCAGCAGCGCGACGACGGCGGCCCGCGCGTCGAGCGCGGACGGTGCCGCGAGCGCGGCGGCCGCCATGGTGGCGCACTGCGCGGTGGTGTGGCGCCGCAGCGCGTACCGCACGGCAGGGACGGCGCCGGCCGACATCGACAGGCTGGTCACGCCGAGCCCGACGAGCACGAGCGCGAGCACGGGGTCGGACGCGGACTCGCCGCACACCCCCACGGGCTTGCGGGCGTCGCGGCCCGCGCGCGCGGTGGCGTCCACCAGGTCGAGGACCGCGGGCTGCCACGGGTCGAGCAGGTCAGCGAGCTCGCCGCGGAGCCGGTCCGTCGCCATCGTGTACTGCGCGAGGTCGTTGGTGCCCAGGGAGACGAAGTCCACCTCGGCCAGGATCTCCTGCGCCCGCAGCGCGGCGGCCGGCACCTCGATCATGACGCCCACGGTCGCGACCCCCGCGGCGCGTGCCCGGGTGGCGAACGCGCGCGCCTCGGCGGCGGTCGCGATCATCGGCGCCATGACCCACGGGGTCGTCCCGGTCTCGGCCTGCGCGGCGGCGAGCGCCTCGAGCTGCGTGTCCAGCAGCTCCGGATGGGTCCGGACCAGGCGGTAGCCGCGGACGCCGAGCGCGGGGTTCTCCTCGTCGGGCTGCGTGGCGAACGCCAGGGGCTTGTCGGCGCCGGCGTCGAGGGTGCGGACGACGACCTTGCGGTCGCCGAACGAGCGCAGCACCCGCGCGTACACCGCGGCCTGCGCCTCCCGGGTCGGGGCGACGGCGCTCTCCAGGAACAGCACCTCCGTCCGGAACAGCCCGACGCCCTCGACCGCGCCGCCGGCCACGCGCGCCGCGTCCTCGGCGGTGCCGATGTTCGCCAGCAGCGCGACGGCGCGACCGTCGGCGGTGCCGCCGGGTGCTCGGTCGGACTCGAGCGCGGTCTCCACCTCGGAGCGCCGGACCAGCTCGGCCCGCAAGGCGTCGTCCGGGTCGACGGTGAGCGTGCCGTCGGCGGCGTCGACCGCGACGTCGACCCCGTCGGCCAGCGACGTCGCGCCCGTCACGCGCACCAGGCACGGCAGTCCGAGCTGCCCGGCGATGATCGCGGTGTGGCCGGTCGGCCCGCCCAGCTCCGTGACGATGGCGAGCACGTTCGCCAGGTCGAGGGCGGCGGTGTCGGCCGGCGCCAGGTCCTTCGCGACGATGACCGACGGTCGGTGCAGCGCCGGGACGCCGGGTGCGGGCAGGCCCATCGCCTGCGCCACCACCCGGTCGCGCACCGAGCGCAGGTCGGTGACCCGCTCGGCCAGGTACCCGCCCGCCTGCTGGAACATCGTCGCGAACATCTCGACGACGCCGTCGATCGCGCTCACCACGGGCTCGCCGGAGTCGATCCGCTGCAGGACGCCGCTGCGCAGCGCCTTGTCGTCGGCCATCTGCGCGGTGGCCGCGAGGACGTCCTTCACCGTGCCCGCCGACCGCCCCGACTGCTCTCGCAGCGCGGCGGCCACGTCGGCGAAGGCGGACTCCACCACGCGGTGGGCGGTCGCCGCGTCGGCGGGGAGCCCGTCGACCAGCAGCGGCGCGTCGCCCGGCACGTGCGGGGCGGGTCGCACCTGGGCGACGGGTCCGACGACGGCCCGCCGTCCCACCCCGACGCCCTGGAGCACGTGCGGGGCGCTGACCGTGCTCACGATGCTTCCTCGGCGTCCAGGTCGGTCGCCAGCAGGTCGACCAGGCCGTCGAGCGCCTCGTCGGCACCCTCGCCCTCGGCCTCGAGCGTGACCTCCTCGCCGCTCGGCACCCCGAGCGACATGACGAACAGGATGCTGCCGGCGTCGACCGGCTCGCCGCCCGGGCGGGCGATGGTGACGGGCAGCCCGGTCTCGGCGACGGCCTGCGTGAACAGCATCGCGGGGCGGGCGTGGAGGCCGACGCGGGACGCGACGACGACGGTGCGCTGGGGCATGACGGTTCTCCGATCGGGGGCCGCCCGGCCACGGTGCCGGGCGGCGGGTGGATGGGTCAGGCGGCCGTGGCGACGAGCGCCTGGGCGTCCGCCTCCTGCTCGGCCTTGACGAACTCGTTGGTCCGGGCGCTCTTCAGGGCGACGACGAGCACGGCGGTGACGACCATGCCGACGGCGACCGCCATGAGGAACCCGAGCGGGTTGGAGATGAGCGGCAGCACCCAGATGCCACCGTGCGGCGCGCGCTGCGCGGATCCGACGGCCATCACGAGGGCGCCGGTGACGCTGGAGCCGACCAGCGAGGAGACGATCACGCGCCAGGGGTCGGCGGCCGCGAACGGGATCGCACCCTCGGAGATGAACGAGAGCCCCAGCAGCCAGGCGGCCTTGCCGTTCTCCCGCTCGGCGTGCGTGAACAGCTTCTTGCGGACGACCGTCGCGAGCGCCATCGCCAACGGAGCGACCATGCCGGCGGCCATGACCGCGGCCATGATCCGGTACTGCACCGCGTCGGTGGCCAGACCCTCGGTGGCCAGACCGGTCACCGCGAACGTGTACGCGACCTTGTTGATCGGGCCGCCCAGGTCGAAGCCCATCATGGCGCCCAGGAGTGCACCGAGCAGGATGAGGTTGGAGCCCGACAGGCCGTTCAGCCAGCTGCTCAGGCCGTTCATCAGGCTCGCGATGGGCTGCCMGATGATGAGGAACATCACGAGCCCGACGACGAACGTCGACAGCAGCGGGATGACCACGACCGGCATCACGCCGCGGACGCCCTTGGGCACGTTCCAGCGGCTGATCCACAGGGCCAGGAACCCGGCCATGAAGCCGGTGRCCAGGCCGCCGAGGAACCCGGCGCCGACGGCCACGGACACCGCGCCGCCGACGAAGCCGGGCACCAGGCCGGGCCGGTCGGCGATGGCGTAGGCGATGAACCCGGAGAGCACCGGCACGAGGAAGCCGAAGGCGACGACGCCCGTCTGGAAGAGAAGCGCCGCCCAGTCCATGCCGCTCGTGGCGCTGAAGTCGTTGAGCAGGTGCGTCACGGGGATCTTGGTCACCTCGATGACGCCCTGGCTGCCCCCGGCGAACTGGGCGACCATGAACCCCAGCGCGATGAGGATCCCGCCGGCGGCGACGAACGGGATCATGTAGGAGACGCCGGTCATGAGCCACTGCCGGACCTTGGTGCCGGCGCCGGCGTTGCGGTCCACCTTGGTCACCGGGGCGACCGGACCCGCGGGCGTGCCGGCCGGCACCCCGGCCTCGACGGCGGCGACCGCCGCCGCGATGACGCCCGGGGCGTCGTGCACGGCCTTCTTGACGCCGACGTCGACGAACGGCTTGCCGGCGAAGCGCTCCTTGTCCCGGACCTCGAGGTCCGCGGCGTAGATCACCCCGTCGGCCGCCGCGATGATCGCGGGGTCCAGGGGGGTCGAGCCGGCCGCACCCTGGGTCTCGACATGGACCTCGTGGCCGGCGGCCTTGCCCGCCTGCTCGAGGGCCTCGGCGGCCATGTACGTGTGCGCGATGCCCGTGGGGCAGGAGGAGACGGCGACGAGCTTCATGAGGGGACCACCTCTCGGGTGACGATGTCGGCGACGGTGGCTGCATCGCCGGCGTCCTTGAGGGACGTACGGAAGGACTCGTGGACCAGGCGGCGGGCGAGCGCCGCGAGGATCTTGAGGTGGTCGCCGTCGCCCTCGGTGGGGGCGGCGATGAGGAACACGAGGGTCGCGGGACCGTCGGGGGCGCCGAAGTCGACTCCGGCGGCGACCTTGCCGACCGCGAGGCTCGGCGCGGTGACGAAGCTCGACCGGGCGTGCGGCAGGCCGATCCCGCCGGGCATGCCGGTGGCCATCTGGGCCTCGCGGGCACGCACGTCGGCGTGGAACCCGTCGGCGTCGGTGACGCGGCCGGCCCGGAAGAGCAGGTCGATCAGCTGACGGGTCGCGTCGTCGCGGTCCGTGGCGACCAGGTCGACGGCGACGAGGTCCGGGGTGATCAGTGGGGTGCTCACGTCACAGCTCCTTGAGGGCGAGTCGGGGATCGGGGTTCTCCACGACCTGGACGGCGCCCAGGTCGATGTCGGTGGGGTCGGGGACGGCGGTGCCGGGCAGCAGGACGGCGGCGCGTCCGAACGCGACGGCGGTCCGGAGGCGGTCGCCGCCCCAGCCGTCGGCGGACAGGAAGCCGGCGAGCGTCGAGTCGCCGGCGCCGACGGTCGAGAGCGGGACGATCGGCGGACCGCCGGCCCACCAGGCCCCCTCGGCGACGACGAGCATCGCGCCGTGCGCGCCCAGGCTCACCAGGACGGCGCGGCTGCCGGCGTCGAGGACCTCGTGCGCGGCGTCGACGACGTCCCCGACGGTGACCAGCTCCCGGCCGACCAGCTCGGCCAGCTCCTCGTCGTTGGGCTTGACCAGCGTGAGGCCGCCCGAGCGGACGGCGCGCGCCAGCGGCACGCCCGACGTGTCGAGCGCGAACGGGACCGCGTACCGGGCGGCGAGGCCGGCCAGCTGGACGAAGAACGTCTCGCCGGCACCGAGCGGCAGGCTCCCGGCCCCGACGAGGGCGCGCGGCTGCCGGACCAGCTGGGTCTCCACGGCGGCCAGGAGCGCGTCGACCTCGTCGGGCGTGAGCTTCGGGCCGGGGGCGTTGACCTTGGTGGTCGCGCCGCCGCGCTCGACGAGCGTGAGGTTGGTGCGCGTGTCGCCGTGCACCGGGACCGCGACGGACGGCACGCCGTGCTCGTCGAGCAGCTCGACCAGCCGGCGCCCCTCGGCTCCGCCGGTCGGCAGCACCGCGCGGGACTCGACGCCGTGCCGGACCAGCACGCGGGAGACGTTGATGCCCTTGCCACCCGGGTGGACGTGGGCGCGGTCGGCGCGGTTGACCTCGCCCACCTCGAGCCGGTCCAGCTCGAGCGCGCGGTCCAGGCTGGGGTTGGGGGTCAGCGTGATGATCATGCGGTCACCACCCGGGGGCCGGCGGCCTCGAGCTCCTCGACGAGCTCGGGCTCCACGCCCGAGTCGGTGATCACGGTGTCGACGGCGGTCAGCGGCACCACGTGAGCGAACTCGACGCGGCCGATCTTCGAGTGGTCCGCCAGGACGACCGTGCGCCGCGCGTTGGCTACGAGCGCCCGCTTCACGGAGGCCTCCGCCAGGTCCGGGGTGGTGAGGCCGTGCTCGACGCTCAGGCCGTTGGTGCCCAGGAACGCGACGTCCGCGTGGATGTCGCGCAGCTCCCGCTCGGCCCACGAGCCGACGGCCGCCAGCGTGCGACCGCGGACCGTGCCGCCGACGAGGTGGAGCGTGATGCCGGGCCGCATCGCCAGCACCATCGCCACGGGAAGCGCGTGGGTGACCACCGTCAGCTCCCGGTCCGTCGGCAGGAGCTCCGCGAGCCGCACGGTCGTCGTCCCCGCGTCGAAGATCACGGCTCCGCCGTCGGGGACCTCGTCCAGCGCCGCCTTCGCGATCCGCTCCTTCTCCCCGGCGAGCTTGCCCTCGCGGTCGGCGATGCCGGGCTCGAAGCCCAGCCGCTCGACCGGGATCGCCCCGCCGTGCACCCGTCGCACGAGGCCGTGCCGCTCGAGCACCGTGAGGTCCCGGCGGATCGTCTCGGGGGTGACGTCCAGGTCGTCGGCGAGCCGGTTCACGTCGACCCGCCCGTCGGCGCGGGCCGTGGCGAGGATCTGCTGGTGTCGCTCCGGTGCGTACACATCGACTCCGTGGTCCGCGGCGCCGACCAGGTCGTCAGCGTCCAGTGGCTCCAGGGTGCGCCTCGTCGGGCCGCCATGTCAAGAGATTCGGACAAAGACGGCGGCAAACAGATGTTGATTCAGACATCTTTACTGGTCAGCGCGCCTGGCTCGTCGGGAAACGGACACGCAAAGACGCCCGGGTGCGCCCGTTTTGGGCGCCCCGGGCGTCTGGTCGCGAGGGTCAGTGCGGCTGGTACGGGCTCACGACGACCTCGACCCGCTGGAACTCCTTGAGGTCGGAGTAGCCGGTGGTGGCCATCGCGCGCTTGAGCGCACCGATCAGGTTGAGGGTGCCGTCCGCGGTGTGACCGGGCCCGAACAGGATCTGCTCGAGCGAGCCGGCGGTGCCCACCTCGACCCGCTCACCGCGAGGCAGCTGCGGGTGGTGCGCCTCGGGACCCCAGTGCCAGCCGCGGCCGGGCGCCTCGGTCGCGCGAGCGAGCGCCGCGCCGAGCATCACCGCGTCCGCGCCGCAGGCGACCGCCTTGACCAGGTCGCCGGACCGGCCGACGCCACCGTCGGCGATCACGTGGACGTACCGGCCACCGGACTCGTCCAGGTAGTCCCGTCGCGCGGCCGCGACGTCGGCGACGGCCGACGCCATCGGCGCGTGGATGCCGAGCGAGAGGCGCGTGGTGTGCGCGGCGCCGCCGCCGAACCCGACGAGGACGCCGGCCGCGCCGGTCCGCATGAGGTGCAGGGCTGCCGTGTAGGTGGACGCGCCGCCGACGATCACCGGGACGTCGAGCTCGTAGATGAAGCGCTTGAGGTTGAGGGGCTCCGCGCGGCCCGACACGTGCTCGGCCGAGACCGTGGTGCCGCGGATGACGAACAGGTCGACGCCGGCGTCGACGACGGTCCGCCAGAACTCGTTGGTGCGCTGCGGGGACAGCGCCCCCGCCACGGTGACGCCCGCGGCGCGGATCTCCTTGAGCCGTGCCGTGATGAGCTCGGGCTGGATCGGGGCGGCGTAGATCTCCTGCATGCGGGACGTCGCCCGCGCGCTGTCGAACGTCGCGATCTCCGCGAGCAGCGGCGCGGGGTCCTCGTACCGGGTCCACAGCCCCTCGAGGTCGAGCACGCCGAGTCCGCCCGCCTGCCCGAGCGCCACGGCCGTGGCGGGGCTCATCACCGAGTCCATGGGCGCCGCGATGATCGGCAGGTCGAAGTGGTAGGCGTCGATCTGCCAGCTGACCGAGACCTCCTCGGGGTCGCGGGTCCGCCGCGACGGGACGACCGCGACGTCGTCGAAGGAGTAGGCGCGGCGTCCGCGCTTGCCGCGGCCGATCTCGATCTCGTTGCTCACCGGACCAGGCTACCGGCGCGCGGTCCCGCGCCGACGCAGCCCGAGGACGGACGCGGTCCGCGGCACGCGGGGCACCCTCCCCGGCCGTGTCGGTGCCCGGTGCCATCCTGGCCGTGCACGGGATCCACCAGACCCACGGATCCGCCGCAGGACGAGAGCGAGACACCATGAGCTGGACGGACGGGCCACTGCTCGGCTTCGACACCGAGACCACGGGCGTCGACGTCGACAACGACCGGATCGTCACCGCGGCCCTCGTGCGCCGCGACGAGTCGGGCACGCACGTCCGCAGCTGGCTGATCAACCCGGGCGTCGCCATCCCGGAGGCCGCGGCGGCCATCCACGGCGTGAGCACGGAGCACGCCCGCGAGCACGGCCGGCCGCCGCGCGAGGCGCTGGAGGAGATCGCGGCGGACCTCGCGGAGGCGTTCCGCGGCGGGGTGCCGGTGGTCGCGTACAACGCTGCGTTCGACCTGTGCCTGCTGGACGCCGAGCTGCGTCGCCACAAGCTCAAGACCCTTCCCGACCGTCTCTGCAGCGAGGCGCGTCCGGTGATCGACCCCCTGGTGCTGGACCGCGCCGAGGACCGGCTCCGGAGCGGCAAGCGCAAGCTCGTGGACCTGTGCGGCTACTACCAGGTCGTGGAGTCCGGCGCCCTGCACACGGCCGACGTCGACGTCGTCGCGACCCTGGACGTGCTCGAGCGGATCGTCGGACGGTTCCCGCACCTGGCCACGCTCGACCTCGACACGCTGCACGAGTACCAGTCGACGGCGCACCAGGCGTGGGCCGAGGGATTCAACGCGTGGCGGGCCGAGCAGGGCCTCGACGGTCCTGGTGCCTCCGGTGTCTGGCCCGCCCGGGAGCCCGTCGGCACGCTCTGGTGAGACAGTTCTCATACCGCACCTGAGTTCGAACCGCCTGCTCACGCCGGTTCTGACCGATTCGATGGCGCGCATCACAGTGGCGATATCTCATGGATGAGTTAACGTCGTCTCCATGACCACGACGTCCCTTCCCGTCCCGACGAGCACCGGCGCCCTCCCCGTCATCGAGGACCCGCTCGCGCACGTCGGCTCCCTGGTGCGCTCGGCCCGTCAGCACCGCGGCCTCACGCAGGCCCAGCTCGCGGAGCGCCTCGCCACCAGCCAGTCGGCCATCCACCGCATCGAGCAGGGCGCGCAGAACGTCAGCCTCGAGATGCTCACGCGCATCGGCGCCGCGCTCGACTCCCCCATCGTCACGCTCGGCGGACCGCAGCGGACCCACCTGCGGGTGCACGGCGGTCACACCCTGAGCGGCCGGATCGACGTCAACACGAGCAAGAACGGCGCGGTCGCCCTGCTGTGCGCCTCGCTGCTCAACCGCGGCACCACGCGCCTGCGCAACGTGGCGCGGATCGTCGAGGTGGACCGCATCGTCGAGGTGCTGCGCTCGGTCGGCGTGCGCGCCACGTGGTCGACCGACGGTCGCGACCTCGAGATCGTGGTCCCCGAGCACCTCCAGCTCGACTCGATCGACGTCGACGCCGCCCGCCGCACCCGGTCGATCATCATGTTCCTCGGGCCCCTGCTGGGCCTCGAGGACGAGTTCCGGCTCCCGTACGCGGGTGGGTGCGACCTGGGCACCCGGACGGTCGAGCCGCACCTGATCGGCCTGCGGCCCTTCGGGCTCGACGTCACGGCGACCGCCGGCGACTACCACGCCCTCGTCACGCGAGGCGGCGCGCAGGACCTCGCGGTCGTCCTCACGGAGCGCGGCGACACGGTGACGGAGAACGTCATCATGGCCGCGGCCAGGCGTGACGGCGTCACCACGATCCGCAACGCCAGCCCCAACTACATGGTCCAGGACCTGTGCTTCTACCTGGAGCTGCTGGGCGTCCGGATCGACGGCATCGGCACCACGACGCTGCGCGTGCACGGCCTCGCCGACATCGACGCCGACGTGGAGTACGCCGTCTCCGAGGACCCGGTGGAGGCGATGAGCCTGCTCACCGCGGGGATCGTGACGGGCTCGGAGATCACCGTCGGCCGGGTGCCCATCGAGTTCATGGAGATCGAGCTGGCGACGCTGGCCGAGATGGGCCTGCGCTACACGCTCTCCGACGAGTACGCCGCCGCCAACGGCCGCAGCCGTCTGGTCGACGTCACGGTGCACCCGAGCGACCTGCGGGCACCGATCGACAAGATCCACCCGATGCCGTTCCCGGGCCTCAACATCGACAACCTGCCGTTCTTCGCCGCGATCGCCGCCTGCGCGCAGGGCTCCACCCTGATCCACGACTGGGTGTACGAGGGGCGGGCCATCCACCTCACGGACCTCACCCGGCTCGGGGCGGACGTGCGGCTCCTCGACGCCCACCGCCTGCAGATCACGGGCCCCACGCACTGGTCGGGCGCCGAGGTCTCCTGCCCGCCGGCGCTGCGTCCCGCGGTCGTCATCCTGCTCGCGATGCTCGCCGCCAAGGGCACGTCCGTGCTGCGCGACGTCGACATCATCGCCCGCGGCTACGAGCAGCTGCAGGACCGCCTGGTGGAGCTCGGCGCGCAGATCGAGACGTTCCGCGACTAGCCCGGGACCCGTCAGGCGCGGCGGAGCGTCACGGTCGCCGCGGACGGGTCGTCGGGATCGGCGACGGTCGTCGTCACCAGCCCGGCCTCGACGGCGAGCGCCTCGAACTGCGCCCAGCTGTACCAGTGCAGGAGCCACACCCGTTCGGCCACCTCCACCGACCCGTCGACCCACCGCTCGTAGCGCAGGGAGGTGCGGCGGGTCCGTGCGACGAGGTCGAGCTCCTCGTCGACCACGGCGACGCGCAGCACCGTCCCGCCGGTCGTCACCTCGCGGAACACGCCGACCTGCGACGCGGGGGTGGGCCCAGGCACGAACAGGGGCACGAGGGCGGTGCCGTCGTCCGTCAGGTGCGCGTGGATCGCGCGGAGCGCGCTGAGGGCGGCCTCGTCGTCGGGAAGCAGGGTGAAGGTGGCGCCGGCCAGGTAGATCGACCGGTACCGCCGCGGCAGGTCGAGGTCCTCCATGCGCTGCTGGTGGACCGTGACGGAGAGCCCCCGAGCGTCCGCCGAGGCGCGGAGCCGGTCGAGCATGTCTGCCGACGAATCCACCCCGTCGACGTCGAGCCCGAGCGCGACCAGGTCGAGGAGCGGGTCCCCGTCGCCGCAGCCGAGCTCGAGCGCGGGCTCGCCCGACGACCGGACGAACGCCGCGTACTCGGACGGGTCCGAGGTGAACGACCGCAGCGGGGCGTACAGCTCCGCGACGAGCCCGGTGTAGAAGTCCGCCGGGTCAGACAAGACGGCTCAGCGGCCGGTGTAGTTCGGCGCCTCGACGGTCATCTGGATGTCGTGCGGGTGCGACTCCTTGAGCCCGGCCGCGGTGATCCGGATGAACTTCCCGCGGTCCTGCAGCTGCGGGATGGTGTGCGCGCCCACGTAGAACATCGACTGGTGCAGGCCGCCGATCAGCTGGTGCGCGACGGCCGACAGGGGGCCGCGGTACGGCACCTGGCCCTCGATGCCCTCGGGGACGATCTTCTCGTCGGACGACACGTCCGCCTGGAAGTACCGGTCCTTCGAGTACGAGATCCGGCCGCGCGACGCCATCGCCCCGAGGGAGCCCATCCCGCGGTAGTGCTTGAACTGCTTGCCGTTGACGAACACGAGCTCGCCCGGCGACTCGTCGCACCCCGCGAGGAGCGAGCCGAGCATCACCGTGTCCGCGCCGGCCACGAGGGCCTTGGCGATGTCGCCCGAGTACTGCAGGCCGCCGTCGCCGATGACCGGCACGCCGGCCGGCTTGCACGCGCGGGCGGCGTCGTAGATGGCGGTGACCTGCGGGACGCCGACGCCGGCGACGACGCGCGTGGTGCAGATTGACCCCGGCCCGACGCCGACCTTGACTGCGTCCACGCCGGCGTCGACGAGCGCCTGCGCGCCGGGGGTCGTCGCGACGTTGCCGCCGATGACCTGGACGTGGCAGGTCGACGGGTCGGACTTGAGCCGGCGGACCATGTCGAGCATCAGGCGCGCGTGCCCGTTGGCGGTGTCGACGACGAGCGCGTCCACCCCCGCCTCGACCAGCGCGGAGGCCCGCTCCCAGGCGTCCCCGAAGAACCCGATCGCGGCGCCGACGACCAGCCGCCCCTCGCCGTCCTTGGTGGCGTCCGGGTACTGCTCGGACTTCACGAAGTCCTTGACGGTGATGAGGCCGCGCAGGATGCCGGCGTCGTCGACCAGCGGGAGCTTCTCGATCTTGTGCTTGGCCAGCAGCGCCGCCGCGTCGTCGCGCGCGATCCCGACCGGCGCGGTCACCAGCGGCATCGGCGTCATGATCTCGCGCACGCGGCGGGTCTCGAACTCGCCGCCGGGCACGAAGCGCAGGTCACGGTTGGTGATGATGCCGAGCAGGAGCCCGTTCTCCGCGATCACCGGCAGGCCGGACACCCGGTAGATGCCGCACAGGTGGTCGAGCTCGGCCAGCGTCGCGTCCGGGCCGACGGTGACCGGGTCGGTGATCATCCCGGACTCGGAGCGCTTCACCAGGTCCACCTGGTGCGCCTGGTCCTCGATGGACAGGTTGCGGTGCAGGATCCCGATGCCGCCCTGGCGCGCCATGGCGATGGCCATCCGCGACTCGGTGACGGTGTCCATGGCGGCCGACAGCAGCGGCACGCGCACGGAGATCTCGCGCGTCAGCCGCGAGGTGGTGTCCACCTCGCTCGGGATGACGTCCGTCTCCCCCGGCAGGAGGAGCACGTCGTCGTAGGTGAGCCCGATGCGGGCGAACGGGTCGGCAGGCGAGTGCTCCGTCATCCCGCAAGGATACGCGGGCCGACGGGCATCCCCGACGACCTAGCGGATGAGGCCGCGACGCAGCCCGATCGCGACCGCCTGGGCGCGGTCGTTGGCGCCGAGCTTGCGGAACAGCCGGCGCGCGTGGGTCTTGACGGTGTCCTCGGACAGGTAGAGCTCGGCGCCGATCTGCGCGTTCGACCGGCCGTGGCTCATGCCGGTGAGCACCTCGATCTCGCGCTTGGTCAGCGGCACGCCCGGGATGGCACCCGTGGTCGGCACGCCGGCGGGAGCTGCGTTGGCGTCGGCCGGCGCGACGACGGGCACGCCCCCCGACGGGGTCCGCGCCTCGGAGCGGAAGCCCCCCTGGCTGGGCACGTCCACCGGGGGCGTGCGGGGGCCACCGGGCGCGGGCAGCACCGGGCTGGCCAGCACGTGGGCGGCGACGGCGGACAGCTCGGCGCGCCCCACGTCGGGCGCGAGGAAGCCGCGGGCGCCGAGCGCGAGCGCCCGGTCGAGCGCCACGGTGTCGTCCGGGAGGGCGAGCAGCACGATCGCGGCGGCCGGTGCGACGGCGCGCAGCCGGCGGATCGCCTCGATCGCTCCCGGCGCGGCCAGGTGCGCGTCGAGCAGCACGACCGTCGGCGGCATGCGCCGCGCGAGGCTCAGCAGCTCGTCCACCGACGACGCCGCGCGAACGGGACCGAGCGCGGGCACGCCGATGGAGGTCACGACGAGTCGCTCTCGAACGACCGCCGAGCCGTGACAGACCACGACTCCCGCCATGTTGATTCCCCTCTCGGTCCCCGTGCGGGGCACTTGAGTCCTATCGGCCGACGATCACGCAGAAGTTAGCCCCTGTGGCGAACCACACCCCCTGCCGACGGGGCTTCGTCCGCCCGTGAGCCTCCTGCGCGGAATGTCTCACCCGCTCGGCGGCGGCGATTCGTCCGTTCAGTGCTCGACACCGGCCGTCGCGACCGCGAGGAGCTCGTGCAGGAGGCCCGTGAACGACCGGGCCCGGTGCACCGACCGACCGAGGGGGACGGCGTGCGCGGCGGCATCCGGGACCATGACGAACTGCGGGAGGTCCGGCTGGTCGTGCGCGAGCCGGTCCACCACCTCGAGGTCCACGTCGGCCCTCTCCCCCAGCGTCACCACGGCCCGGGCGCGCGTCATGGCGGAGAGCTCGACGGCATGGTGCGCGCCGACGGGCCCGCCGACGATCCGGGCGTCGACCCCCTGCGCGGCGAGCGCACCCGCCAACGCGTGCGCGACGAGCGGCCGGGCCTCCCGGGGCGCGACGAGCACCAGCACGACCGGTCGCCGCGAGCCGGGACCCGGGGCCGGGCGTTCGCGCAGGGCCGCCAGGACCCCGGACTGCACCGTCGCGACCGCGTCCACGCCGGGCGGGTCCACCACCGTCCGCCGGGCCAGCGCGTCGAGCGCCGGCTCGACGAGGCCCGTCCACCAGGCGACGACGTCGCCGGCCGGCTCCAGGGCGAGCAGCCGTCCGCACCGGTCCACGTCGCCCGCGAGCGCGGCGTCGACCACAGCCGTCGGCGTGGGGGTGCCGACGGCGGCGCCCTGGGTCGGCGCCGCGGAGACGTCGGTGGCGAGCGCGATCCGGGCCGACTCGGCGGGCGCCACCCCGTCGAGGGTGAGGCGTCGCATCACGAGCAGCCGCTCGACGTCGACGGCCGAGTAGCGCCTGTGCGCCCCGGCCGAGTGCTCGGACGGCCCCAGCCCGTACCGACGGTCCCAGGTGCGCAGCGTCGCGGGGGCCACCCCGAGCCGGCGGGCCACCGCCGCGACGGCGAGGGCGGGCGTCGGCGGTCCCGCCGGTTCGTCGTCCTCGCGCGTCACCATGGCGCGATTCTGCCAGCCCGGCGCCAGTTGGCCCGTTCAGGCGCGTCGCGCCGCGACACGCCGACCTGCGCGTTCGTCGGCAATCGCGCCATCACACGAATGTGTGACACGGTCTTGAACAACTTCTGGCGCGGTTGTAACGTCCTCCCCAACGCGTCACCCCGTACGGATCTGCAAGAAGCGCACATCCTGCTGGCATCCCGTGTTCACGACATTCCCGCGCAGCCGCCCACCGGCGGGGCGCGGAACGACTGAGGAGGAACTCATGGCCGAGATCTCGCGCCTTCCCGGACCGGTGATGGACCTGTGGGAGTGGCAGTTCGACGGCGCATGCCGCGACGCGGACCAGGACCTCTTCTTCCACCCCGAGGGCGAGCGTGGCTCGGCCCGCCGGCGCCGCGCCGAGGCGGCCAAGGCGATCTGCGCCACGTGCCCGGTGCTGAAGGAGTGCCGCGAGCAGTCGCTCGCCGTCCGCGAGCCCTACGGCGTGTGGGGCGGCCTGTCCGAGGACGAGCGCGCGGCGATCCTCGCCCAGCGCGGCCGCGCCACCAAGGTCGGCTGACACCCGCCAACGAGCAGAGCCCTTCCCTCTCGGCACGACGAGAGGGAAGGGCTCTTTCGTGCGCCGAGGACCCGCACGGGTGAATGCCCTCCTCGGCCGGTCGCCGGAGACGCCACACTCGGAGTCAGTCTCGGAGCGGAGGACCGGTGCAGGCACGGAGGCTCGCAGCACTGGGCGTCCTGGTCGGGATGCTGGGCGCCTGCGCGACGGAGGTCGGGGCGCCTCCACAGAGCTTCGCGAGCCGCCCCGCGCTGCCGTCGTGCGGCGAGCTCGAGATCGCGCAGGGCGAGAGCGTGCCCGACGACGCGTGGGAGTGCCTCGACCAGGCCGTGGCCGGCTCCGGCGCCGAGCTCGTCGTGACGAGCCCGACCACCGAGGGCGACCCGACCACCACCTACTACCGCGTCGGGCCGGGCATCGACCATCTCGAGCTGTTCGTCGACGTGAGCCAGGACGCGTTCCGGGGCGACGGACCGGCGTGGTCCCACCAGGTCTGCCCCGACACCGTCACGGTCGCCGCGCCGCTCGGGTGCGCGGAGGCCTGAGAACGAGGAAGACCCCCGCGGCAGCGCCGTGGGGGTCTTCTCGTGCGGGGCGCGAGCGCCCCTCAGGTCACTTGACGACGATCGCGAGGATGTCGCGGGCCGAGAGGATGAGGTACTCCTCGCCCGAGTACTTGACCTCGGTGCCGCCGTACTTCGAGTAGATGACCTTGTCGCCGACGGCGACGTCGAGCGGGATCCGGACGCCGTTGTCGTCGACGCGGCCGGGACCGACTGCCAGGACCTCGCCCTCCTGGGGCTTCTCCTTGGCGCTGTCCGGGATGACGAGACCGGAAGCGGTCGTCGTCTCTGCCTCGAGCGTCTTGACGACGATCCGGTCCTCGAGGGGCTTGATGGAGACCGACACAGCGGACCTCCCCTTCGCATGTGAGTAGTTCTCTGAGGTTCGTGCGCGCTGTCGGGCCACGTCGTCGCGGGTGCCGCGGCCTGGAGCGCAGCTGGCACACTCACCGGGAGAGTGCCAGCGCCTCACTCTAGGAACCGGTTAGCACTCGGTCAAGGCGAGTGCCAGTGCGGCACCGGATCCGCCCCCGGCTCGCCGCTGCGTGCGAGGATCGCGGCATGGATGCCGACGGCCTCACCCAGCTGCTCAGCCCGGAGGGCTGGGCCCTGCTGTCGGCGCTGCCGCCGTACGACGAGTCCCGCACGATGGCGTTGTCCGAGCGCCTGCGCGACGAGGGCATCGACCCCGCTCTCGTCGCCGCTGCCCTGACCCAGTCGCGGCTGCGCGCGAAGGCCGCCGCCAAGTTCGGCACGTTCGCCGACGGCATGCTGTTCACCGCCGCCGGGCTCGAGCAGGCCACCCGGCTCACCGTCGCGGCCCACCACGCGCGCCGATTCCGGGACGCCGGCAGCACCCTGGTCGCGGACCTCACCAGCGGCATCGGCGCCGACGCCATGGCCTTCGCGGGTATCGGCCTGCGGGTGCTGGCCACCGACGTCGACGAGGCGACCGCCGCCATCGCCACCGTGAACCTCCGGCACTTCCCCGACGCCGTAGTGCGCCACGGCGACGGGCTGGCGCTGGACCTCGAGGCCGAGGGGGTCGACGGCGTCTACGCCGACCCCGCCCGCCGCACGTCGTCGGGCAGCCGCGTGTTCGACCCGGCCGCCTACGAGCCGTCCCTCGACGCGGTCCTCGCGGTCCGCGACCGCGTCCCCGCGCTCGGCCTGAAGCTGGGTCCCGGCATCCCCCACGCGGCGCTCCCCGCGGACGCGCACGCGCAGTGGGTCTCCACGGACGGCGACGTCGTCGAGGTCGGGCTCTGGTTCGGGCCGCTCGCCCCCGAGGGCCCGGGGCGCTCGGCCCTCGTCCTGCGGGACGGCGAGGCGCACGTGGTGGAGCAGACCTCGGACGAGCGGCCGCCGACCGGTCCGGTGGGCGGCTACCTCTACGAGCCCGACGGCGCGGTGATCCGCGCGGGGCTGGTCGGCGAGGTCGCGGCGCAGGTGCGCGGCCGGCTCGTCGACGCCACGATCGCCTACGTCACGTCGGACACCCTCGTGCCCGTGCCGTCCGCGACGGCCTACCGGGTGCTCGACACCATGCCGTTCGGCCTCAAGCGGCTCCGCACCTATCTGCGGGAACGGGACGTGGGCAGGCTGACCATCAAGAAGCGCGGCACGGCGGTGGTCCCCGAGCAGCTGCGCCGCCAGCTGGACCTGCGGGGCAGCAGCGCCGGCACGATCATCCTCACGCGCGTCGCGGGCAGCCAGCAGGTGCTCGTGGTGGAGCCGGCCTGATGGCCGCACCGGTGCCCCTGCCGTTCGCGCGGTCGGAGCGGTCCACCGTCGGCATCGAGTGGGAGGTCGGCCTCGTCGACGCCGACTCCGGCGACCTGCGGCAGGCGGCCGAGGCGATCCTGGCTGCGGTGCGCCCGGCGGACGGCTCCGAGCACCCCCTGATCACGCAGGAGCTCCTGCTCAACACCGTCGAGATCCGGTCGGGAAAGTGCCGCACCATCGCCGAGGCGGTGGCGGACCTGCAGCGCGCGCTCGACGAGGTCCGTGCCGCCGCCGAGCCCCTGCGCATCGAGCTGATGGGCAGCGCGACGCACCCGTTCGCGCACTGGGCCCAGCAGAAGGTCACCGACAAGCAGCGGTACGCGACGCTCATCGACCGCACGCAGTGGTGGGGCCGGCAGATGCTCATCTACGGCGTCCACGTGCACGTGGGCATCGAGGACCGCGACAAGGTGCTGCCGATCTCTCGAGCGATGCTCACCGTCTTTGCCCACATCCAGTCCCTGTCGGCATCGTCGCCGTTCTGGGGCGGCAAGGACACGGGCTACGCCTCGAACCGCGCGCTGCTGTTCCAGCAGCTGCCCACGGCCGGCCTGCCGCCGGGCTTCGACCAGTGGTCGCAGCTCGAGCAGTACGTGGGCGACATGATGCACACCGGCGTGATCGACCAGTTCGACGAGATCCGGTGGGACGTGCGCCCGGCGCCGCGCTTCGGGACCCTCGAGATGCGGATCGCCGACGGAGCCTCGAACCTGCTCGAGGTCGCCGCGATCTCGGCCCTCACCCACTGCTTCGTCGAGCACTTCTCGACGATGCTCGACCGCGGCGAGACGCTGCCCACGCTGCCGCCGTGGTTCGCGCAGGAGAACAAGTGGCGGTCCGCGCGGTACGGCATGGACGCGATCATCATCACGAACGCCGCCGGCGACGAGGAGCTGGTGACCGACGCGGTCGGCCGGTGGCTCGTCGACCTCGCTCCCGTGGCCGAGCGGCTCGGGTGCGCCGCGGAGCTCGAGCAGGTGCGCGTGATCCTGCGCCGGGGCGCCTCCTACCAGCGCCAGCGCGCGGTCGCCCGCCGCCATGCGGGCGAGCTCGACGCGGTGGTCCGCTCGCTCGTCGCCGAGCTGCAGGCCGGCCGACCGCTCTGAGCCGCCGTCAGACCAGCACCTGCGTCAGCGGCATGGACGAGTCGACGGGCAGGTCCAGCGACGAGGGCGGCATCCCCCGCCGCAGCACGGCCGAGCCGAGGGCCGCGATCATGGCGCCGTTGTCTGTGCAGTAGCGGATCGGCGGGATGCGCAGCTCGATGCCCGCCTCGGCGCACCGCTTGGCCGCCATGTCCCGCAGCTGCGAGTTCGCCGAGAACCCGCCCCCGACCACGAGCGTCTCGACGCCGTGGGAGCGGCAGGCAGCGATCGTCTTGGCGGTCAGGACGTCGGCCACGGCCTCGGCGAACGACGCGGCCACGTCGGGCAGCGGCACCTCCTGGCCGGCGTCCTGCCGGGCCTCGACCCAGCGGGCGACGGCGGTCTTGAGGCCGGAGAACGAGAAGTCGGCGGCGTGAAGGGCCTGGTCCTTGGCCGCGGTCAGCCCGCGCGGGAACCGGATCGCGGTGGGATCGCCCTCCCGGGCGAGCCGGTCGATGTGCGGGCCGCCGGGATAGGGCAGCCCGAGCAGCCGGCCCACCTTGTCGAACGCCTCCCCGGCCGCGTCGTCGAGCGTCGAGCCCAGCTCGGTGACGTGCACGGTGTCGTCGATGAGTAGCAGCGACGAGTGGCCGCCGGAGACGACCAGGGCCATCACCCGCTCCGGGAAGGCGCCGTCGACCAGCTCGTCGACGACCGCGTGCCCGATCACGTGGTTGACCCCGTACAGCGGCTTGTCGAGCGCGAGCGCGAGCGCCTTCGCCGCGGACGCGCCCACCGTGAGGGGGCCGACGAGTCCCGGCCCGGCCGTCACGGCGATCGCGTCGACCTCGTGGAGCGAGACGTCGGCGGTGGCCAGCGCGCGCTCGATCGTCGGCACCATCGCCTCGAGGTGCGCGCGCGAGGCGATCTCGGGGATGATCCCGCCGAACCGCGCGTGCTCGTCCACCGAGCTGGCGACGGCGTCGACGAGCAGGTCGTAGCCGCGGACGAGGGCGACGCCGGTCTCGTCGCAGGAGGTCTCGATCCCGAGCACGAGGGGGTCAGCCATGCGCACCAGGATAGGTGCGCGCGGCGGTGTGACGACCGCCACCCCGCTGCCCGGAACAACCGGGGATAGTTGACGCTTCAACGAGACATGACCACTGACACCACCGTCCTGGACGGCCTCGACTTCAACCCGTCCGGTCTGGCCGTCGGCGACGACGTCGCCGACCTCCTGTTCCGTGAGGCGCGCACCGCCGCCACGTTCACCCCCGACGAGGTCAGCGACGAGCAGATCGCCGCGGTCTACGACCTGGTCAAGTGGGGCCCCACGGCCCTCAACATCATCCCGCTGCGCCTGCTCGTGGTGCGCACGCCCGAGGCCCGTCAGCGCCTCGCGGCCCACATGGCCGAGGGCAACCGGGACCGCGTCCTCGCGGCGCCCGTCTCGCTCGTCCTGGCCGCCGACACCGGCTTCCACGCCCACATCCCGACGCTGGCGCCGCACATGACCGCGCTGGCCGACACGCTCGAGGGCCAGCCCGAGCAGCGCGAGTCGATGGCCCGCACCAACGCCCTCATCCAGGCGGGCTACCTGATCGTCGGCCTGCGCGCCGCCGGCCTGGCCGCCGGCCCGATGGGCGGCATGGACGCCGAGGGCATCGACGCCGAGTTCTTCGCAGAGAACGGCTGGAAGTCGCTCCTCGTCGTCAACGTCGGCCACCTGGCCGGTGCTGGCACGACGCGCCCCCGCGCCGAGCGCCTGGCCTACGACCAGGCCACGCTGACCGTCTGACCGGACCCCTGCCGGAGGCCGCGACCCCCTACGAGGGGGTCGCGGCCTTTCCTGTCTCCGCCGGGCGGCGCGGATCGTTCGACCACTGCGACCACGAGCCGGGGTACAGGGCGGCCTCGACGCCGATCGACGCCAGCGCCGCGACCTCGTGCGCGGCAGTGACTCCCGAGCCGCAGTAGACGGCGACCGGTCCGGCCAGGCCGGCGAACCGCGCGCGCAGCTGCTCGTCGGCGAGGAACGTGCCGTCCGCCGCGAGGTTCCCGACCGTGGGTACGGAGATCGCCCCCGGGATGTGGCCGGCGCGTGGGTCGACCGGCTCGACCTCGCCCGCATACCGCTCGGCGGCTCGCGCGTCGAGCAGGGAGCCGGTCCAGCCGGCCGCGTCGTCGGCCTCGATGGTCCGCAGCGCGCCGCGCACCAGGACGACATCCCCCGGTTCCGGTGTCACGGAGCCGGCCTCGAGCGGCAGGCCGGCCGCGGACCAGGCGTCCAGACCTCCGTCGAGCAGGCGCACGTCGGTCAGGCCGGCCCAGCGCAGCAGCCACCACACGCGGGCGGCGGAGGTCCCGCCGACGGCGTCGTAGGCGACGACGGGCCGCTCGGCCGAGACTCCCCACCGCCGCGCCGACGCCTCGAGGGCAGCCACGTCGGGCAGCGGGTGCCGCCCGTCCCGCGGCGAGGCGGGCGCGGCGAGCTCGGTGTCGAGGTCGACGAACACCGCGCCCGGCAGGTGCCCCGCGAGGTACCGCTCGTGGCCGTCCGTCTGCCCCAGCGCCCAGCGCACGTCCAGCAGGACGGGCGGCTCGTCGCCGGCGAGCGCCTCGGCCAGCCCGAGGGCGTCCACGATCACGTCGGTCCTCGTCACGCAGGTTCTCCCGTCGCCCGCAGGTCCAGCCGCATGGTCCAGGCGTCGATGTTGCCCGGTTGGTAGTACGCGCGGCGCATGCCCAGCTTCTCGAACCCGACGCTCTCGTACAGGTGGATCGCGGGGTCGTTGTCCACGCGCACCTCCAGCAGGACCACCGCGGCACCGAGGGTGCGGGCCCGGTCGAGCAGGTTCTCGAGCAGCCGTCGCCCCACGCCCCGCCCCTGATAGCGCGCGTCGGTGCCGATGGTCATGACCTGGGCGTCGAACCCGTCGAACCACAGTCCCGCGTACCCGACCAGAGCGCCGCCGACCACCGCGCCGACGTACCAGCGGCCCGGTCCGACGATCTCCGCGGCGAGGCTCTCGGGCGACCACGCGGCCGCGCCGAACAGCTCGACCTCCATGCGCTCGAGGTCCGGCAGATCGGCGGGGCACAGCACGCGGACGACGACACCGTCCGGCTGCTCGGTCATCCGAGCACGCGCTTGCGCGCGGCCTGCGGCACGGCGTCGGGCCGGCGCAGGTAGAGCGGCTCGGTGTCGAGCACGCGCCCCTGCGCGAGGCGGGCGAGCGCGAGCCGTGCGAGCTCGGCCGGGTCGGGGTCGAGGAGCCCGGACCCCTCGAGGTCGGGGGCCTCGTCGGCGAGCGGTGCCGTGCCGGGCAGGGCGGCGGGGGCCACCACGGGCCCCGGGACCGCACCGTCGACGCGCCGGACGAAGGTGTCGGCGTACAGCGCCGCGCCGCGGCCGATCGCCAGGGCGCCGGCGGTCCGCGGGTCGGCAGCGACGTCGGCGGCCGCCGAGACCTCGGGCGGGACCAGCACGTCGATGCGTCCGGCGTCGACCAGCCGGTACAGAGCCCAGTAGACCTCACGCCGGCGCGCGTCGGTGGCGACGACCACGTCCGTACCCGCCGGCAGCACGCGCGACGCCCGCGCGGCCACGGCGTCGAGGCTGGGCACGCCGTGCACGGGGATGCCCAGCGCCAGCGCCAGCGTGCGGGCGGTCACCAGGCCCACCCGGAGACCGGTGAACGGCGCGGGGCCGGTCCCGACGACGACGGCGGTGAGCTCGCGCCGATCGACCCCGGCCTCGGCCAGGACGTCGGCGATCATGGGTGTGAGCAGCTCGGCGTGGTGGCGCTGCTGCGCGTCGGACCGCTGGGCCAGCACCTGGCCGGCGTCGTCGGTCAGGGCCACCGCGACGGCGGCGGAGGTGTCGAGGGCGAGGACGGGCACGGGGTCAGCCTGCCACCGGGTCGGCGTCGGGCAGGGCCACGTCCGCCCACCGTGCACCGACGGGCCGCACCGTCACCACGCGTTCGCCGGCGGCCGCGTCGTCCAGGTCGTCGTCGGCGATGCCTCCCCCGCGAGGCCGCTGGAGCGTCACCTCCAGCCGGTCCTGCGCGAGCGACTCCACCCAGCCCTCGCCCCACTCGACCACGGTGACCGCCTCGTCGAGGCTCGAGTCCAGGTCGAGGGCGTCCACCTCGTCGAGCGAGCCCAGCCGGTACGCGTCCACGTGGACGAGCGCGGGGCCGCGGCTGCCGTCCGGGCGGGCGAGCGGCGGGTGCTCCCGGGCGATGATGAACGTCGGGGACGCCACCTGACCGCGCACCTGCAGCCCCGCGCCGATCCCCTGGGTCAGGGTCGTCTTGCCGGCCCCCAGGTCTCCCGTGAGCACGACGAGGTCCCCGGCCCGCAGCACGCCCGCGAGCGCGCGCCCGTACGCGCGGGTCGCCTCGGCGTCGGGCAGCCGGACGGTGATGCTGGTCATGACACCTCACTGTCGATGTGGACGCGCGGGACCCGGGACCCGACGCGGGTGACGATCTCGTAGGAGATGGTGCCGGCGACGTCCGCCCAGTCCTGCGCCGTGGGGCCGCCGTCCCGCCCGGTGCCGAACAGCTCCACGCGGTCGCCCGCCTGCTCGGTCGCGCCGGGACCGAGGTCCACGACGACCTGGTCCATGCAGACGCGCCCGGCGACGCCGAGGGTCCGACCGCCGACGCGCACGGGTCCGCCGAGCCGCTCGTGGGTCCCCGACGCGTGCCGCGGGATCCCGTCGGAGTACCCGAGCGGCACCAGCCCGAGCACGGTGTCGCGCGGCGTCACGTACTGGTGGGCGTAGGAGACCCCGTGCCCGCCGGGGACGGCCTTGACGTTCGCGAGCTCGGCCTCGAGCGTCATCGCCGGGACCAGCCCGAACTCGTCCGGGCCGCCGAGCTGCGGCACGGGCGAGAGGCCGTAGACGGCGATGCCGGGCCGCACGAGGTCGTAGTGCATCGCGGGGGCGGTGAGCGTGGCGGCGGAGTTGGCCAGGTGCCGCACCTCGAGCGAGATCCCCGCACCCTCGACCGCCCTGAGGGCGTCGGCGAACACCTCGGCCTGCAGCTTGACCGTGGGGTGCTCGGGCTCGTCGGCGAACGCGAGATGGCTCCACACCCCGACGACGTCGACGGCCCCCTCGGCGCGCAGCCGCAGGACCTCGGGCAGCAGCGCGGCGAGGTCGTCCGGCGTGAGGCCGTTGCGGCCCAGCCCCGTGTCGACCTTCAGGTGCGTACGCGCCGGGCGCCCGGCGGCGCGGGCGGCGGCCGCGAGCTCGTCGAGCGCCCACCCGGCGGACACCGAGACGTCGATGTCGGCCTCGACCGCCTCGCGCAAGGGAGCGCCGGGCGCGTACAGCCAGGTCAGCACCCGGGGGGCGACGATCCCGCCGCGCCGCAGCACGAGGGCCTCACCGACCTGCGCGGTGCCCAGCCACGTGGCGCCGCCGGCGACGGCTGCCGTCGCGGTGGGCAGCAGCCCGTGCCCGTACCCGTCGGCCTTGACCACCGCGAGTACCTGCGCGGTCGGGGCGTGCGCGGCCAGCGACCGGACGTTGGCGCGGACGGCCGCCAGGTCGACGACGGCACGCGCGGGGTACGAGCTCACGGCGCCCAGTCTCGCACCGTCGGCGGTGCCGGCACGTCCGACGGCCGGCAGGGGGGCGGGTCGACCGTCAGGCGGGCGTCACGACGACGTCGGCCCGCACGGCGGTCGCCGCGACCAGCCGGGCGTTGCTCTCGTCGGGGCCGTGCGACCACGCCCGCGCGGCCTGTGGTGACTTGCCGAACGCCTCGTGCCGGGCCACCAACCGGTCCAGCCGGACGTCGTCGTCGAGGGCCAGGAACCAGGACTCGTCGAGCAGGCCCGCCACGGGACCGAAGCCGTGGTCGTCGAGGAGCAGGTAGTTCCCCTCCACCACGACGAGCGTGACCTCCGACGGCACGGCGATGGCCCCGGCGACGGCGTTGCGCAGGTCGCGGCGGTACTCGGGGGCGTAGACCGTGCGCCCGGGCGTCCGCAGACGTGCCAGCAGCGCGACGAGGCCGTCCGCGTCGAACGTGTCCGGCGCGCCCTTGCGGTCGGCGCGCCCGATCCGCTCGAGCTCCGTCTGCGCCAGGTGGAACCCGTCCATGGGCACGACGACGGCGCGGGGGCCGACGAGGGCGACCACCTCGGCGGCCACCGTGGACTTGCCGGCGCCGGGCGCGCCGGTGATGCCGAGCAGGCGGCGCGGGCCGCTCGCGAGCGCCTCGGCGCGCGCGACGAGGTCGGGCGGCAGGGTCATGCGCCCAGCAGCTCCGCGATCGTGCCGGGCAGGGCGTCGGCTACGTCGCGCGCGGCGACCGGGCCGCCGGGGTTCGCCCGGTGCGCGGCCCGCCCGTGCACCAGCGCGGCCACGGCCGCCAGCGCCGCGGCGAGCGACGGGTCCTCGTGGACCGCATCGACGCGGCCGGCCAGCAGGGCGCCCAGCAGCCCCGCGAGCACGTCGCCCGCGCCTGCCGTGGCCAGCCAGGCGGGTGCGTCGGCCTGCGCGTACGCCGCGCCCTGCGCCCCGGCGACGACCGTCACCTGGCCCTTGAGCAGCACCGTCGCCCCGGTGAGCTCGTGCGCGCGGCGCGCCCAGCGCAGGGGGTCCGCCTCGACGTCGCCCCGGTCGACGTGCTCGCCGCGCTGGCCCAGCAGCTTGGCGAGCTCTCCCGCGTGGGGCGTGAGGACGGCGTGCGGGCCGATGTGCGGCGGCAGGAGCTCGAGCGCGCCGGCGTCGACGACCGCGGCCTCGCCGCGCGAGAGCACGTGCTCGAACGCGTACTCGATGCGTCGCCGCTGCCCCGCGTCGTCGGGCGAGACCCCAGGACCGAACACCCAGGCCTGCACGCGCCCGTTGCCCACCACGACCTCCGGGTGCGCCGCGACGACGACGTCCCCCACGTCTCCCAGGTAGCGCACCATCCCCACGCCGGCCCGCACGGCGGAGCTCGTCGCCAGCACGGCCGCGCCCTGATAGGCGCGTGAGCCCGCGACCACGCCGACGACACCGCGCGTGTACTTGTGCGCGTCCGGGGCGGGCACCGGCCACAGGTCGAGGACGTCGGCGGGCTCCAGCCGGACCAGGGCCGGCGAGCCCCCGAGGTCGAGCCCGAGGTCGACCAGCTCGACGCGGCCCGCCGCGCGGGGCGCGAGCAGCGGACCCGGCTTGAGCGCCCCGAAGCTGACCGTGAGGTCGGCGTCGAGCACGGTGCCGTCCCGTCGGCCGTCGTCGACCCCGAGACCCGACGGCACGTCAACGGCGACGACGTACGGCCGACCGAGCGCCAGGAGCGCCCCGACCAGGGACCCGGCGCGCCCGCGCAGACCGGAGCCGTCGGCGCCGATGCCGAGGATCCCGTCGAGCACGACGTCCGCGCCGGCCGCGAGCGCCGCGGTCTCGTCGGTGCGCACGCGACCGCCGGCGGCCCGCAGCGCCGCCAGACCGCCCTCGTGCACGCGCTCCGACGTGAGGATCGCGTGCACCTCGACCCCGCGGCGCGCCAGCAGAGCGCCGGCGTACAGGGCGTCGCCGCCGTTGTTGCCCGACCCGGCCAGCACCACCACGCGGGCGCCCGCCACCCGGCCCCGCCGCTCCACCAGCGCGGCGGCCACGTGCACGTGCAGCGCGAACGCGGCCCGCTCCATCAGCGGCTGGCCGGCGGCCAGCAACGGCTGCTCGGCGGCACGCACCTGCGCGGAGGTCCAGGTCTGCAGCACGCCCCCATCCTGGCGCGTCCGCGGGGCACATGCCCACACCCGGGAACGGAACGATTCGAGCGCGCGCTGCGCCGCCGGTGCCGCGCAGGTAACGTGCCGACCATGCGCTTCGGACTCTTCATCCCTCAGGGCTGGCGGCAGGACCTCACCGGCATCGACCCCCGCGAGCACTGGCAGACCATGAGCGGCCTCGCCACGCACGCCGACGAGGGCGACGCCTACGAGTCGATCTGGGTGTACGACCACTTCCACGCGGTGCCGGAGCCCAACGGCGAGGCCACGCACGAGGCGTGGAGCCTCATGAACGCGTTCGCCGCCTCGACCAGCCGCGTGCGGCTGGGCCAGATGTGCACGTGCATGGCCTACCGGAACCCGGCCTACCTGGCCAAGGTCGCAGCCACGGCCGACATCATCTCGGGCGGCCGCGTCGAGATGGGCATCGGCGCCGGCTGGTATGAGCACGAGTGGCTCGCCTACGGCTACGGCTTCCCGTCCGCCGGGACGCGGATCGCGATGCTCGACGAGGGCGTGCAGATCTTCAAGCAGCTGTGGACCAACGGCACGGCGACGCTCGACGGCGCGCACTACCAGGTGGCGGGCGCGCAGCTGTCTCCGCTGCCCCTGCAGGTGGACGGTCCGCCGCTGTGGATCGCCGGCGGCGGCGAGAAGAAGACGCTGCGCATCGCCGCCGAGCACGCCGCGTACACCAACTTCGACGGCTCTCCGGAGGGCTTCGCGCACAAGTCGGAGATCCTGCGCGGCCACTGCGACGCCATCGGCCGCCCGTTCGAGGAGATCACGCGCTCGGCCAACTACAACGTGGTCATCGGCGCCACCGAGGCCGACGTGGACGACCGGATCGCGTGGATCGAGGAGCACTACAGCAACACGGTGCCCGCCAAGGCCGCCCAGGAGGCCGAGAACTTCCGCAACGGCCCGCTCGTCGGGACGCCCGAGCAGATCGTCGAGAAGCTCCAGGCCCTCGAGAAGCTCGGCATGACCTACGCGATCACGTACTTCGCCGAGGCCGCCTACGACCGGTCCGGCATCGAGCTCTTCGAGAACGAGGTCATCCCCGCCCTGCGCTGACGCCGCGGGCAGCGGTCAGTCGCGCTCGGCGATCACCACGGCCGACGCGATGCCCGCATCGTGCGAGATGGACAGGTGGAACCGGTCGACGCCGGCCGTCGCCGCTGCGGCGGCGACGGTGCCGACCACCTCCACGACGGGCTGAGCCCCCAGGACGCGACGCACCGTCGCGTCCTGCCAGCTCATGCCGCCGGGCGCGCCGAGCGCCTTGGCGATGGCCTCCTTGGCGGCGAACCGCGCCGCCAGCGAGGTCTCCGGCATCTCGCGCTCCTCGGGCGTGAACAGCCGCTCACGGAGCGCCGGCACCCGGTGGAGGGTCTCCACGAACCGCGCGACGTCGACGACGTCGATGCCCACCCCGACGATCACGCTCGGTTCACGCGCGGTTCACTCGACCGTGACGGACTTCGCGAGGTTGCGCGGCTGGTCCACGTCGAGGCCCTTCGCGGTGGCGAGCTCGCACGCGAACACCTGCAGCGGGACCACCGCGAGCAGCGGCGCGAGCAGCGTGAGCGACTGCGGGACGTAGAACACCTCGTCGGCGTACGGCAGCACGTCCTCGTCGCCGTCCTCGGCGATGACCAGCGTCCGGGCGCCGCGGGCGCGGATCTCCTGGATGTTCGAGACGACCTTCGAGTGCAGCGAGTCCCGCCCGCGCGGCGACGGGACGATGACGAACACCGGCTGCCCCTCGTCGATGAGGGCGATCGGCCCGTGCTTGAGCTCGCCCGCCGCGAAGCCCTCGGCGTGGATGTACGCGAGCTCCTTGAGCTTGAGCGCGCCCTCCATGGCCACGGGGAACCCGACGTGCCGCCCGAGGAACAGCACCGAGGTGGCGTCCACCATCGAGCGCGCCGTCTGCCGCACGCGGTCGGACCGGTCGAGCACCTGCTGGATCTTGTCCGGCATCGAGCGCAGCTCGGTGAGGATGGCGGCGACCTCGTCGGCGTACTTGTTGCCGCGCAGCTGGGCGAGGTAGAGCCCCAGCAGGTAGGCCGCCGTGATCTGCGCGAGGAACGCCTTGGTGGACGCGACCGCGATCTCGGGGCCGGCGTGCGTGTAGAGCACGGCGTCGGACTCGCGCGGGATGGTCGAGCCGTGGGTGTTCACCAGCGCGAGCACCTTGGCGCCCTGCTCGCGCGCGTGCCGCACGGCCATGAGCGTGTCCATGGTCTCGCCGGACTGCGACACCGCGACCACCAGGGTGCGCTCGTCCACCACCGGGTCGCGGTACCGGAACTCGTGCGCCAGCTCGACCTCGACCGGGATGCGGCACCAGTGCTCGATCGCGTACTTGGCCACGTGGCCGGCGTAGGCGGCGGTCCCGCACGCGACCACGACGATCTTGTCGACGGAGCGCAGCACGGACTCGTCGATGCGGACCTCGTCGAGCACGAGCCGGCCGCGGGAGTCGGTGCGGCCCAGCAGCGTGTCCGCGACGGCCTGCGGCTGGTCGTGGATCTCCTTGTCCATGAAGGAGGCGAAGCCGCCCTTCTCGGCGGCCGCGGCGTCCCAGTCGACCGTGTACCGACGGGCCTGCGCCGGCTGTCCGTCGAAGTCGGTCACCGCGACGGCGTCCGGCGTGATGGTCACCACCTGGTCCTGGCCCAGCTCGAGCGCCTCGCGCGTGTGCGAGATGAACGCCGCGACGTCGGACCCGAGGAAGTTCTCGCCCTCGCCGATCCCGACGACGAGCGGGGAGTCGTGCCGCGCACCGACCACCGTGTCCGGGGCGTCCTCGTGCACCGCCAGCAGCGTGAAGGTGCCGTGCAGCGTGCGCGCCACCGCGGTCATGGCCTGGGTGAGGTCGCCCGTGCCCTCGTACGCCCGCGCGATGAGCTGGGCGGCAACCTCGGTGTCGGTCTCGGACAGGAACACGACGCCGTCCGCCAGCAGCTCGGCCTTGAGGGCCGCGAAGTTCTCGACGATGCCGTTGTGGATCACCGCGAGCTTGCCCGCCACGTGGGGGTGGGCGTTGACGTCGGTGGGGCCGCCGTGGGTGGCCCAGCGGGTGTGACCGATCGCCGCCGTCGACTCCGGCAGCGGGCGCAGGTCGACCTCCTCGACCAGGTTGGCCAGCTTGCCGGCCTTCTTGGCGGTGGCCAGCCGGCCGTCCGGGCTGACGAGCGCGACGCCGGCCGAGTCGTAGCCGCGGTACTCCAGACGGCGGAGGCCCTCCAGCACGACGTCGAGGGGGCGGTCGCTGGCTACCTGGCTACCGACGTAACCGACGATTCCACACATGGCCGTGAGTCTACCGGGGCGCCCGGACGGTCCCGGCGCCGGACCTCGGGCACAATCGACCCCGTGCCACCGTCGCTCACCCCGGCCACGCCCTACGTCGACCTGGACCGCGACGCCTGGACGCGGCTCTCCGCCTCCACGCCGCTCCCCCTCACCGACGCGGACGTCGAACGCCTCGCCGGCCTGGGCGACCCCATCGACCTGGCTGAGGTCGACGCCATCTACCGGCCGATCTCCCGGCTGCTGGACCTGCACATCGAGGCGACCCGGGGGCTGCACGCCGCCTCGAGCACGTTCCTGCGCGAGGACGTCGGGGGCACCCCGTTCGTCATCGGCGTGGCCGGCTCCGTGGCTGTCGGCAAGTCGACCACCGCACGACTGCTGCGCGAGCTGCTCGCCCGGTGGCCCGCGACCCCCCGCGTCCAGCTGGTCACCACGGACGGCTTCCTCTACCCGAACGCCGAGCTGGAGCGCCGCGGGCTGATGGAGCGCAAGGGCTTCCCGGAGTCGTACGACCGTCGCGCCCTGCTGCGGTTCGTCTCGAAGGTGAAGGCCGGCCGCCCGGAGGTCCGCGTGCCGGTGTACGACCACCTGACCTACGACATCCTCCCGGGCCGCGAGATCGTCGTGAACCGCCCCGACGTGCTCATCGTCGAGGGCCTGAACGTGCTGCAGCCCGCGCGACCCACGGCCGAGGGCACGTCGAACCTCGCCGTCAGCGACTTCTTCGACTTCTCGATCTACGTCGACGCGCGGACCAGCGACGTCCGGCGCTGGTACGTGGATCGCTTCCTGGCCCTCCGGCAGACCGCGTTCGCGCGCCCCGAGTCGTACTTCCACCGGTACGCGGCCCTCACCGACGACGAGGCGGTCGAGCGCGCGGAGCGGATCTGGGACTCGATCAACGAGCCCAACCTCGTGCAGAACATCCTGCCGACCCGCAGCCGCGCCACCCTCGTGCTGACCAAGGGCCGCGACCACGCCGTCGAGCGCGTCCGGCTGCGCAAGCTGTAGGGCTCAGCGGCCGGGGACCTCGTCCGCGGGCTGCACCAGGCGCACCGGGTACTGCTCGCTGTCGGTCTCCTGGAGCACGTCGAGCGCCTCCGTCACCGAATTCTGCGGCGCGCCGCACCGGTCGGTGGGCCAGGCCGGCCGGATCGCGCGGCCCAGGACGTCGACCAGCCACAGCGCAGGCGGGACCACCGACGTGGTGCTGCACGTGCCGCCCCTGGCCGCCGACGGCCGGCGCAGCGCACCGACGAGCGCGTCGAGGTTCCCCTCGCGCCGGCTCGCCGTCACCGCGGTCCAGGTGCCGGACGAGTCGTGCAGCGTCCCTCCCGGCAGGCAGACGACGACGCTGACGGGGTGGAAGTCGTCGGGCACGCGGCCGACCTCGGGGGCGTCGGGGCGGGGCGTGCCGTCGGCGGCCGGCTCGTCGACCGGCGCGAGCTCGAGGGCGGCGARCACCTGCGCCGACAGGCAGTCCGCCGTCGCGGCGACCACGGCCGTGGGCGCCGCGTCCTGCGCCGGCTCAGGCGCGCCGCACGCGGCGAGGCCCAGCACCAGTGCTGCGGACAGCGCGAGGCCGACGGCCCACCGCGCACGCTCGCCCATCTCGCCCCCTGTCTGCTCGGCCCATGCCGAGAGACACCCCCGGGGGTGTGGACAGGCACGGGAGCGCCGACCGCGACGTCGACACAGTCAGAGAGTAAGCACAGTCATGGGGCAATTGACCGGGTGATGCCGGATCGTTAGGCAGCGGGGTCGGATCGTGAGCGTCTTGTGACCGGGGGGACCGTCTCGGGCTCGGGCGCGTCCACCGCCACGGTCGTCGCGGGCGCCGGTCCCGCCTGCTCGACGCCACGGTGACGGGTCAGGTGGCGCAGGACCCAGTCGATGGCCAGACCGATCGCCAGACCACCGATCACGCCCACGCCCACCGCGACCAGCGTGTGGTCGTGGAGCCAGGCGCCGGCGCCGATGCCGATGACGGCCGAGTAGCAGGCCCACGTCACCGCGGCGATGCCCGTCAGCCCCATGAACCGGCGGCGGCTGTACCCGACGGCTCCGGCCGTCATGTTGACGGCCACCCGCCCGATCGGGATGTAGCGCGCCGCGATGATGAAGGCTGCGCCGCGGTTCGCGAGCGCGTTCTCCGCCCAGTCGACGGCGGCCTGCCCCCGCGGCGATCGCAGCACCCGCAGCTCGCGCACCTTGACCTTGGTGCCGATCTGGTACGCGATCTGGTCGCCGGTCCACGCTCCCGCGGCGGCGACGAGCATGATCAGGGCGAGGTTGGGCGACCCCGTGGACATCGCGACGGCCGACAGGGCGATGACGATGGACTCGCTGGGGATCGGCGGGAAGAAGCCGTCGATCATGGCGAACAGGTAGAGCACCAGGAAGATCCACGGCGATCCGACGAGGGCGAGCGCCCACTCCTCGATCACGGTGACATCCTCCTGCGTCGCGCACCGCGAGCGAGTGCCCCGATGTCGTAGCTCCACGGTAAGACGGCCCGGGGGCCGGATGACATAGGGGTGACCCCCGGTTCATCCCTGGTGCAGCCCCGAATCATCCCAGGGTCGGACCCGTAGTCCGACCACCGTCGCGCTCAGGGCAGAGAGAATCCGAGCGCGCGGGAGGCGGCGGCCGGGCTCGGCTCGGCGGCCCAGCGCGCGCCGAACTCGTCGGAGGCCGCCAGCGAGCGGAGCTCGGCGCGATCGAGATAGAGGGTGCCGCCCAGGTGGTCGACCTCGTGCTGGACGATCCGCGCCGACCAGCCGCTGACGATCTCGTCGACGGCCTCGCCACGCTCGTCGTGCGCGACCAGGTGCACCTGCCGCGCACGGGCGACCACGGCCTGGTAGCCGACGACGCTGAGGCACCCCTCGTAGAACGCGGCGAGCTCGTCGCCCACCGCCGTGTACCGCGGATTCACGAGCACCCGGTACGGCAGCGGCTCGCGCTCGCGGATCTCGGCGTGCTCGTCCGAGACGGTGCCCGGGTCCTCGAGCACGGCGAGCGCCAGGGGCAGGCCCAGCTGCGGCGCGGCCAGGCCGACGCCCGGCGCGGCGCGCATCGTCCGGTGCATGACCTCGAGCAGCGCGGTGAGCTCGTCGTCGGAGAGCTGGGCGTCGTAGGGCGTCGCGACCGCGCGCAAGGCGGGGTGGCCTGCCTGGACGATCGACGCGAGGCCCTCGGGCGACCGGCTCCCCGCCTCGATGACCCAGAGCGCGACGTCCCGGAGCGCCTGTTCCCACTGCGGCCCGGACGGCACTAGAGCGCCAGCCGCTGCTGGACCACGCCGGCCAGCTCGTTCGCGACCCGGTCCGCCTCGGACTGCGTGCCCGCCTCGACCATGACCCGGACGAGGTCCTCGGTCCCGGACGACCGCAGCAGCACCCGCCCGGTGTCACCGAGGCCGGCCTCCGCCGCGCGGACCGCGTCCAGCAGCGGGCGGTCGGTGTCGGCGCGACGCTTGTCGACGCCCGGCACGTTGACGAGGATCTGCGGGAGGCGGCGGACCACGCTGGCCAGCTCGGCGATCGAGGTGCCGGTCGAGGCGACCCGCGCAGCGAGCTGGAGCGCGGTCAGCACCCCGTCGCCGGTGGTCGCGTGCGCCGCCATGATGATGTGCCCGGACTGCTCGCCGCCGAGCGAGTACCCGCCCGCGCGCATCGCCTCGAGCACGTACCGGTCGCCGACCGCGGTGTCGATCGTCGCGATGCCGGCCTCGCGCATCGCGATCTTCAGGCCCAGGTTGCTCATCACGGTGGTGACGAGGGTGTCGTCCACCAGGGACCCGCGGTCTCGCATCGCGAGCGCGAGGATGCCCATGATCTGGTCGCCGTCCACCAGCACGCCGGCCGCGTCGACCGCCAGGCAGCGGTCCGCGTCGCCGTCGAACGCGACACCGAGGTCGGCGCCCGAGGCCACGACGGCAGCCTGCAGCTGCTCGGGGTGCGTGGAACCGCACAGCTCGTTGATGTTCCGGCCGTCGGGCGAGGCGTTGATGACCACCACGTCGGCGCCGGCGGCGCGCAGCGCCGCGGGACCCACGTCGCTGGCCGCGCCGTTCGCGCAGTCCACCGCGATCCGCAGACCGGTCAGCGGGACGTCGATGGTGCCGACGAGGTGCTCGACGTACTGCTCACCCGCGCGCCCGGTGTCGACCCGGATCCGGCCGACGTCGCCGCCGAGCGGTCGCTCCCAGCTCTCCCCCATGCGCGCCTCGATGGCGGCCTCGAGCTCGTCGTCGAGCTTGTGCCCGCCGCGGGCGAGGAACTTGATGCCGTTGTCGGGCATCGGGTTGTGCGACGCCGAGAGCACGACGCCGATGTCGACGCCCAGCTCGGCGGTGAGGAACGCGACCGCCGGCGTCGGCAGCACGCCGACGTTGTTGACGTCCACGCCCGCGGAGGCCAGTCCCGCCGAGACGGCCGCCGCGAGGAACTCGCCGGACGCCCGTGAGTCGCGGCCCACGATCGCGCGCGGGCGGTGCCCCTCGAACTGCCCGAGCGAGCCGAGCACGTGCGCCGCCGCGACCGACAGGTCGAGCGCGAGCTCAGCGGTGACGTCCCGGTTGGCGAGGCCACGCACGCCGTCGGTACCGAACAGTCGGCCCATGGTCAGACTCCTTCGTCGTGAGGCTCCCCGCAGGCGCCTCGCACATCCTTGCCGATGGTCGCAGACATGCCGATGGCCCCGCTGGTCGTGAGACCTGCGGGGCCATCGGGCCGAAGCGAGTGGATCAGCGCTTCGAGTACTGCGGAGCCTTGCGGGCCTTCTTGAGACCGGCCTTCTTGCGCTCCACGACGCGGGCGTCGCGGGTCAGGAAGCCGGCCTTCTTCAGGGCCGGGCGGTTGTGCTCCTCGTCGATGGCGTTCAGCGCACGGGCGATGCCCAGGCGCAGCGCGCCGGCCTGGCCGCTCACGCCACCACCGGTGATGCGGGCGACGACGTCGAAGCGACCCTCGACGTCGACCAGCTTGAACGGGGAGTTCACGAGCTGCTGGTGCACCTTGTTCGGGAAGTAGTCCTCGAGCGTGCGCCCGTTGACCTTCCACTGACCGGTGCCGGGGACCAGGCGCACGCGCGCGATGGCCTCCTTGCGACGGCCGAGCGCGTTCGCCGGTGCCGTGATGCTCTGACCGCGGCCCGTGGGGGCAGCCGTCTCGGAGGTGTAGCTGGTGGGGGTGTCATCGCCCTCGAGGTCGATGTCGACCGTGGTCTCTGCCACTGGTGTCCTCGCGTCCTTGTTCTCTGTACTCAGCCGGCTCACGCCTGCTGAGAGACCTGGGTGATCTCGAAGGGCTTCGGCTGCTGCGCCGCGTGCGGGTGCTCCGCACCGGCGTAGACCTTGAGCTTGGTGAGCTGCTGACGCGCGAGCGAGCTCTTGGGGAGCATGCCGCGGACAGCCTTCTCGATCGCGCGCTCGGGGTGCTTCTCCAGGAGGTCGGAGTAGGCCACGGCGCGGAGGCCACCCGGGTAACCCGAGTGACGGTACGCGAGCTTGTTCTCGCGCTTGTTGCCGGTCAGTGCGATCTTCTCCGCGTTGATGACGATGACGAAGTCACCGCCGTCGACGTGAGGAGCAAAAGTCGCCTTGTGCTTGCCGCGCAGCAACGTGGCCACATGTGTGGCCAGGCGGCCCAGGACGACATCGGTCGCGTCGATGACGTACCAGTTCCGCTCGACGTCGCCGGGCTTCGGGGTGTACGTGCGCACGGTCGTCAGCCTTCGTTTCGTTGCGAGTCTTGTCGCGGCGAGACCACGCAGGGTGCGGGTCCGCCGATGAATGCTTCGTCGGCATCCGGGCGGCGAGCGGGAACGCACCAGCCCTGCCGTTCTGGCTCGGTGCTGAGTACACCGGCGCTCGAACGGGGACGCACAACGACACACCAGGGTAGCCGCCGCCCCGGCGGAGGGTCAAAACGCGTCAGGCCGACCCGGGCGGACCGTGCCTGCGGACGGGCCGCAGGGCCGCCGAGGCAGCTCGGACCACCCGCTCCGTGAGGTCGTCGAGCGTCGGGGTGCGCAGGGCCCAGTGCTGCCAGTACAGGGGGACGTCGAGGTGCTTGCCGGCTCGGACCTCGACGAGCGCACCCGCGGCGATGCGCTCCGTCGCGGCGACCTCGGGCACCATCCCCCAGCCGAGCCCCGCCTCGACCAGCCCGACGAACGCCGACTGCGACGGCACGAAGTGCACGAGCGGGGTCACCGTGCGGCGGCCGACCACGGAGGCCACGAAGCGCTCCTGCAGCCCGTCCTCCCGGTTGAACGCCAGGAGCGGTGCGGCCGCGAACGCCTCGGCCCCCAGCCCGTCGGCGAACCAGCGGTCCCGCTGGTCGGGCGCCGCGACCGCGAGGTAGCGCATGGCCCCGAGCCGACGGACCCGACACCCCTGCACCGCGCGCGGGTCGGCCGTGACCGCCGCCATCACCGTGCCGTCCCGCAGCAGGTCAGCGGACAGTTCCTGGTCCTCGCGGCGCAGGTCCAGCAGGACGTCCGTCGGCAGGTCGGCCACTGCAGCGGGGAACCACGTCGACATCGAGTCGTCGTTCACGGCCACCGGCAGGCGCCGCGCCGGGGCCGACGACCGCGCACCCCGTGCACCGCCCGGCGCCGGCACCAGCTGACCGAGCGCGTCCCTCCCGAGCAGCTCCACCTGACCCGCCAGCCGGACCAGCACCTCGCCGTCGGGGGTGGGTCGGCACGGGCGCGTCCGGAGCACCAGCACCCGCCCGACCTGCTGCTCGAGCGCCTTGATCCGCTGGCTGACCGCTGACGGCGTCACGTGCAACCGGGCCGCGGCCGCGTCGAAGCTGCCCTCGTGCACCACGGCGGCGAGGGCGCTGAGCTGGTCCGCATCGAACGCCATATGAATGATCCTAATGGTTCATCAGGATCGTGAACTGGTCTTCATGAGCACGGGCGCCTACCGTCGACGCCGTGCCCGCTGTCGCCCTCTCGGGCTTCCTCACCGCCCTGTCCCTCATCGTCGCCATCGGCGCGCAGAACGCCTTCGTCCTGCGCCAGGGCATCCGGCGCGAGCACGTGCTGCCGGTCGTGGCGATCTGCGCCGCGGCGGACGCGCTGCTCGTCGCGGCGGGCATCGCGGGCCTCGGCGCCCTCGTCACGTCCCACCCGGCCGTCCTCACGGTGACGCGGTACGCCGGGGCCGCGTTCCTGCTGGTGCTCGCGGTCGGCGCCGCCCTGCGCGCGCGGCACCCCGCCCGGCTCGATCCCGCCGCCGAGGGTCCGGCCGCCCTGGGCGCGGTCCTGTCGACCTGCCTCGCCCTCACGTTCCTCAACCCGCACGTCTACCTGGACACCGTCGTGCTGCTCGGCTCCCTCGCACACCAGCACGACCCGGGCGCCTGGGTGTTCGGCGCCGGTGCCGTGACCGCGAGCGTCGTGTGGTTCGCCGCGCTCGGGTTCGGGGCGGCCTACCTGCGGCCGGTGTTCGCCCGGCCCCGGGCCTGGCAGGTGCTCGACCTCGTGATCGCGGTGGTCATGGCGACCCTGGCCGTCGCGCTCGTGGTCTAGCGGACCCGGTCCACGCGCGCCGCGTCCCACACGGGCTCGGGCGTCTCGACGACCTCGCCGTCCGCCCCGAACACGAGGTACCGGTCGAACGTCCGCGTGAACCAGCGGTCGTGGGTCACCGCGAGGACCGTGCCCTCGAAGGCGGCCAGGCCCGTCTCGAGCGCCTCGGCGGAGTGCAGGTCGAGGTTGTCGGTCGGCTCGTCGAGCAGCAGCAGGGTCGCTCCCCCGAGCTCGAGCAGCAGGATCTGCAGGCGCGCCTGCTGGCCGCCCGACAGCGTCTCGTACCGCTGCTCGGCAGCCCCGACGAGCTCGTACCGGTCGAGCGCCTTGCTCGCCTGCTCGCGGCCGAGGCCCGAGCGGTGCCCCTCGCCGCGGTGCAGGATCTCGAGCAGCGTGCGGCCGACGAGCTCCGGGTGCCCGTGGTTCTGCGCGAACCAGCCCGGTCGCACGCGCGGCCCGAGCACGACCCGGCCGGTGTGCCTCACCGGCGCCACCGGCAGGTCGTCGGCGGGCGCGTGCTCCGGGCCCGGGTCGCTGCCGCCGGCCGCCAGCAGCCGCAGGAAGTGCGACTTGCCCGACCCGTTGGAGCCGAGCACCGCCACGCGCTCCCCGAACCAGACCTCCAGGTCGAACGCCTTCATCAGCCCCGTGAGCTCGAGACCCGTCGCGACGACCGCGCGCTTCGCGGTCCGGCCGCCCCGCAGGCGCACCCGCACGTTCTGCTCGCGGGCGAGGAGCGTGGGCGGACCCGCCTCCTCGAACTTGCGCAGCCGCGTCTGCGCCGCGGAGTACCGCGACGCCAGGCCGTCGTTGAACGCCGCCTTCGTCTTGAGCGTCAGCACGAGCTCCTTGAGCTTCGCGTGCTCCTCCTCCCACCGCCGCAGCAGCTCCTCGAGCCGCGAGCGCCGGTCCTCGCGCGCCTGGTGATAGGTGGCGAAGCCCCCGCCGTGCACCCAGACCGCCGCACCCATGACGCCCGGCTCGAGGGTCGCCACCTGCGTGGCCACGCGCGCGAGCATCTCGCGGTCGTGGCTCACGAAGAGCACCGTCTTGTTCGACGCCCGCAGCTTGTCCTCGAGCCAGCGCTTCGTCGGCACGTCCAGTGCGTTGTCCGGCTCGTCGAGCAGGAGCACCTCGTCCGGCCCGCGCAGCAGCGCCTCGAGCACCAGCCGCTTCTGCTCGCCGCCGGACAGCGTCCGCACCTCCCGGTGCTGCGCCTGCTCGAAGGGGATCGACAGCACCGCGTCGGTGACCCGGTCCCAGCCCGCCTCGGCCTCGTAGCCACCCACGTCCGCCCAGTCGACGAGCGCCTGCGCGTACCGCATCTGCGCGGGCTCGTCGTCGACCTCCATGATGCCCAGCTCCGCCGCAGCGAGCTCGACGGCCGCGTCCCGGACGGCGGGCGCGGCCAGCGACGCCAGGAGGTCGCGGATCGAGCGGTCGTCGTCGATCCGTCCGATGTCCTGCCGCATGATCCCCAGCCCGCCGCTGCGTCCGACCGAGCCCGAGTGCGGCTGCTCGTCGCCGGCGACGATCCGCAGCAGCGTCGTCTTCCCCGCACCGTTGGGGCCCACCAGCGCCACGCGCGCGCCGTCGGCCACGCGGAACGTGATGTCGTCGAGGAGCGGACGCCCGTCGGAGAGCACGTAGCCGATGCCGCCGATGTCGAGATGACCCATGCACCCAGTGTCCCCGGTCGGGCGCCACCCTTTGCATCAGGGGGCCCGCGGTGCGAGGGTCGGTGCCATGAGCGACACACCTGCCACCAGCACCGACCCCGAGCTGGGCGCCGAGGGCGACACGGACCAGCTCACGTCCGACGACACGCTGCTCGACCGGGGACTCGACGACGCGCTGGACGAGGGCTACTCCGTGCCCGAGCGCCCGCGGCCGAACCACTACGGCGAGACGCCGTGGGAGGAGGCGCACCGCGAGACGATCGACCAGCGCATCGGCCAGGAGGAGCCCGAGGTCTGGGAGTCGCGGCCGCGGCCCGAGCGCGAGGAGTACCGCGCGGGACGTCTGATCGAAGACGACGACGCGGTCGAGGCCGGCGGGACCGACGGCTTCGCGATCGACGCCGGCATCTCGGGCGGCGCCGCCAGCGCCGAGGAGGCCGCGGTGCACCTCATCGAGGAGGAGTACGTCGACGACCGCCGCTACCGCGACGACGTCGAGGACTGACCTGGCGCCGATCGGATTGACCGTCAGCCGCAGCAGCCGCCACCCGCGTGCTGCAGGTCCTCGGCCGCCCGGCGGGCGCGCGTCTGCGCCGCCCGTGCCGCCAGCTGATCGTCCGACGGGTAGCCCACCTCCTCGAGCGTGAGGCCGCGCGCCGCGACGACGTGCACGCCGGCATCCCGACGACGGCGCGCCAGGAGCTCGGCCGGCCACCCCGGGCCGCTGCGGCCCTCGCCCACGGCCAGGCTGGCGCCGACCAGCGAACGCACCATCGAGTGGCAGAACGCGTCGGCCTGGACGGTGGCGACGACGAGGCCCGCGTCGGGACCGTCGGCGGGCCGTGACCACGCGAACGCCTCCAGCGTGCGGATCGTCGTCGCCCCCTCCCGCGGCTTGCAGTACGACGCGAAGTCGTGCCGACCGACCAGCGGGCGTGCGGCGGCCGCCATCGCGTCGACGTCCAGCGCACGCCGGTGCCACAGCACGTGCGCCCGGGACAGCGGGTCGCGCCGTGCGGCGTCGTCGCAGATCCGGTACGTGTACCGACGGCGCAGGGCGGAGAACCGCGCGTCGAACCCGTCGGGCGCCCGCGTGAGGGCGTGCAGCACGAGGTCGGTCGGCAGGACGCCGCCCAGGCGCCCGAGGAGCGCCTCCTCGACGGGTCGGTCGGTCCGGCCGCGCGAGGCCGCGAGGAGCCCGGCGGGGATGTCGACGTGGGCTACCTGGCCGCGGGCGTGCACGCCCGAGTCGGTCCGCCCTGCCACGGTGACCCGCGGCGGCCCGTCGGTGCGCAGCACGGTCGCGAGGGCGGCCTCGAGCACCCCCTGGACGGTGCGCAGGCCCGGCTGGAGGGCCCAGCCCGCGAAGTCGGTGCCGTCGTAGGCCAGGTCGAGCCGCAGGCGGACTGCGGGCTCGTGGTCGCTCTCGCTCACGGGGGAACACGGTAGTCGGGCCGCGGGCCCTTCCTGGTCGCCGGGTGGAGCGCGTGGCTACCGTGGGCCCGTGCCCAGCGCCGGTTCGGACCCGTTCACGCTCGCCGTCGACTGCGGCGGGGGTGGCATCAAGGCCTCGGTGCTCGATGCCGCCGGCACGCTGCACGCTCCCGCGGTCCGGGTGCCGACGCCCTACCCGCTCCCCCCGGAGCGGTTGGTCGCCACGATCGCCGACATCGCCGCAGGCCTCCCACCCGCGGACCGCGCGACCGTGGGCATGCCGGGGATGCTCCGCCACGGCGTCGTCGTCGCGACCCCGCACTACGTCACCCGGGCGGGGCCGCGCACGGCCATCGACCCCGACCTCGTCGCCGCCTGGTCGGGCTGCGACATCCGGGCGGCGGTCGAGGCTCGCCTGGGCATGCCGACGCTCGTGCTCAACGACGCCGAGGTGCACGGCGCCGGCGTCATCTCCGGGACGGGCATCGAGCTGGTGCTCACGCTGGGCACCGGGCTGGGCACCGCCCTATTCGACGGCGGGGTGCTGGCCCCGCACCTCGAGCTCTCCCACGCGCCCGTGCGCTGGGGCACCACCTACGACGCGTACATCGGCCAGGTGGAGCGGGCGAGGCTCGGCGACGGGCTCTGGTCGCGACGGGTCCGGCGCGTGGTGGAGGGTTTCCGGCCGGTGTTCGTGTGGGACCGGCTCTACCTCGGCGGCGGGAACGCCCGGCAGGTCACCGCGACCACGCTCGCCCGGCTCGGCGACGACGTCGTCGTGGTGCCGAACCAGGCGGGCATCGTCGGGGGCGTCCGGGCGTGGTCGCTGGGCGTCTGAGCTGAGCGCGCCTGCCCTACGGAGCCGAGACCCGGGCGTCGACCTCGTCCACCGCTTCCAGCAGGACGCGCGTGAACCGCGCCGGCTGCACCAGGCTGACCAGGTGCGTCGCGCGCGGGACCACGACGAGGCGGCCGTCGCGGCACGCGGCCAGGAAACGGCGCTCCTCGCCGCGGAAGTGGTCGAACGCCCCGTTGACCAGCCAGACCGGCGCCTCGATCCGCGCCAGGTCCGCCACGGGGGTCGCCAGCGTCATCTCCCGCAGGACCTCGTTCGTCGCGTCCAGCGCGAAGCCGCCGGCGCCGACGTCGAGGGCGCCCTGCGGCGGCAGCGCGAGGTCGACGAAGAACTGGTTGAGCCGCGCACCACGGTCGGGCAGCCGCGCGATGCCGTGCGCCCCGACGGACCAGCCCGTCAGCAGCGCGCGGTGCGGCTGGGTCGAGCAGGACGCCGCGAGCACGCCGGCCACCTGACCGGGGACGCGTGCGGCATGGCGGATCGCGACGTAGCCACCGAGCGAGAGACCGACGACGAACGCCTCCCCGCCCACGCCCTCGATGGCCTCCGAGACGGTGTCGACGGCGGCGTCCAGCGTGAACGGCTCCCCCAGCCGGGCGCCGTGCCCGGGCAGGTCCACCGCCACCGCGCGCCGACCCACGCGCTCCAGCGCCTCGAGCTGCGCCCGCCACATCGTGCGGGACGTCCGCAGCCCGTGCACCAGGACGACCGGCAGGCTCATGCGTCCGACTCTAGGCGCGGGCAGGACGACCCGCGCCGGGATGCGACGAGGCCCGGGACCAGTCGGTCCCGGGCCTCGTCGGTGGAGCTGTCAGGTCACGCCTTGTCGGCGTCGCCCTCGGTCTCGACGGGCGCGTCCTCGACGGGCGCGTCCTCGACGACGGCGTCCTCCACGGGAGCGTCCTCGACCGGCTTGTCCTCGACCTTGTCGGCCTTCTTCGCCTTGGGCGCAGCCTTCGAGGCGGCCTTGGTGGCCTCCTTCACGACGGCCTGCTTCGGCGAGAGCGGCTCGAGCACGAGCTCGATGACGGCCATCGGGGCGTTGTCGCCCTTGCGGGGGCCGATCTTGGTGATGCGCGTGTAGCCACCCTGACGCTCGGCGACGGCCGGAGCGATCTCGGTGAACAGCACGTGGACGACGGACTTGTCCTTGACGACGGTCATCACGCGGCGGCGGGCGTGCAGGTCACCACGCTTGGCGAACGTGATCAGGCGCTCGGCGAGCGGACGCAGGCGCTTGGCCTTCGTCTCGGTCGTCGTGATGCGCTTGTGCTCGAACAGCTGCGTCGCGAGGTTCGCGAGGATCAGCCGCTCGTGCGCCGGTCCGCCACCGAGCCGGGGACCCTTGGTGGGCGTAGGCATGGTTTTTACTCCTTGAGTTCCAGTGATGGGCTGCTAGACGGGCCGCCGTGCGGCGGCCCGTCTACTTCCCCGGCGTCAGTACTGCTCGTCCTCGACGAAGTCGCCCTCGTCGTCGCCGTAGTAGGCGCCAGCGGCGGACGGGTCGAAGTCGAGCGGGCTGTCCTTGAGCGTCAGGCCCAGCTCGGCAAGCTTCTCCTTGACCTCGGTGATGGACTTCGCACCAAAGTTGCGGATGTCCAGGAGGTCGGCCTCGGAGCGTGCGACGAGCTCACCCACGGAGTGGATGCCCTCACGCTTGAGGCAGTTGTAGGAGCGGATCGTGAGCTGCAGGTCCTCGATCGGCAGAGCGAGGTCCGCGGCGAGCGCGGCGTCGGTCGGCGACGGGCCGATCTCGATGCCCTCGGCCTCGACGTTGAGCTCACGGGCCAGCCCGAAGAGCTCGACCAGCGTCTTGCCGGCGGAGGCCAGCGCGTCACGCGGGCCGATCGCCGACTTGGTCTCGACGTCGACGACGAGCTTGTCGAAGTCCGTGCGCTGCTCGACACGCGTTGCCTCGACCTTGTAGGTCACCTTGAGGACCGGCGAGTAGATCGAGTCGACCGGGATGCGGCCGATCTCGGCGTCGAACGACTTGTTCTGGTTCGCGGACACGTACCCGCGCCCACGCTCGACGGTCAGCTCGATCTCGAGCTTGCCCTTGTCGTTCAGCGTGGCCAGGTGCAGGTCGGGGTTGTGCACCTCGACGCCCGCGGGCGGCACGATGTCCGCGGCGCTGACCTCACCGGCACCCTGCTTACGCAGGTACATCACGACCGGCTCGTCGTTCTCCGAGGAGACGACCAGCTGCTTGATGTTGAGGATGATCTCGGTGACGTCCTCCTTGACGCCCGGCACGGTGGAGAACTCGTGCAGCACGCCGTCGATCCGGATGGACGTGACGGCGGCACCGGGGATGGAGGACAGCAGCGTCCGGCGGAGCGAGTTGCCGAGCGTGTAGCCGAAGCCCGGCTCCAGCGGCTCGATGGAGAACCGCGAGCGGTTCTCCGAGATGACCTCTTCGGTCAGGGTGGGGCGCTGTGCAATCAGCACGGTGTGTTTCCTCTCAGCGGGCGTCCGCCATATGACGCTGCGCAGTACTGCGGGCCGGCCTGGTCTCGGTCTACCTGGTCGGCATCAAGTCCTGTCCGGGCCGGTGCGCGCCTCGCGACGACGCACCGACCCGGGTCAGCCGGAGATCAGACGCGGCGGCGCTTCGGCGGGCGGCAGCCGTTGTGCGCCTGGGGCGTCACGTCCTGGATCGAGCCGACCTCGAGGCCGGTCGCCTGGAGCGAGCGGATCGCGGTCTCACGGCCGGAGCCGGGGCCCTTGACGAAGACGTCGACCTTCTTCATGCCGTGCTCCTGGGCGCGACGAGCGGCCGCCTCGGCGGCGAGCTGCGCCGCGAAGGGGGTCGACTTGCGCGAGCCCTTGAAGCCCACCTGGCCCGACGAGGCCGACGCGATGACGGCGCCGGTCGGGTCGGTGATGGAGATGATCGTGTTGTTGAACGTGCTCTTGATGTGCGCCTGGCCGTGGGAGACGTTCTTCTTCTCCTTGCGGCGCGGCTTGCGCACGGCGGAACGGGTCTTGGGAGGCATTCTCTTCTTCTCTCGAGGTCTGATCGGCTTGCCCTGGCGCGCGGCGCCCGGGGCGGAGGGCTACTTGCGCCCGGCCTTCTTCTTGCCGGCCACGGTGCGCTTCGGGCCCTTGCGGGTCCGCGCGTTGGTCTTGGTGCGCTGACCGCGCACCGGAAGGCCACGGCGGTGGCGCAGGCCCTCGTAGCAGCCGATCTCGACCTTGCGGCGGATGTCCGCAGCGACCTCGCGGCGAAGGTCACCCTCGAGCTTGTAGCTGCCCTCGAGGTAGTCGCGGAGCGCGACGAGCTCGGCGTCGCCGAGGTCCTTCACGCGGATGTCCGGGCTGATGCCGGTCGCGGCCAGAGTTGCCTGGGCGCGGGTACGGCCGACCCCGTAGATGTAGGTGAGCGCGATCTCGAGCCGCTTCTCGCGGGGGAGGTCGACGCCGATAAGACGTGCCATGTGCCTGGTGGCTCCTGAACTGCATCGGAGGTCTGCCGCACTGCCCTCCCGCGTGCTGCGGGCCCCGGCCTCCGACCGAGGGTGCACCGGCGAGTGATCGCCGGAGTGGCTGTGCGCTTGCTGGTCCTCCGGAGAGGACCGGTGGTGCTGTCGAGCTGCTGGTCCGAGCGGACCGGCGTCAGGGCATCAGCCCTGGCGCTGCTTGTGGCGCAGGTTCTCGCAGATCACCTGGACGCGACCGTGCCGGCGGATCACCTTGCACTTGTCGCAGATCTTCTTGACGCTGGGCTTGACCTTCATCGCGTGTTCCTCCGCCGCCGTTCTTTCTCGGGTTCCCCCGAGGGATGACGGCGTGTTCGAGTGGTGATTACTTGTAGCGGTAGACGATCCGGCCACGGGACAGGTCGTACGGGCTCAGCTCGACCACGACCCGGTCCTCCGGGAGGATCCGGATGTAGTGCTGTCGCATCTTGCCCGAGATGTGGGCGAGAACCTTGTGGCCGTTGGTGAGCTCCACGCGGAACATCGCGTTCGGCAGAGCCTCCACGACGCTGCCCTCGATCTCGATGACACCGTCCTTCTTCGCCATATCCTCCGCTAACTGTCGGTCGTGTGGATCAGCCCACATCAACCGGTCCCACCCCGTCAGGGGCGGCGTCGGTCGCGGTGGGGCCTACGTGGGATTACGTGCGGGAACAGCGCGCCGTGGGATCGAGCAGTTTCACGAGTGTCTTCTGCGAGAACCGGGCGCACACCCAACGGACGATCTTACGCCATCAGGGCGTGAGGACGAAACCGTCCGAGCACAGCCGGGCGTGGGCTCGGCCACACATGGCCGCAGGGCCGCCCCCGAAGGAGGCGGCCCTGCGGCGGACCTCACGCGCTGCGCGTCACGCGGCTCGGCGTCGACGCAGCAGCAGCAGCGCCGCGCCGGCGAGCACCAGGACACCGGCGGCCAGCGCGACGGGGCCCACGGACGAGCCGGTCGCCGCGAGGACCGCGGAGCTGTCGCCACCCGCGGCCAGCACCTCCGAGTAGAACGTCGCGGTCGGGGTCGGCGTCGACGCCGCGGCCGCGACCGCCTCGACCGAAGGTGTCGCCGTCGGGGTGGGGGTCGGCGCCTGGGTCTCGAGCACCTCGCCGGTCGGGGGCGCCGGCGGCGGGGGCGCAGCCACCTGGGTGGCGGTGGGCGTCGGCGTCGCGGACGCCGTGGGCGTCGGCGTCGTCGACACGCTCGGCGTGGGGGTCGGCGTGGCCGACGGCGGGCACGGCACCGAGGCCGACGGGGTGGGCTTCGGCGTGGCGGGAGGCGTCGGCAGGACCGCACCACACTCCGGGACCGTCACCATCTGCCGCAGCTCCCAGTGCTCCGCGGCGAAGATCGGCGGGTGCCCGATGTAGTCCTTGGGGTACGAGGGCGCCTTGTTGTCGGTGAACACCGCCTCCGTGCCGTAGACCTGGTCCTCCTGCACGCCCCAGCCGTCACCACAGACGGTGAGGCCCTTGGGGACCGCGGCGCGGATCTCGTCGAGGGTCAGGTCCCGGTACGACGCGCCCGGCCACGTGGCCACGAGGTACTGCTGCGTCGAGTTCTCCCAGGACGCCGGCTTGCGCGGGTCCTTCTTCAGGTACACGTACGCGCCCGTCGCCTGCGGCTGGGCCTTCTGCTGCTGGTTCTGCTGCTGCCACTGCTGGCCGCCACGACCGCCGCGGTCGTGCGCCAGCGCCGGGCCTGCTCCGAGGGCGAGGAAGAGAGCCGCCACTCCCACGGCGGCGCTCATCCGCCGAGCAGGCCGGCCGAGACGGAGGTCGGGGATCAGGGAAGGTCGAACGCTGCGCTGCATGAGCCACCCATCGCATCAGTGCAGGCGCGCGCTGACCACGTGCCTGCCGGAGGCGGGCGCCCACCCTCCACCGCGCGGAACGTGCCGCGCGGGCCCCGGGGCGCCCGTGGCGGATCGTTCACCGCCGGGCAGGACCGTATCCGACAAACCGGTCATCCGCCGTCCGATTCGCCAGTTCAGGGGCGATTTGTGGACAACTGGACGCAGGTTCACCTAGATGGACGTACCGCCGGGTAACTCCGGTCGCTCACGTGAGGGGTGCGACGGTCACGCCGAGCCGCGCGAGCTCGGCAGCACCGCCGTCAGCCGCGGTCAGCACCCAGATCCCGTCCTCGAGGATCGCGACGGTGTGCTCCCAGTGCGACGCCCGCGAGCCGTCGTCCGTCACGACCGTCCAGTCGTCCTCGAGCACCTGCGTGTGCCGCTCGCCGCGGACCACCATGGGCTCGACGGCCACGCAGAGGCCCGGCCGCAGGCGGGGTCCCCGGTCGCGACGGCGGAAGTTCGGCACGTCGGGTGGCTGGTGCATGGCCGTCCCGATGCCGTGGCCCACGTACTCCTCGACCACGCCGTACCGCACGCCGCCGTTCAGGCCCGCGGCCTCGGCGGCGTCGACGACGTCCTCGACGGCCTCCCCCACGGCGCCCAGGCGCTCGGCGCCGGCGAGGGCCGCGATCCCGGCCCACATCGCCCGCTCGGTGGTCTCGGCCAGGGCGACGTCCTCGGGGTCGGCGCCGTCGAGCACGACCGTGATCGCGGAGTCGCCGTGCCAGCCGTCGACGATCGCGCCGCAGTCGATCGAGACGACGTCGCCGGGCTCGAGGACGCGCGGCCCGGGGATGCCGTGCACCACCTCGTCGTTCACCGAGACGCAGATCCGCGCCGGGTAGCCCTCGTAACCGAGGAACGACGGCAGCGCGCCGGCGGCCTCGATGACCGCGGAGGCGATGGAGTCCAGCTCCGCCGTGGTGACCCCGGCGACCGCCCGTTCCCGCACCGCCGCAAGGGCGTCGGCGACGACGAGGCCGGCACGCCGCATGAGCAGCACCTGCTCCGGCGTCTTGTACTCGATCCGTTCGCGACCGAACATGACGGCGTCAGCCGGCGGTGGTGGCGCCGATCGCCGCGACCAGGCGCTCGGTGACGTCGTCCACGTCGCCGATGCCGTCCACCTGCGCGAGCAGGCCACGGTCGGCGTAGACCTGCGCGATCGGGGCGGTCTCCTGGGCGTACACGTCGAGCCGGTGGCGGACCACGTGCTCGGTGTCGTCCTCGCGCCCCTCGATCTCGGCGCGCTTGAGCAGACGCCCCACGACGACCTCGGGGTCGGCCGTGATCTCGACCGCGAGGTCGAGCGTCAGGCCGGCGTCGGCGAGGATCTTCTCGAGCTCGGCCACCTGGGCCACGTTGCGCGGGTACCCGTCGAGCAGGAACCCGTCCGCGACGTCGTCCTGCGCGAGCCGGTCGCGCACCATCTCGTTGGTCACCGAGTCGGGGACGAGAGCGCCACGAGACGTGTACTCCTGCACCGTCTTGCCGAGCGGCGTGCCGCCCTTGATGTTGGCGCGGAAGATGTCGCCGGTCGAGATCGCCGGCACACCCAGGCGCTCGGCGAGCCGCGCGGCCTGGGTTCCCTTGCCCGCCCCCGGGGGGCCGAGCAGGACGAGGCGCGCGCTCACCGCAGGAACCCTTCGTAGTGCCGCTGCTGCAGCTGGGACTCGATCTGCTTGACCGTCTCCAGGCCGACGCCGACCACGATGAGGATCGAGGAGCCGCCGAACGGGATGTTCTGACCCACGCCGAGCACGATGAACGCGATCGTCGGGATGAGGGCCACGATGGCCAGGTAGATCGACCCGGGCGCGGTGATCCGCGAGATCACGTAGTCCAGGTACTCGGCCGTCGGCCGGCCGGCACGGATGCCCGGGATGAACCCGCCGTACTTCTTCATGTTGTCCGCGACCTCGTCCGGGTTGAACGTGATCGCCGTGTAGAAGTAGCAGAAGAAGATGATCAGGATGACGTACAGCGCGAGGTGCAGCGGCGCGCTGCTCTGCGCGAGGTAGCGCTGGATCCACTGGACCCACCCGGCCGTCGGGTCACCGAACTGGGCCAGCAGGCCCGGGACGGCGAGCAGCGACGACGCAAAGATGATCGGGATCACGCCGGCCATGTTGATCTTGATCGGGATGTACGTGCTCGAGCCGCCGTACATGCGCCGACCGACCATGCGCTTGGCGTACTGCACGGGGATGCGTCGCTGGGACTGCTCGACGAACACGACGAGCGCGATGACCAGGACGATGATCGCCATCACGATGATGAACTTCGAGATGCCGTTGTCGCCACCGGCGATCGACCACAGGGCGGTCGGGAAGCTCGCGGCGATCGACGTGAAGATGAGGAGCGACATGCCGTTGCCGACGCCGCGCTCGGTGATGAGCTCGCCGAGCCACATGATCAGGCCGGTACCGGCGGTCATGGTGATGACCATGATCAGGAGCACGTACCAGCTGTCGTTCGGGATGACGTCGACGGTGCAGCCGCTGAACAGCTGACCGGAGCGCGCGACCGTGATGATCGTCGTCGACTGCAGGACGGCCAGGCCGATGGTCAGGTACCGCGTGTACTGCGTGAGCTTCGCGGTGCCGGACTGGCCCTCCTTGTGGAGCTCCTCGAAACGAGGGATGACCACGCGGAGCAGCTGGATGATGATGCTCGCGGTGATGTACGGCATGATCCCGAGCGCGAACACCGAGAGCTGCAAGAGCGCGCCACCGCTGAACAGGTTCACGAGCCCCAGCAGGTCGTTGCCCTGGGACTGCTCGATACACGCCTGCACGTTCGGGTAGGAGACTCCCGGCGTCGGCAGGAACGAGCCGATGCGGAAGATCACCATGATCCCGATGGTGAAGAGCAGCTTGCGCCGCAGGTCGGGCGTTCGGAACGCCCGCACGAATGCGCTGAGCACCTGTCCTCCTGAGCGGCCGGAGCCGCGTCTCGTACGACCGGGTCATTCCGGTCGTGCCGCCTGCGTTACGTCGCAAGCACCGGGGCACCCTAACTGATGCTGGCGAACATATGGCAACGGGACCGGTGGGGAGCTATGACCCCACCGGTCCCGTCCTTCGATCAGTCCTGCGCGACGCTTCCGCCGGCCGCCACGATCGCGTCCTTCGCGGACGCCGAGTAGGCGTCGACCGCGACGGAGACCTTGACCGTGAGCTCGCCGGTGCCGAGCACCTTGACGGGCTGGCCCTTGCGGACCGCGCCCTTCGCCACGAGGTCGGCGACCGTCACGTCGCCACCGTTCGGGTACAGCGCCGAGAGCTTGTCCAGGTTGACCACCTGGTACTCGACACGGAACGGGTTCTTGAAGCCGCGCAGCTTCGGGAGGCGCATGTGCAGAGGCATCTGCCCACCCTCGAAGCGCGTCGGCACCTGGTAGCGGGCCTTGGTGCCCTTGGTGCCACGACCGGCCGTCTTGCCCTTGGACGCCTCGCCACGACCCACGCGGGTCTTGGCGGTCTTGGCGCCCGGGGCCGGACGGAGGTGGTGCACCTTGAGCGTGCCGCCGTTGCCGGGCTGCGCAGCGGCCTCGGCCGCCTTGGCCGCCGCGGCGGAGACCGTCTTCTTCGGCGCAGCAGCCTTGGGCTCGGCCTTGGGGGCCTTCGCCTTCGGTGCGGCCTCGGTCGTCGCCTCGGCCTTGTCGGCCTTCGTCGACGCAACCTTCGCCTTGGTCGCCTTGGGAGCGGACTCCGTGTCAGCGGCCTTCTTCGCGGGAGCCTTCTTGGCGGCGGCCTTCTTGGGGGCCGTCACCTCGTCGGTGCCCTTCTCGTTCTTCTCGTCTGCCATGGTCACTCCACCTCTTCGACCGCGACAAGGTGCGTCACCGTCTTGACCATGCCGCGGATCTCAGGACGGTCCTCCTTGACGACGACGTCGCCGATCCGCTTGAGGCCGAGGGTGCGCAGGGTGTCGCGCTGGTTCTGCTTGCCGCCGATGCCAGAACGCGTCTGGGTCACCTTGAGTCGAGCCATCACGCACCTGCCTTCGAGCCCGCCGCTGCGGCCAGGCCAGCAGCCTGGGCACGGAGGAGGGCAGCCGGGACGACGTGCTCGACCGGGAGCCCGCGGCGCGCAGCCACAGCCTCGGGACGCTCGAGACCCTTGAGGGCCGCGACCGTGGCGTGCACGATGTTGATCGCGTTCGACGAACCGAGCGACTTGCTCAGGACGTCGTGGATGCCGGCGCACTCGAGAACGGCGCGCACCGGGCCACCGGCGATCACACCGGTACCCGGCGAGGCCGGACGCAGGAAGACGACACCGGCAGCGGCCTCACCCTGGATGGGGTGCGGGATGGTGCCCTGGATGCGCGGGACCTTGAAGAAGTTCTTCTTGGCCTCCTCGACGCCCTTGGCGATCGCCGCGGGCACCTCCTTGGCCTTCCCGTAGCCGACACCCACGGTGCCGTCGCCGTCGCCGACCACGACGAGCGCGGTGAAGCTGAAGCGGCGGCCGCCCTTGACGACCTTGGCCACGCGGTTGATCGTCACGACGCGCTCGAGGAACGCGCTCTTCTCTGCGGCGTCGCGTCCGCGACCGCCACCGCCGTCACGGCCACGACCGCCGTCGCGGCGGTCACCGCCGCCGCCGGCCCCGGTGCCGCCCGCAGGCGCGCCGGTGTTGCTGCGCTGAGGAGCAGCCATCAGATTGTCCTCTTCTTCGTCTGGAAGGTCGTGGTCGTCACAGCTTCAGCCCACCCTCGCGGGCGCCGTCAGCCACCGCGGCGACACGGCCGTGGTACTTGTTGCCGCCGCGGTCGAAGACCACGGCGTCCAGGCCGGCAGCCTTCGCACGCTCGGCGATGAGCTCGCCGACCTTGCGGGCCTTGGCAGTCTTGTCGTCGTTCGACCCACGCAGGTCGGCCTCGAGGGTCGACGCGGAGACGAGGGTCTGGCCGATGCCGTCGTCCACGACCTGCGCCGTGATGTGCCGGGCGGACCGGGTCACGACGAGACGGGGACGCGCAGCCGAACCCGCGACCTTCTTGCGAAGGCGGAGGTGACGACGCTGGCGGGCAACACGCTTGCCCTTGCCGAGGATCTTGAGAGCCATGGTTACTTACCGGCCTTTCCGACCTTGCGGCGCACGTTCTCGCCCGCGTACCGGACGCCCTTGCCCTTGTACGGCTCGGGCTTGCGGATCTTGCGGATGTTCGCGGCGACCTCGCCGACCTGCTGCTTGTCGATGCCCTGCACCGAGAAGCGCGTGGGTGCCTCGACGACGAACGTGATGCCCGCCGGCGGGTTGACCGTGACGGGGTGGCTGAAGCCGAGCGCGAACTCGAGGTCCTCGCCCTTCGCCGTCACGCGGTAACCGGTACCGACGATCTCGAGCTTCTTGACGTAGCCCTCGGTCACGCCGATGACGAGGTTCGCCAGCAGCGTGCGCGTGAGGCCGTGCAGCGAGCGCGAGGCGCGCTCGTCGTCGGGGCGGGTGACCACGAGGGCACCTGCCTCGTCGCGCGCCACCTCGATGGGTGCGGGGATCGTGTGGGTCAGGGTGCCCTTGGGGCCCTTGACCGTCACGACTCCACCGTTGATGTTGACGTCCACGCCGGTGGGGACCGGGACGGGGACTCTGCCGATTCGGGACATGGCTAGCTCCTTTCCGTCTCGGACTTACCAGACGTAGGCGAGGACTTCCCCACCCACGCCCTTCTTGGCGGCCTGCTTGTCGGTGAGGAGACCGGAGGACGTGGACAGGATCGCCACGCCGAGGCCGCCGAGCACCTTGGGCAGGTTGGTCGACTTGGCGTACACGCGCAGGCCCGGCTTGGACACGCGCTTGACGCCGGCGAGCGCACGCTCGCGGTTCGGGCCGTACTTGAGCTCGATGATGAGGTTCTTGCCGACGACGGCGTCCTCAACCTTCCAGCCCGCGATGTAACCCTCCGCCTGGAGGATCTCCGCGATGTGCGACTTCAGTTTCGAGAACGGGATCAGCACGGTGTCGTGGTGAGCCGAGTTCGCGTTACGCAGCCGCGTGAGCAGGTCTGCGATGGGGTCGGTCATGGTCATGGGGCTTGAGCCCTTCCTCGCCGGGGTATCCCGCCCCCGAAGGGGCTGGACCTACCGACGTTCGTGTTGCTCGGGAATTACCAGCTGCTCTTGGTGACGCCGGGAAGCTCGCCGCGGTGGGCCATCTCGCGCACGCAGATCCGGCACAGGCCGAACTTGCGGTACACCGAGTGGGGCCGGCCGCAACGCTGGCAGCGCGTGTAGCCACGCACCGCGAACTTCGGCTTGGCAGCAGCCTTGTTCTTGAGGGCAGTCTTCGCCATGGTCAGATCTCCTTGAACGGGAAGCCGAGGAGCTTGAGGAAAGCGCGACCCTCGTCGTCGGTGTCGGCCGTCGTGACGACCGTGATGTCCATCCCGCGGACCCGGTCGATGCGGTCCTGGTCGATCTCGTGGAACACGGACTGCTCCACGAGGCCGAAGGTGTAGTTGCCGTGACCGTCGAACTGCTGCGGCGAGAGGCCACGGAAGTCGCGGATGCGCGGCAGCGCGGTGGAGAGCAGGCGGTCCAGGAACTCCCAGGCACGGTCGCCACGCAGGGTGACGTGGGCGCCGATGGGCATTCCCTCACGCAGCTTGAACTGCGCGATCGACTTGCGAGCCTTGGTGACCTGCGGCTTCTGGCCCGTGATCTGGGTCAGGTCGCGGATCGCGCCCTCGATGAGCTTGGAGTCCTTGGCGGCCTCGCCGACGCCCATGTTCACGACGACCTTCACCAGGCGCGCGACCTGGTTGATGTTCTCGTGACCGAACTGCTCGAAGAGCGCGGTCTTGATCTCGTCGTTGTACTTGGACTTCAGGCGCGGCAGCGCCGGAGCCGTGAGAGTGGTCTCGGTCATCAGATGTCCTTACCGGAGCGCTTGGCGACGCGGACCCGAACGGTGCGGGTACGGCCGTCGCGCTCGACCTGCTCGGTGCGGTAGCCGACCCGGGTGCCCTTCTTGGTCTCCGGGTCCACGAGCATCACGTTGCTGATGTGGATGGGCGCCTCGATGGTCTCGATGCCGCCGGTGCGCGTACCGCGCTGCGTCTGGCCGGCCTTGACGTGCTTGGTGACACGCTGGACACCCTCCACGACGAGGCGCTGCGACTCGACGAGGACCTCGAGCACACGGCCCTGCTGTCCCTTGTCGCGGCCGGAGATGACGACCACGAGGTCGCCCTTCTTGATCTTCGCCATGGTCAGAGCACCTCCGGCGCCAGCGAGATGATCTTCATGAACTTCTTGTCGCGGAGCTCGCGGCCCACCGGGCCGAAGATGCGCGTGCCACGGGGCTCCCCGTCGTTCTTGAGGATCACTGCGGCGTTCTCGTCGAACTTGATGTACGAACCGTCCGGACGGCGGCGCTCCTTGCGGGTGCGCACGATGACAGCCTTGACGACGTCGCCCTTCTTGACGTTGCCGCCGGGGATGGCGTCCTTGACGGTGGCGACGATGACGTCACCGATGCCTGCGTAGCGACGGCCGGAGCCGCCGAGCACACGGATGCAAAGGATCTCCTTCGCACCAGTGTTGTCGGCGACACGAAGTCGCGACTCCTGCTGGATCATTACCTACTCCTGTCGTCTGGCGGGTTCTCGGATCGGGTCGAGCCGAGCCTGGCCGAACGGATAGTTGCCGTGATGCACACGTCGCGCCGGGTGTCGTCCTGGTGAACGGCACCCGGCGCCCGTGGGCAACTGGGGGTCGTGCTAGGGCTTACTTGGCCTTCTCGAGGACCTCGACCAGGCGCCACCGCTTGGTGGCGCTCAGCGGCCGGGTCTCCATGATGAGCACGAGGTCGCCCACGCCCGCCGAGCCGAGCTCGTCGTGCGCCTTGACCTTGCTCGTCCGCCGGATGACCTTGCCGTAGAGCGGGTGCTTGACCCGGTCCTCGACCTCGACCACGACGGTCTTCTGCATCTTGTCGCTGACCACGTAGCCGCGGCGCGTCTTGCGGTCGCCGCGCTTGTCAGCGATCGCCGTCGTCTTCTCGTTCTTCTCGTCAGTCATCGCTATCACTCGCTCGCGCTCGGGGCGGTACGGATGCCGAGCTCGCGCTCACGCAGGATCGTGTAGATCCGCGCGATGTCGCGGCGGACGGCCTTGAGACGCCCGTGGCTCTCGAGCTGACCGGTCGCCGACTGGAAGCGGAGGTTGAACAGCTCCTCCTTGGACTTCTTCAGCTCGGCGACAAGCTTCTCGTCGTCGAAGGTGTCCAGCTCGCTGGGAGCCAGTTCCTTGGTGCCGATAGTCATCAGTTACCACCCTCGCGAACCACAAAACGTGTCTTCATCGGGAGCTTGTGCTGCGCGCGGCGCATGGCCTCGCGAGCCAGGGGCTCCGGGACGCCGGCGAGCTCGAAGAGAACTCGGCCGGGCTTGACGTTGGCGATCCACCACTCGGGCGAACCCTTGCCGGAACCCATGCGGGTCTCGGCAGGCTTCTTCGTGAGGGGGCGGTCCGGGTAGATGTTGATCCAGACCTTCCCTCCACGCTTGATGTGGCGGGTCATGGCGATACGAGCAGCCTCGATCTGCCGGTTGGTGACGTAGGCCGGCTCGAGAGCCTGGATGCCGTACTCACCGAAGGAGATCGCGGTACCACCGGTCGCGGCGCCGGAGCGCCCCGGGTGGTGCTGCTTGCGGTGCTTCAGCCTGCGCGGGATAAGCACGGCTCAGGCCTCCGTTCCGCTGTCAGTGGCCGGGGTCTCCGCGGGAGCGGAGGCGGCCTCGGTTGCCTCAGGAGCGTCGGCACGGTCGCGACGGGGAGCGCCGCCGGCCCGGGGGCCACGGTCGCTGCGCTCGCCACGGTCCGTACGCGGGCCACGAGCCGGGCGCGGGGCCTGGGTCGCCTGCTCGCGAGCGAACTCCTTCTCGGTCATGTCGCCCTTGTAGACCCACACCTTGACGCCGATGCGCCCGAAGGTGGTGCGAGCCTCGAAGAAGCCGTAGTCGATGTTCGCGCGGAGGGTGTGCAGGGGCACACGGCCCTCGCGGTAGAACTCCGTGCGGCTCATCTCCGCGCCACCGAGGCGGCCGGAGACCTGCACGCGGATGCCCTTGGCACCGGCGCGCTGGGCCGACTGGATGCCCTTGCGCATGGCACGGCGGAACGAGACGCGGCTCGCCAGCTGCTCGGCGATGCCCTGGGCGACCAGCTGAGCCTCGATCTCGGCGTTCTTGACCTCGAGGATGTTCAGCTGGACCTGCTTGCCCGTGAGCTTCTCGAGCTCGCCGCGGATGCGGTCGGCCTCCGCGCCACGACGCCCGATGACGATGCCCGGGCGGGCGGTGTGGATGTCGACGCGGACGCGGTCACGCGTGCGCTCGATCTCGACCTTGGCGATGCCGGCACGCTCGAGGCCCGTGGCCATGAGCTTGCGGATCTTGACGTCCTCGCCGACGTAGTCGCGGTAGCGCTGACCCGGCTTCGTCGAGTCGGCGAACCAACGCGAGCGGTGGTCGGTCGTGATGCCCAGGCGGTACCCGAGCGGGTTGACTTTCTGTCCCACTATCGGGCCCGTCCCTTCGTCTCGCGCTCAGCGACGACCACGGTGATGTGGCTCGTCCGCTTGAGGATCTGGCTGGCCCGACCCTGCGCTCGCGGACGGAACCGCTTGAGCGTCGGACCCTCGTCGACGAACACCTCGGAGATGTAGAGGTCCGCCTCGTCCAGACGCTCGTTCGACCGCTTGGCGGTCTCCCGAGCGTTGGCGATCGCGCTCTCCACAACCTTGAGCACCGTCTCCCCCGCGGCCTGCGGCGCAAACTTCAGCACCGCCACGGCCTCGCCGGCCTGCTTGCCACGGATGAGGTCCACGACGCGCCGGGCCTTCTGGGGCGTGACGCGGACGAACCGCGCCTTCGCCTTGGCTTCCATTGCTGTCCTGCCTTCTTGTCTCTGCCGGTGAGGGCGTCGCCTGGCTGACCCGGGGGTCAGCGGCGACGGCCCTTCCGGTCGTCCTTCTCGTGGCCGCGGAACGTCCGCGTCGGGGCGAACTCGCCGAGCTTGTGCCCGACCATCGACTCCGTCACGAACACCGGGGTGTGCTTGCGTCCGTCGTGCACAGCGAACGTGTGGCCGAGGAAGTCCGGCGTGATGACCGAACGGCGCGACCACGTCTTGATGACGTTCTTCGTGCCGGCGGTGTTCTGGACGTCGACCTTCTTCTGCAGGTGACCGTCGACGAACGGGCCCTTCTTCAGGCTACGTGGCATCTCAGGCTCCTATCAGCGCTTGTTCTTGCCGGTGCGCCGACGGCGCACGATGAGCTTGTCGCTCGGCTTGTTCGGACGACGGGTACGGCCCTCGGCCTGGCCCCACGGGCTGACGGGGTGACGTCCACCGGACGTCTTGCCCTCGCCACCACCGTGCGGGTGGTCGATCGGGTTCATGGCGACACCACGGACGGTCGGGCGCTTGCCCTTCCAGCGCATGCGGCCGGCCTTGCCCCAGTTGATGTTCGACTGCTCGGCGTTGCCCACCTCGCCGACCGTGGCGCGGCAGCGCAGGTCGACGTTGCGGATCTCACCGGACGGCATGCGCAGCTGGGCGTAGGGGCCGTCCTTGGCGACGAGCTGCACGGACGCACCAGCCGAACGGGCGATCTTCGCACCGCCACCGGGCCGCAGCTCGATGGCGTGGATGACCGTACCGGTCGGGATGTTGCGCAGCGGCAGGTTGTTGCCGGGCTTGATGTCGGCGCCGGGGCCGTTCTCGATGCGGTCACCCTGCGACAGCTTGTTCGGCGCGATGATGTAGCGCTTCTCGCCGTCGGCGTAGTGCAGCAGCGCGATGCGGGCGGTGCGGTTGGGGTCGTACTCGATGTGAGCGACCTTGGCCGGCACGCCGTCCTTGTCATGGCGACGGAAGTCGATGACGCGGTACGCACGCTTGTGACCGCCACCCTGGTGGCGCGTGGTGATGCGACCCGTGGAGTTACGGCCGCCCGTCTTGTGGAGGGGACGGACGAGCGACTTCTCCGGAGTGGAGCGCGTGATCTCGACGAAGTCGGCGACGCTGGAGCCACGACGGCCCGGCGTGGTCGGCTTGTACTTGCGGATTCCCATGAGTTCTCAGTCCTTCGCTCAGCCGACCGGACCACCGAAGATGTCGATCGTGCCCTCGCGGAGGGTGACGATCGCACGCTTCGTGTTCTTGCGGCGGCCGATGCCGAAACGGGTCCGACGGGCCTTGCCCTGACGGTTCGCGGTGTTGACCGAGTCGACCTTGACGCCGAAGACCTGCTCGACGGCAATCTTGATCTCGGTCTTGTTCGCCCGCGGGTCGACGAGGAAGGTGTACTTCCCCTCGTCGAGCAGGCCATAGCTCTTCTCGGAGACGACCGGCGCGATCAGGATGTCGCGCGGGTTCTTGCCGATGTCGGTCACTTGGCATCGTCCTTCGCGTCGGCGGCGCCCTTGACAGGCCCCGCGAGGAACGCGTCGAGCGCGCCCTGCGTGAACACGACGTCGTCCGAGATCAGGACGTCGTAGGTGTTGAGCTGGTCAGCGACCAGCAGGTGCACCCGCTCGACGTTCCGCAGCGACTTCCACGTGATCTCGTCCTGACGCTCGACGACGACCAGCACGTTCTTGCGGCCCGACAGGTTGTCGAGCACAGCGAGAGCGGACCGGGTCGACGGCGCGGTGCCCGGGGCGAAGCCCGAGACGACGTGCACGCGGCCGGCGCGGGCGCGGTCCGAGAGAGCACCGCGGAGCGCCGCGGCCTTCATCTTCTTGGGGGTGCGCTGCGAGTAGTCACGCGGGGTGGGGCCGTGGACGACGCCACCACCGGCGAACTGCGGAGCACGCGTCGAACCCTGACGAGCGCGGCCGGTGCCCTTCTGCTTGTACGGCTTGCGCCCACCACCGCGCACCTCGCCACGAGACTTCGTGTCGTGGGTGCCCTGGCGTGCCGCCGCGAGCTGCGCGACGACGACCTGGTGGATCAGCGGGATGTTGGTCTGCACGTCGAAGACGTCCGCGGGCAGGTCGGCGGAGCCGGCCTTCTTGCCCTCGGCGTCGACCACGTCGACAGTCAGCGTGTCACTCATGGTCACGCCCCCTTCACAGCGGAACGCACGACCACGACGCCACCCTTGGGGCCGGGAACGGCACCCTTGACGAGGATGAGACCCCGCTCGACGTCGACCGCGTGCACGGTCAGGTTCTGGGTGGTCTGGCGGTCCACGCCCATGCGACCGGCCATCTTGATGCCCTTGAACACGCGCGACGGCGTCGAAGCGCCACCGATCGAGCCGGGCTTGCGGTGGTTGCGGTGCGCACCGTGCGAGGCGCCGACGCCGTGGAAGCCGTGACGCTTCATGACACCGGCGGTGCCCTTGCCCTTGGTGGTGCCGATGACGTCCACGAGCGAGCCGGCCTCGAAGAGGGCGGCCGTGAGCTCCTGGCCGAGCGTGAACTCGGAGGCGTTCGGCGTGCGGATCTCGGCCACGTGCCGGCGCGGCGTGACGCCGGCCTTCTCGAAGTGGCCCTTCAGCGGCTTGGTGACCTTGCGCGGGTCGATCTGGCCGTGGGCCAGCTGGACCGCGGCGTAGCCGTCAGCGTCAGCGGAGCGCACCTGGGTCACGACGTTCGTGCCGACAGCGACGACGGTGACCGGGACGAGACGACCGTTGTCGTCCCACACCTGGGTCATGCCGATCTTCGTGCCGAGCAGGGCCGTGACTGCGCGCTCGTTCTGCTGGGTAACCATAGAAATCAGTTCCTTCCCAGCGTCAGAGCTTGATCTCGATGTTCACGTCCGCAGGCAGGTCGAGACGCATGAGCGAGTCGACGGCCTTCGGCGTGGGATCGATGATGTCGATGAGCCGCTTGTGAGTACGCATCTCGAAGTGCTCGCGGCTGTCCTTGTACTTGTGGGGCGACCGGATGACGCAGAACACGTTCTTCTCCGTCGGCAGCGGCACCGGACCCACGACCGACGCACCAGCGCGAGTCACCGTGTCGACGATCTTGCGCGCCGAGCTGTCGATGACTTCGTGGTCGTAGGACTTGAGCCTGATGCGGATCTTCTGTCCCGCCATGGCGCTTCTACTTCCCTCTGTTTGGAACCGGCCCGTCCGACCCCCGCACTCGGGCGTGTCGCTTGGCGCGACACACCGCCCTGCTGCGTACCGTGTCCGGCACAAGATCGGTGGTTGTTGTCGGGCGTCAACCACCGGGTGATCCCGGGGTCCAGACGCCGTCCACGTGTGCGAGCCCCGTCGTGTGCAGCGCGCGCGAGCACGCCGCCCTCGACTAGGCAACCTGAACAGTGTGCCAGAGTGCGCCGCGGAACTCCAATCGCCTGGGTCACACCCCGCCCCGACTTCCGCGTGATCTCGCGCACAGGCACCGGGCCCGGGCCGCTCCGCACCCGCTAGGTTCGGGCCATGCACCGTCTGCACGTCCGGCTCGTCGGCGTCGCCGCGGTCGTGCTCGTGCTCGGCGCGTGCACGGCCCCGCCCGCTCCCCCGGAGCCGAGCGCCTCCCCCGCGCCGAGCACCGCGCCCCTGCCGACGTCGTCCGCGCACGCGCCGACCGTCACGCCGGTTCCCGCCGCCACGCCCGCGAGCACGTCTCCTTCGCCGACCCCGTCGCCCGGCGAACCGTGCGACCCGGCGGACGGGTCCCCCGACTGCACGGACGCGACCGGCATGGAGGGCGGCGGCTTCCGGTACGTCGAGGGGTACGCCGACTGTCTCGCGACCTTCGGCGCCGAGGAGGCCGACGGCCTGTGCTTCGACCTCGACGGCGACGGCGTCGCCGGCTACCCCGACTCGGGCTGAGGCCAACGGCGCCGCCGGCTGCCCCGAACCCCCACGCTCACTGCCCACCGCCAGCCGCTCGCGGACGGGCGGTCGCGGCTCCCGGTCGTCTTCGTGGCGCCAGTAACTTCGGGCGCCACCGCGTGCAACGGGCGCCGCCGACGACGAGGCGCATCTCCTCAGACGGGTCTGAGGCCGTGCTGGGCCAGGTGCGACGCGAACCGTCGGCGGTCCATCGCGACGTCCCATGTCCACCGGGCGACCCGGACGCCGGCGGCCCGCAAACGATCCTCGCGGGCCTTCTCGGCCCAGAGGCGGTCCTCGAGCGGGCGGCCGTCCTCCACGCCGTCGAGCCGGTACTTCACACGCCCGTCGAACTCGCCGGCCAGGCCCAGCTCCGGCCACCAGAAGTCCACGCGGCCGATCACCCCGTGGCCGTCTCCGAGCTTCTGCTGCAGGACGGGGCGTGGGACACCGATCTCGATCATCCGGCCTCGACTGAGCGACTCGCCCACCGACTCGGCACGGCCGTCCGCGTGCTCGACGACGCGCCGGGCCGCGCGGACGCCGGACACGCGCCCGAGCTCGGCGACGGTCGCCGCCAGCTCTGCTGCCGTCACCAGCCGACGCCGGAGCGCGTCGTCGGCGGCAGCAAGACCGGAGACGAAGGTTGCGCTACGCGCCACGTCGACCACCGTGCGCGCACATCCGGTCACCACGCAGCCGTCCAGCTCGACGGCTCGCGGCTCCGACGTCGTCCACCGGCGGACGGTCCCCGGCTTCGACCGGYCGCCGCTGCGTCTCGGGGTGAGGACCTCGACGGGGCGGGCTCGGGCGCCGATGAGCGGGAGACCCCAGATCGCTGCGGCCGACGCGTGCGAGAAGACGGATCCCGGCATGTCGTCGGCGGCCGCCCGGACCACGAGCCGGTGGCGCTCGTTGTCGGTCGCACGGTGCCACGCGTCTGCTCCCACGTAGTGCCCTCGTCGGATCCGGACGAGCGATCCGGCCTCGACCTCCCGAGCCAACCGTCCCGCAGACAGTCCGACGGATCGCGCATCACGGGCGTGGAAGGAGTCCCGCCCCAGGAGCTCGGCAAGGTCGTCGTCGGTCTCCACACGCGCAGGCTGCCACGCGAGCCCCACCCGTGAACGGCCCCCTCCACAGGAGACGGACCTGCGACCCGTCCATGGCGGCAGCCGACCGCCGGAGCCCCGGGATCCGTCAGGAAGATCCGGGGCGGCGGGTCGTCCGTGGCGCCAGCCAGGCGCCGCGGCGCCCGGAGCACCGGGAGCCGCGACGAACACCGGGCGCCGTCGGCGAGAGGAGCCGGCCGGGGCCCGGCACGGGCGGGCCGCGTGCACCCGTCCGGTCGCTCAGGCATGCAGAAGGGCCCGGGAGCCGAAGCTCCCGGGCCCTTCCGCAGATCAGCTGCCCCGAGGGGCGAGCATCACTTGATGATCTTGATGACCTTGCCCGAGCCGACGGTGCGGCCACCCTCGCGGATGGCGAAGCCGAGGCCCTCCTCCATCGCGATGGGCTGGATGAGGTTCACGTGGATCTCGGTGTTGTCGCCGGGCATGACCATCTCGGTGCCCTCAGGCAGCGTGATGACGCCGGTGACGTCGGTGGTGCGGAAGTAGAACTGGGGGCGGTAGTTCCCGTAGAACGGGTTGTGACGGCCACCCTCGTCCTTGGCCAGGATGTAGACCTGGCCCTCGAACTCGGTGTGCGGCGTGATCGAGCCGGGCTTGACGACGACCTGGCCGCGCTCGACCTCCTCGCGCTTCGTGCCACGCAAGAGCAGACCGACGTTCTCGCCGGCCTCGGCGTAGTCGAGCAGCTTGCGGAACATCTCGACGCCGGTGACCGTGGTCTTGATCGCCTTCTCCTTGATGCCGACGATCTCCACCTCCTCGTTCACCTTGAGCTTGCCGCGCTCCACGCGACCGGTGACGACGGTGCCACGACCGGTGATCGTGAAGACGTCCTCGATCGGCATGAGGAACGGCTTGTCGATGTCGCGCACCGGGTCCGGCACGTTCTCGTCGACAGCCTCGAGCAGGTCCTCGACGGACTTGACCCAGATCGGGTCGCCCTCGAGCGCCTTCAGGCCGGAGACGCGCACGACGGGGACGTCGTCGCCGTCGAAGCCCTGGGCCGAGAGGAGCTCGCGCACCTCGACCTCGACGAGCTCCAGGATCTCCTCGTCGTCGACCATGTCGGTCTTGTTCAGCGCGACGAGCAGGTAGGGCACGCCGACCTGACGGGCGAGCAGGACGTGCTCACGCGTCTGGGCCATCGGGCCGTCGGTCGCCGCGACCACGAGGATGGCGCCGTCCATCTGCGCCGCGCCCGTGATCATGTTCTTGATGTAGTCCGCGTGACCCGGAGCATCGACGTGAGCGTAGTGACGCTTCTCCGTCTGGTACTCCACGTGCGCGATGTTGATGGTGATACCGCGCTGCTTCTCCTCGGGCGCCTTGTCGATCTCGTCGAAAGGCGTGAAGGGGTTCAGGTCGGGGTACTTGTCGTGCAGCACCTTCGAGATGGCCGCCGTCAGCGTCGTCTTGCCGTGGTCGACGTGGCCGATGGTGCCGATGTTGACGTGCGGCTTCGTCCGCTCGAACTTCGCCTTGCCCACTGGGTGTCCTCCTCAGGACTTGGTAGAGATTGGCCGACGTACTGCGGCTACCGGACGGTAGCCGCTTGACGCGGCGTCCTACGGGTCGGTTTGTGTGATGGAACTACAGGGTTCGACCTGTGGGACTACTCGCCCCGGGTCTTCTTGATGATTTCCTCGGCAACGTTCCGAGGAACCTCGGCGTAGCTGTCGAACTGCATCGAGTACACCGCGCGACCCTGGGTCTTCGACCGCAGGTCACCGACGTACCCGAACATCTCCGAGAGGGGGACCGTCGCGCGGATGACCTTCACGCCGGTCGCGTCCTCCATGGCAAGGATCATGCCGCGGCGCGAGTTGATGTCGCCGATGACGTCACCCATGTACTCCTCAGGAGTACGGACCTCGACGGCCATGACCGGCTCCAGCAGAACCGGGTCGGCCTTGCGGACCGCTTCCTTGAGGATCATCGAGCCCGCGATCTTGAACGCCATCTCCGAGGAGTCGACGTCGTGCGCGGCACCGTCGAGCAGGATCGCCTTGACGCCCACGAGCGGGAAGCCCGCGAGGACGCCGAGCTGCATCGCGCTCTGGATGCCGGCGTCGACCGACGGGATGTACTCGCGCGGGATGCGGCCACCGGTGACCTTGTTCGAGAACTCGTACAGCTCGCCCTCGGCGGGGTCCAGGGGCTCGAAGGTCATCTGGACCTTCGCGTACTGGCCCGAGCCACCGGTCTGCTTCTTGTGCACGTAGTCGATCTTCTCGACCGAGCGACGGATCGTCTCGCGGTACGCGACCTGCGGCTTGCCGACGTTGGCCTCGACCTTGAACTCGCGACGCATGCGGTCGACGAGGATGTCGAGGTGGAGCTCGCCCATGCCGCCGATGACGGTCTGGCCGGTCTCCTCGTCGTGCTTGACGCGGAAGGTCGGGTCCTCCTCGGCCAGCTTCTGGATGGCCACGGAGAGCTTCTCCTGGTCACCCTTCGTCTTCGGCTCGATGGCGACGTCGATCACCGGCTCCGGGAAGGTCATCGACTCGAGCACCACGGGGTGCTGCGGGTCGCTCAGGGTGTCACCCGTGGTGACGTCCTTGAGCCCGATGAACGCGTAGATGTGACCCGCCGTGGCGTCGTCGACCGGGTTCTCCTTGTTGGAGTGCATCTGGAAGAGCTTCCCGATGCGCTCCTTCTTGTTCTTGGTCGAGTTGAGCACCTGGGCGCCCTGCGACACCTTGCCCGAGTACACCCGGACGTAGGTGAGCTTGCCGAAGAACGGGTGCGACGCGACCTTGAACGCGAGGGCCGAGAACGGCTCCGTCGAGTCGGGGTGACGCTCGACGACGAGCTCGGGGTCCTTCATGTCGTGGCCCTCGACAGCCGGGACGTCCAGGGGGGTCGGCAGGTAGTCGATGACGGCGTCGAGCATGGGCTGGACGCCCTTGTTCTTGAACGCCGAGCCGCACAGGACCGGGTACGCCTCGGACTTGACCGTGAGCTGGCGGATGCCGGCCTTGATCTCGGCCTCGGTCAGCTCCTCGCCCCCGAGGAACTTCTCGAGCAGCTCGTCGGACGTCTCGGCGACGGCCTCGAGGAGCTCGGCGCGGTACTGCTCCGCCTTCTCCACCAGGTCGGCCGGGATGTCCTCGACCTCGTACTTCTCGCCCAGGGCGGTCTCGCCGCGCCAGACGAGGGCACGCATGGTGACCAGGTCGACGACGCCGATGAAGTCGTTCTCCGCGCCGATGGGCAGCTGGATGACCAGCGGCTTGGCCTTGAGACGGTCGACGATCGTCTTCACCGTGAAGTAGAAGTCGGCGCCGAGCTTGTCCATCTTGTTGACGAAGCAGATGCGCGGCACGTCGTACTTGTCGGCCTGGCGCCAGACGGTCTCCGACTGGGGCTCGACGCCCTCCTTGCCGTCGAAGACGGCAACGGCGCCGTCGAGGACGCGCAGCGAGCGCTCGACCTCGACCGTGAAGTCCACGTGGCCCGGGGTGTCGATGATGTTGATCTGGTTGTCGTGCCAGTAGCAGGTCGTCGCGGCGGACGTGATCGTGATGCCGCGCTCCTGCTCCTGCTCCATCCAGTCCATCGTCGACGCGCCGTCGTGCGTCTCACCGATCTTGTAGTTGACCCCGGTGTAGAACAGGATCCGCTCGGTGGTCGTCGTCTTGCCGGCATCGATGTGAGCCATGATGCCGATGTTGCGGACCTTCGTGAGGTCCGTCAGCACATCCAGTGCCACGTGAGTTGCCCCTTGTCGGTTGGCTTGGGTGGCGCCACCGGCCCGGTCCGAGGATCGGACCGGCGGCGCAGCGCCCGTGGGTGCCGGGATTACCAGCGGTAGTGCGCGAAGGCCTTGTTGGACTCGGCCATCTTGTGCATGTCCTCGCGACGCTTCACCGCGGCACCGAGGCCGTTGGACGCGTCGAGGATCTCGTTCATGAGGCGCTCGGTCATCGTCTTCTCGCGACGAGCGCGCGAGTAGTCGGTGAGCCAGCGCAGCGCGAGCGTCGTCTGGCGGACGGGGCGCACCTCGACGGGGACCTGGTAGGTCGCACCACCGACGCGGCGCGAACGCACCTCGAGCGACGGGCGGACGTTGTCCAGCGCGCGCTTGAGCACGACGACCGGGTCGCCCTGCGTCTTCTCACGAACACCCTCGAGGGCGCCGTAGACGATGTGCTCCGCGACGGACTTCTTGCCGTCGAGCAGGACCTTGTTGATCAGCTGCGTGACGACCGGCGACCCGTACACGGGGTCGATGACGAGCGGCCGCTTGGGGGCCGGACCCTTGCGAGGCATCAGCCCACCTTCTTCGCGCCGTAGCGGCTACGCGCCTGCTTGCGGTTCTTGACGCCCTGCGTGTCGAGCGCGCCACGGACGATCTTGTAGCGGACACCGGGGAGGTCCTTCACGCGGCCACCGCGCACGAGCACGATGGAGTGCTCCTGCAGGTTGTGACCGACACCGGGGATGTACGCGGTGACCTCGACCTGGCTCGAGAGGCGCACGCGCGCGACCTTGCGGAGAGCCGAGTTCGGCTTCTTCGGGGTCGTGGTGTAGACGCGGGTGCACACACCGCGTCGCTGGGGGGAGCCCTTCAGGGCAGGCGTCTTCGACTTGTTCGTCTTCGCCTGCCGGCCCTTGCGGACCAGCTGCTGGATCGTAGGCACTACGTCTCCGTCTGTTGGATGAATCTCTGGTCGACCGGCACCCGTCACCCTGGACGGCCGGCATGGTCGGGGTTCGTCGCCCGTCGCGCGACTACCCCGGAGGTCGTACGTCCCGCACCGACCCCCGCGCCCGGGCGTGTCGCCCCGGTCCTCCGCACCGCGATCCGCAAGGTTGCCTTGGCGGAGAGACGGCGCGGTGGGGGAAACCACCCGATGCTCCCGGACCCGCCCATCCCAGAACGGGAGGCGTCCACCGAGTGCATGCGCGAGAGCCCGACGGCGCGGGCACGGTGTCCTACGTTACCCGGCGCCCGGAAGGGCGTCAAAGCGATGTCGCCCACACTGGGCGCGAGGAGAACCGCCGCACTGCCCTCAGGAGTAGAACCGCGCGTCCTCCGGCCATGTTCCCGAGCTGCTCCAGAGCCGGTAGACCTTCGAGAAGACCCAGCGGGCGTAGGTCGGTCGATCGGTGGCCTGCTCGACGTACCACGAGTCGACGTCGTCGACCGGCACCACGAGGACGCCGTGCACCTCGCTCGGCGACGGCCCGAACGCATATCGCACGACGCTCGGGTCCTCGCTCAGCTTCTTCCCGTACGCCATCCCCGCCACGGCTACTCCCCTCGGCTCTCGCGCAGACGCTTCTCCCAGTTGGCGACCTGGTTCGCCGCCGCGTGCGCGTCCTCGTACGTCGATCCCGGGTGAGCACGAGCGTAGGCGGACTCCTCGATCTCGTGTCGGAGCAGCAGCCGGTCGAGATCGGTTCCCTCGCCGCTGCGCAGCCTGACGAACGCCTCGGCCATGTCCTCGCTGGCGTCGAACCGCCCGACCCAGGGGTCGCCGTACGCCGTCCCCAGGATGTGCTCGTCGTGCAGGACGTGCTGGAGCGCACGCTCCACGTCGTGCGGCGCGAGGTCGGGATTGTGGCGCGCGATGTCTGCCGCGAGGTCGGCGTCGCGCCGGAAGAGGTCGTAGGTCTGGTCCGCCCACTCGCTCGCGCGACTGGGTGACGACGGGCGCGGACGGTACGTGCCGCCCGAGTGCTGCATCGACGGCGTCCGCGGTGCGTCGGGGGCCTTGGCGCCGGGGAGCTTGGCGCGCACGCCGGAGGCCAGGCGGCGCAGCACGTCCTGCAACGCCTCGAGCAGGTTCTTCAACGACTTCGCCGACGAGATCACGTCCGTGACCGACCTGCCGACCTTCGTCGCCAACGACGACACCCGGGTCGAGACCTGCCCCACGATCACCGGCGTGGCCAACCCCAACGTGAACACCGCCTCGGCCGCCCACGAGATGATCGACCCCACCAGCGACGCCAACGTGTCCCGCACCAGGTCGTGCACCACCTGCACCACCATCGCGCACGTCTTCAGCGCCCCACCGATCGCCGACGCCGACCCACCCGT
>NZ_JBFUKJ010000004.1:0-155852 GCF_056400905.1 Cellulomonas sp. P4_H12
AGCCGCCGCCGTGCGCCGCGGCCCCGCCCGACCGGCGCGGCGCCGGCCGACGATGGGCGCCCCCGGCAGGACTCGAACCTGCAACCGACGGATTAGAAGGCCGTTGCTCTATCCGTTGAGCTACGGGGGCTGGACGTGCGCCCACAGCCTAACGGCGGGGCGCGCGATCCTCCGTTCCGGACGAACCGCACGTATCTGCCCCGCGTGGCGCGTTTTGCCAGGTCAGGTCACACCGCGACAATGGTCGGGTGAGCGCGCAGCCCGGCACCGCGCCAGTGCAACCCGCGCAACCCGTGCGGCCGCTGGCTGCACCGGCGCGCCACGCTGCCGTGGACCCGCGCGACGTCCTGGCCCGACCGCTCGCGGCGACCTCCCTGCTGGACGCGGTCCGTGACCTGCGGCGCGACGTGGAGGGGACCGGCTTCCCCCTCGAGATCGAGGGCATCGACTCCGCGCGGGCCTCCCGCGCGCGCCTGGTCGACCAGCTGGGCGAGCACCTGGTGCCGCGCCTGACGGAGCTGTCGGCACCCGCGGTCGTGGTGGTGTCGGGGTCGACCGGCGCGGGCAAGTCCACGCTGGTGAACTCGCTGGTCGGGGCCGAGGTGAGCACCGCCGGCGTGCTGCGACCCACCACCCGCCGCCCGGTGCTGGTGCACCACCCGCTCGACTCCGAGCTCCTGTCTCACCATCCCGTCCTCGAGTCGGTGACGGTCGTGTCGGACGAGCACGTGCCGCGCGGCATCGCGCTCCTCGACGCCCCCGACCTCGACTCCGTGCTGGAGTCCAACCGGGAGTCGGCGCACCGGCTCCTCGAGGCCGCGGACCTCTGGCTGTTCGTCACCACGGCGGCGCGGTACGGCGACGCGCTGCCCTGGCGGGTGCTGCAGGGCGCCGTCGAACGCGGTGCCTCGATCGCGATGGTGCTCAACCGGGTCCCGCCGGAGTCCCTGCCCACGGTCCGCGGCGACCTGCTCGAGCGGCTGCGCGGGCACGGGCTGCAGGGGTCCCCGCTGTTCGTCGTCCCGGACCTCGGCCCGCACGAGGGGCTGCTGCCCGCGGCGGTCGTCGCGCCGATCCAGCGCTGGCTCGCGATGCTGGCCGGCCCGGACCGGGCGCGCACGGTGATCGGCCGCACGCTGCGGGGGTCCCTGGCGGCGCTGCGCCCGTGGGTCGACGAGCTGGCCGAGGCGGTGCAGGCGCAGGCGGACGCGGCGAGCATGATCGCGACCGTGCTCGACCAGGTCATCGAGGCGCCCACCGCGCAGGCGGTCGCGTCGATCCGCGGCGGGGCCGTCGCGGACGGCGCCGTCCGGGCGCGCTGGTCGGAGCTCACCGCCGACGGGGCTCCGCTCGCGGGCGTGGTCCGGTCGTCCGGCCGCGTGCGCGGCTCGGCGCGCGAGGGACGGGCGCGGGCCGCCGCGGTCGCCCCGCTCGTCGACGACCTGACCCGGTCAGCCGCCGCGGTGCTCACCGCCGCGGGCGCGCACACCGAGGAGGTGCTGCGCGCGGCGCTGACCGCGCCCGACCAGCCCGAGGGCGGCGCCTCGGTCGACGCGGCGTGGGCGGCCACCGGGGTGCGAGCCGGGCGGCGCACCGCGGCYGAACAGGCCGCGCGCGCCTGGACCGCGCAAGGACCCCGCGTGGTGCGGGCGGCCCTCACCACCGGCCCGGCGGAGGCGTCGGCGGACGGCATCGCCCGGCCGCGCCGGGACGTGACGCGCGAGGCTCGTCGACGCCGCAAGGCCGAGCACGCGCTCGGCGACGACGGGCTCGCCGCCGTCGCGCTGGCCGCCGCCGCCGGCGTCCGCGAGGCGCAGGACCTGCTGGTGGACCTCATCGACACCGCGGGGGAGCGTGCGATCGACGAGCTGCGCGCCGACCTGGTCGCGCAGGTGGCGGGTCAGGTCGCGGTCGAGCGTTCCGCCGTCGGCGACGTGCTGGCCGACCCCGACCTCGCCGAGGACGCCGCCTCGCGGCTCCGCCTGCGGCTCGCCGTGCTGAAGGGACTCACGTGAGCACGCTGCCCGACGGACCGCTGCACGGCGACGAGACGGCCGCGCTGGCGGCCCGGGTCGACGCGCTCCACGACGCTCTCGCGGTCGGCGGCGAGCGGCTCGCTCCCACCGTCGTGGCCAGCGTCGTCGCGACCGTGGACGGCGTGCGGGAACGGCTCGCGCTGGGCGTGGACCACACGGTGGTCGCGCTGGTGGGCGGCACCGGCTCCGGCAAGTCCAGCCTGTTCAACGCGATCTGCCGGCTCGACTTCGCGGACGTCGGCGTGCGACGCCCGACGACGTCCGAGATCACCGCGTGCGTCTGGGGGCACGACGGAGGACCGCTGCTCGACTGGCTCGGCGTCGTGCCCGACCGCCGCATCGAGCGCGAGAGCCTGCTCGACGGGGAGTCGGAGGCCCCCCTGCGCGGCCTGGTGCTGCTGGACCTGCCCGACCACGACTCCATCGCCCCCGAGCACCGCGAGGTGGTCGACCGCCTCCTGCCCCAGGCCGACCTGCTCGCCTGGGTGGTGGACCCGCAGAAGTACGCCGACGACGCGCTGCACAGCGGCTACCTGCGCCGGCTGGTCGGGCACGAGGCGTCGATGGTGGTGGTGCTGAACCAGGTGGACACGGTCCCCGAGGAGGTCCGGGCCGAGCTCGTCGCGGACGTCGAGCACCTGCTCGTCGACGACGGGCTCACCGGCGTGCCCGTCCGGGAGGCCTCGGCGCGCACCGGCGAGGGCGTCGGGGTGCTGCGCGAGCTGCTGGCGACGGCCGTGAGCTCGCGCTCGTCCGCCGCCCGGCACGCGGGCGCCGAGCTCAACGACGCCGCGGCCCTGCTGGCCGCCGAGGTCGCCGCCCGGGAGCCGTCGCCCGCCGCGCTGTCCGTCGCCGACGTCGTCGACCGGCTGTCCACCGCGGTCGGGCTGCCGTCCGTGGCCGCCGGTGTCGGCTCCGCGGTCCGCACCGGCGCGGCCGGCGCCCCCGCGTTCGGCGTCGTCCAGGAGGACACGGTCGCGCTCGCGCGCGCGTCCTGGCTGGACGCCGTGACCAGCGGGCTGCCCCGGCGGTGGGGGCAGGACGTCGCGTCCCGGGTCGCCTCGACCACGGAGCTGCGGCTCGCGGTGTCCGACGCGGTCACGCAGCTCGCGGTCTCCACCCGGCGCTCCACGCTGTCCGTGGCGCTGCTGGTCGCCTCCGTGGTCCTCGCGGGTGCGGCGGTGCTGGTCGGCTCGATCGCCGTCGGCTCGCTGGTCGGCGGGGCGCGCTCGAACACGTGGGCGCCGATCGCGGCCGTCGTCCTGCTCGTGGCCGCTGTCGCGGCCGCGATCTGGTCCGTCGGGGCCCGTCGCTCGGCGGCCCGCCGGCGGTCCGCCCGGGTGCTGCAGGACGGGCGTGTGGCGCTCGAGAGCGTGGCCCGCGCGCGGCTCGCCGTGCCCACCGAGGCCGTGCTGGCCGAGCACCGCACGGTGCGCGAGCGCATCGAGGCCGCGCGCGGCTGAGTGTGGGCGGCCCGCTGAGCCGCCCACAGCCCCCGGTCCGGTGCGCGGCGTCCCCGATCCGCGGGATGGGGCGGTCGCACCCGCCGGTTCGCGCGCAGCCTGGTCGCACCAGCCCCGCAGCCGCCGGGGCGCAGCGCACTGGAGGCATCGCATGAGCACGCAGACCCTGGACCTGACCGTGGTGGGGTGGATCGGCACCGAGCCCAAGATCTTCCACGAGACCGACGGCGGTGTGCCGTACGCGACGTTCCGCGTGGGCAGCACGCGCCGGTGGTTCGACAAGGGCCTCGGTGCCTGGCGGGACGCGCAGACGGAGTGGTTCCACGTGAAGGTGTTCCGCGCGACCGCCGTCAACGCCGCCCGGTCCCTGCGCAAGGGAGACCCGGTGATCGTGCAGGGCCAGCTCTCGACCGAGGAGTGGGTCGGCCCCGAGGGGCCGCGCACGACGCTCGTGCTCGAGGCGAGCGCGCTCGGCCACAACCTGGTCTTCGGCAGCAGCCACTTCGCGCGCACCGTCAGTGCGGCCGCGACGCCGGGGTCCGACGACGCCCCAGCCGACGTCTCCGGCCTCGAGGAGCTCCCGGACGACGACGAGGCGGGCCGGGAACCCGTCGACGAGCCCGAGGTGGAGCCGGAGCTCGCGCTGGCCGCGGCCAGGTGATCGCCTAGGCTGGGGGACCGGCGACCCGACGACGCGACAGGTCGGACCGCGCGCACCCGTGCTGCGCGGTCGGCCCGTCGCCGACGGCGCCGGTCAGCAGTGCCCCGGGCCCGTTCGAGCAAGGTCAGCGCCGGGGCGACCCCCACGAGCACCGAGGCGGACGAAGAGCCAGTGGCTGAGTTCATCTACTCCATGTACAAGACGCGCAAGGCGCACGGCGACAAGGTCATCCTCGACGACGTCACCCTGAACTTCCTGCCGGGCGCGAAGATCGGCGTCGTCGGCCCTAACGGTGCCGGCAAGTCGACGATCCTCAAGATCATGGCCGGCCTGGACCAGCCGTCCAACGGCGAGGCGCGCCTGAGCCCCGGGTACACCGTCGGGATCCTGCAGCAGGAGCCGCCGCTGAACGAGGCCAAGACGGTGCTCGGGAACGTCGAGGAGGGCGTCGCCGAGATCAAGGGCAAGCTCGACCGCTACAACGAGATCTCGGCCCTCATGGCCGAGCCCGACGCCGACTTCGACGCGCTGCTCGCCGAGATGGGTGTGCTGCAGGAGGCCATCGACGCCGCCGACGCGTGGGACCTCGACGCCCAGCTGGAGCAGGCCATGGACGCGCTGCGCTGCCCGCCGGCGGACGCCGACGTGACGGTGCTGTCCGGTGGTGAGCGCCGCCGGGTCGCCCTGTGCAAGCTGCTGCTGGAGAAGCCGGACCTGCTGCTGCTCGACGAGCCGACCAACCACCTGGACGCCGAGAGCGTGCTCTGGCTCGAGGCGCACCTGAAGGACTACCCTGGCGCCATCCTGGCCGTCACGCACGACCGGTACTTCCTCGACCACGTCGCGGAGTGGATCTGCGAGGTCGACCGCGGCCGCCTGTACCCGTACGAGGGCAACTACTCGACGTACCTCGAGAAGAAGCAGGAGCGCCTGGCCATCCAGGGCAAGAAGGACCTCAAGCTGGCCAAGCGCCTCAAGGACGAGCTGGAGTGGGTCCGGTCCAACGCCAAGGGCCGCCAGACCAAGTCGAAGTCGCGCCTCGCGCGCTACGAGGAGATGGCGGCGGAGGCGGACCGCACGAGGAAGCTCGACTTCGAGGAGATCCAGATCCCGCCGGGCCCGCGCCTGGGCTCGATCGTGCTCGAGGCGAAGGGCCTGGGCAAGGGCTTCGACGGGCGCGTGCTCATCGACGACCTGAGCTTCACGCTGCCGCGCAACGGCATCGTCGGGGTCATCGGCCCGAACGGCGTCGGCAAGACGACGCTGTTCAAGACGATCGTGGGGCTCGAGCCGCTCGACAAGGGCGAGCTCAAGGTCGGCGAGACCGTGTCGATCTCCTACGTCGACCAGTCGCGCGGTGGCATCGACCCCAAGAAGACCCTCTTCGAGGTGGTCTCCGACGGGCTCGACTTCCTCAAGGTCGGCAACGTCGAGATGCCGTCGCGGGCGTACGTCGCCGCGTTCGGGTTCAAGGGTCCGGACCAGCAGAAGCCGGCCGGCGTCCTGTCCGGCGGCGAGCGCAACCGCCTCAACCTCGCGCTCACGCTCAAGCAGGGCGGCAACCTGCTGCTGCTCGACGAGCCCACCAACGACCTGGACGTCGAGACCCTCGGCTCGCTGGAGAACGCCCTGCTGGAGTTCCCCGGCTGCGCGGTCGTGGTGTCCCACGACCGGTGGTTCCTCGACCGGGTGGCCACGCACATCCTGGCCTACGAGGGGACCGAGGAGGACCCGGCGAACTGGTACTGGTTCGAGGGCAACTTCGCCTCCTACGAGGAGAACAAGGTCGCCCGTCTCGGGGCCGACGCGGCGCGCCCGCACCGCGTGACGTACCGCAAGCTGCGGCGCGACTGAGCGGCCCACCAGCGCTGGACCGATCTCGACCGGCCGCCCGTTCCTCCGGGAGCGGGCGGCCTCGTCGTCGGTGAGCCGCCTGCGACCTGCGCGGATACGCTCGTGGCGACCCGGGAGAGGCGGTGCCGACGATGGAGCACGACGAGCTCGTCGCTGCGCTGCTCGCGCTGCGCTCCGAGGTGGCCGACCTGCGGCTCCCGCTGGAGACCGCGACGGCCGCGGCCGGCCGGGCGGACCGCACGAGGGTCCTGGACCAGCTCGACGACTACCTGCTGCCGCGCCTGCGCGACCCCGGGGCGCCCGTGCTCGTGGTGGTCGGCGGCTCGACCGGCGCGGGCAAGTCGACGGTCGTGAACTCCCTCGTCGGCGCGGAGGTCAGCCCGTCGGGGGTGCTGCGGCCGACCACCCGGTGGCCGGTGCTGGTGCACCACCCGCTGGACGTGCGCTGGTTCAGCTCGGACCGGGTGCTGCCGACCCTCACGCGCGCCACGGCCGGGCAGGAGGCGAGCCTCGCGGGCGCGCGGCCCGGGCTGCGCCTGGTGGCCTCGGAGGCCCTGCCGGTGGGGCTCGCGCTGCTCGACGCGCCCGACGTGGACTCCGTCGAGGAGGGCAACCGGATCCTCGCGGCCCAGCTGCTCGGCGCCGCCGACGTGTGGCTGTTCGTGACCACGGCGGCGCGGTACGCCGACGCGGTGCCGTGGGAGCTGCTGGCCGACGCCGCACAGCGCGGGACGCATCTGGCCCTCGTGCTGGACCGCGTGGACCCGGGCGCCGAGACCGCGGTCGGGGACCACCTGCGGCAGATGCTCGCGGAGGCGGGCCTCGCGTCCGCGACGGTCATCGTCGTGCCGGAGGTCCCGCTCGAGGACGGGCTGCTCCCCGAGGCGGCCGTCGGTCCGATCGCCGACTTCCTCACCAGCACGGCGACCGACCCGCAGGTGCGGGCGACCGCGCTCGCCGAGACGTGGGACGGCGCGGTGGCGGACGTGTCCCGCCGGGCGCTCGACCTCGCGGCGGCGGCCGACGACCAGCGGGCGGCGGACGAGCGGCTGCGGGGCGCCGTGACGTCCGCGTACAGCCTCGCCGCGACGCGCGTCGCGACCGCGACGTCCGACGGCTCGCTGCTGCGCGGTGAGGTCCTGGCGCGGTGGCAGGACGTCGTCGGGACCAGCGAGTGGTTCCGGGCTCTGGAGCAGGGCGTCTCCCGGGTGCGCGACCGCGTCGTCGGCTTCGTGCGCGGGCGCCGGCCGGCCGAGCCGGCGCTGGTCGAGGCCGTGGCGCACGGGCTCGCGGCGGTGCTGCAGGACGCCGCCGAGGAGGCCGCGGAGACCTCGCACGCCGCGTGGCGCCACGACMCCGCGGGACGGGCGCTGCTCGACGGCCTCGCCCTGTCGAGGGCATCGGGGGACCTGCGCGCGCGGGCGGCCGAGCAGGTGCGCGCCTGGCAGAGCGACGTGCTCGCGCTGGTCGAGACCGAGGGCGCCGGGCGGCGGACGGCCGCGCGGGCGTACTCGTACGGGATCAACGGGCTGGGCGCCGTCCTCATGGTCGCCGTCTTCGCCTCGACCGGCGGGCTCACGGGCGCCGAGGTCGGCATCGTCGGCGGCACGGCGCTCCTCGCGCAGCGCGTGCTCGAGGCCGTGTTCGGCGACGACGCCGTCCGCCGGCTCACGCAGGAGGCGCACGAGCGGCTCGCCGTCCGCACGGACGTCCTGCTCGACGAGGAGGCGGCCCGGTTCACGCGGCAGCTGGACGCGACGGGCGCGGCGTCGCGCGACGGCGAGGGCCTGCGCGGGTCCGCCGAGCGGCTGCGCGCGGCGATGGCGGCCCGGTCGACAGCGACCGCCTGGGGTGCCGGAGAGCTCCCCGCCGGGGGCGACGGGCACCTGCGCGGGACGGGCGTCGTCGCGCGGGCGGCCGCGGTGGCCGATCACGCGCCGTCGTCACAGGAGCGTGGCCACTGGTGGACCCGGTGGCGCGGGGGGACCGGGTGAGCCGGGGCGCGAGCCCCGGGGCGACCCTCCGCGACCGGGTCGCCGCCCTGGACGAGGCGGTCGGGCTGGCGCGGGGTCGGCTGCCCGACGCGACGCTCGACGTGCCCGCCGCGGTCGTGGCCAAGGCGCGGGACCGCGCGGCGCTCTCGGGCGAGTACACGGTCGTCGCGCTCGCGGGCGCGACGGGGTCGGGGAAGTCGTCCCTGCTGAACGCCCTGGCCGAGGCGCGGATCGCGGAGCCCGGGATCCGCCGACCGACCACGGGGCGGCCCGTCGCCGTCATCGTGCCGGCGCTGGGCTCGACGGACGACGGCGCCGACGAGCTGCTCGACTGGCTCGACGTTCAGGAGCGGCACGTGGCCGGCAGCCGGGTGCTCCAGGAGTCGGCCACCGGGCTGGTGCTGCTGGACCTGCCCGACCACGACTCGGTGGTGACCGAGCACCGCACCATCGCCGAGCGGCTCTACGAGCGCGTCGACCTTCTCGTCTGGGTGGTCGACCCGCAGAAGTACGCCGACGCCGCCCTGCACGCGCGCTACCTGCGCGGGCTCGCCGACCACGCGGGTGTCGTCGTCCTCGTGCTCAACCAGGCCGACCGGCTCGGTCCCGCCGAGCAGCGGGCGATGGTGGCCGACCTGCAGCGGCTGGCCGCCGACGACGGGCTCGCCGCGTCGCCCGTCCTGGCGGTCAGCGCGGCCACCGGCGCCGGTGTGCCGGAGCTGCGGGACCTGCTCGCCCGGGCCGCCCAGCGCCGGCTCGCCGCGACCCAGCGCGTGACGGGTGACGTGCGGCTCGCGGCGCGGGGGCTGGTCGACGCGTGCGGTCGCCCGCCGAGCACCCGCCGCGAGGCCGGCGCCGCGGAGGCCCTGGTGCGCGCGTGGGGGTCGGCGGCCGGGATCGACGAGGTCGCCGACGCCGTGCGCCGCTCGACCCGGCGGTCCGCGCGGGCCGCCACCGGCTGGCCCGTGACGCGGTGGGTCGCCCGGCTGCGCCCCGATCCGTTGCGCCGGCTCGGCCTGGGACACGAGCGGCTCCAGGCCGGCCAGGACGACCTGCTGCGGTCGTCGCGCTCGGCGCCGGCCGCGGGGGAGCGCGCGGCGGCCGTGAGCGCGGTCCGCACGTACGTCGACGCGGCGACGTCCGGAGCGCCCGACGACTGGGTCCTGGCCGCGCGCTCGCGGGCCGCCGGCGTGGACCTCGACGACGTGCTGGACCGGTCGGTGGTGCGCGTGCCCGTCGGGAGCGCCCGGGTGCCGTGGACGTGGCGGGCGCTCGGGCTGCTGCAGTGGCTGCTGCTCGCCGTCGCGGCGGCGGGGCTCGTCTGGCTGCTGCTGCTCGCCGGGCTCGGCTGGCTCCAGCTGCCGGCGCCCGAGACCCCGATGTGGTGGGGCCTGCCCGCGCCGACGGCCCTGCTGCTCGCCGGGGTTCTCGCAGGCCTCCTGGTGGCCGGCCTCGGGTGGGTGCTCGGCGCGCTCGCGGGCAGGCGCCGGGCCGCACGCGCCCGGCGGAGCCTCGGCGCGTCGGTGGCGCTCGCGGTGCAGGAGCATGTCATCGGCCCGGTCAGCACCGAGATGGACGCGCTCGCCCGGTGCCGGGCGGCCGCGTCGAGGGCGGCCGCCTGATCCTCCTAGGATCGAGCGCATGACTCGGCTCGAGGTCCCGGTCCAGCTGCGCTGGTCGGACATGGACGCGTACCAGCACGTCAACAACGTGGAGATGCTGCGGCTCCTCGAGGAGGCTCGCATCGAGGCGTTCTGGAGCCACCCGGCGGCGCCCGACGGCAGCCGGGTGGAGAGCTCCTGGCCCACGGCCGTGCTGGACGCAGGCCCCGGTGCCGAGCTGTCGACGCTCGTCGCCCGGCAGGAGATCGAGTACCTCAAGCCGCTCGGCTACCGCCGCACCCCAGTCATCGTCGAGATGTGGATCGGGCACCTCGGCGGCGCGAGCCTCGACGTCTGCTACGAGGTGCGCGACGCCGGCGAGCCCGGACCCGAGCGCGTCACCTACGCCCGCGCGCTCACGACCCTCGTGCTCGTGGACGCCGCGACCGGGTCGCCGCGGCGCATCGACGCGGCCGGGCGCGCGGCGTGGAGCGCGTTCCTGGAGGAGCCGGTCGTCATCCGCCGGCGGCGCTGACCCGTCGGTCCGTGCGGGCGCGCTCGGCGGTCTCCGCGGCCCGGGCGATGTTGCGCTGCATCCCGCCGAACACCACGCCGTGGAACGGGTAGACCGACCACCAGTACAGCTGCCCGACCAGGCCCTTCGGATGGAACAGCGCGCGCTGCGCGAACACCGTGGGTGCGGAGTCGGGCGAGGAGCCGGCCGGCTCGACGCGCAGCTCGAGCCACGCGAGGCCCGGCACCCGCATCTCCGCTCGGAGGCGCAGCAGCCGGCCCTCCTCGATGGCCTCGACCCGCCAGAAGTCCACGGCGTCGTCCACCAGCAGCAGCCGCGGGTCGCGACGACCGCGGCGCAGGCCCGGACCGCCGACGAGGCGGTCGGCCAGCCCGCGCACCCGCCACGCGAGCCCCCACGAGTACCAGCCGTGCTCGCCCCCGACCGACTCGAGCACGCGCCACAGGGCCGCCGGCGACGCGTCGACCGTGACCTGACGCTCGTCGACGAACAGGGAGCCACCCGCCCAGTCGGGGTCGCCGGGCAACGGGTCGCTCGGTGCTCCGGGCACGGCTGCCGACGACCACCGCGTGGCGACGGCCGCCTCCTGCACCCGCCGCAGGGCGAGCCGGACCGCCCGGTCGAACCCGATCAGGCCGTCCGGCGGGTCGGGCACGTGCGCGGCGATATCGTGCTCGTCGCAGACGACCTCGTGCACCAGCGACTCGACGAGCGGGCGCGCGAGCCCGGACGGCACGGGCGTGACGAGGGAGACCCAGAGGCTGGACAGCCGCGGGGTGAGCACGCCGACGCCGACGATGACCCGCCGGTGCAGGCCGGCCGCCTGGGCGTAGCGCTGCATCATCTCGCGGTACGTCAGCACGTCCGGGCCGCCGATGTCGAAGCCCCGGCTGACGTCCGGAGCCATCGCGGCGGAGCCCACCAGGTAGCGGAGCACGTCGCGGATCGCGATCGGCTGGATCCGGTTCTCCACCCAGCGCGGCACCGTCATCGCCGGCAGCCGCTCGGTGAGGTAGCGCATCATCTCGAAGGACGCGGAGCCCGAGCCCAGGATGACCGCCGCACGCAGGACGGTGGTCGGGACGCCGGAGGCCAGGAGGATCTCGCCCACCTCCGTGCGCGACGCCAGGTGCGGGGAGAGGTCCTCGCCCTCGGGGTACAGCCCGCCGAGGTAGACGATCCGCCCGACGCCGGCCTCGCGCGCGGCCTGCGCGAACGTCAGCGCGGTGTGCCGGTCGGTGGACTCGAAGCTGCGGCCCGAGCCGAGCGAGTGGATGAGGTAGTACGCGACGTCCGTGCCGTCGAGCGCCTTGCGGATCTGCTCGGGCTCGTTGGCGTCCGCCGAGGCCGTCTCGACGTCGGCGTACCAGGGCCGCCCGCGCAGCCGGTCGGGGTGGCGGGCGATCGCGCGGACCCGGTAGCCGGCGGCGAGCAGCTCGGGGACGAGGCGGCCGCCCACGTACCCGGTGACGCCGGTGACCGCGACCAGCGGGGCGTCTGCGCGGGGGCGCCCGTCGGGCCCGAGCCCGGGCACGAGCCCCTCGAGGGTGTCGGCGACGGGCGCGGGCAGGAGGTCGTCCGGAGCGGTGGCCATCTGGGCAGTCTGCGATGTCGCGCTCGGACCCGCACCCGGTCGCGCTCGATCCTCAGCCTGCGCTCAGCAACCGGAGCGTCTCCTTCTCGGCGACCGCCTGCGACCGCGTGGGCCGGATCGTCCGGCCGTGCTCCCAGAGGTCGACGATCCGGGGGTCGATGTACGACGCGCGGCACACGGCCGGCGTGTTCCCGAGCTCCTCGGCGACCTCGCGCACCACCTCGGTCACCACGCGGCGGCGCGCCCGCTCGGAGGTCGGCGGGGCGCCGGCGTCCGCGAGGCCGCGCGCCGCCAGCACGGTCGCGTGCCAGGTCCGGAAGTCCTTCGGGGTGGCCTCGGGGCCCAGCTGCAGCTTGACGTAGGCGCCGACGTCCGCGCTGGTCACGTCGTGCCACGTCCCGGCGTCGTCGCGCCACGCCAGCAGCTCCTCGCCCTCGTCCCGCCGGCGGACGAGCGCGCGCACGATCGTCGCGACGTCGTCGTCCTCGACCACCGTGTCCCGCACCTGGCCGGACTTGGCGGGGAAGTGCAGGTGCACCCGACCGGGGTCGCCCTCGTTCTCGGGGGCCAGGACGCGCACGTGCGAGCGGAGCAGCGTGGCCAGGCCGTAGGAGCCGTGCTGGAGCGCGTAGCCCTCGCCGCCCACCCGCAGGTACGCCAGGTCGAGCAGCCGGAACGCCAGGGCGAGCACCTTCTCGCGCGGCATCCCCTCGAGCTCCAGGTGGGCGCGGACGCGTCGCCGGGCGCCCCGCAGCCGTCGCGCGATCTCGAGCACGCGGTCGTGCTTCAGGCGGGCGCGGCGTCGCGTCCACTGCTGGTGGTAGAGGTACTGGCGGCGCGCGGCGTCGTCGAGGCCTGCGGCCTGGATGTGCCCGTTCGGCCACGGGCTGATCCAGACGTCCTTCCACGCGGGAGGGATGGCGAGCGTGGTGATGCGCTCGAGGTGCTCCTCGTCGACGATCCGGACCTTGTCGAGGTCGAGGTAGACGAACCCCCGGCCGGCGCGACGTCGCGACCAGCCGGGGGCGTCGATGCGGACGCGGCGCAGGCGGACCATGCCGGAAGTGTCACCCGGCGGCGGTCACACCGCGCGGGGAGCGCGGGTGTCAGTCCGGGAACCGGACCATGCCCTCCTGCGCGACGGAGGCGACGAGCACGCCGTCGCGGGTGAACACGCGCGCGGCCCCGAGCCCGCGGCCGCCCTGGGCGCTGGGCGTGGACTGCACGTACACGAGCCAGTCGTCGACGCGGACGTCACGGTGCCACCACATGGCGTGGTCCAGGCTCGCGATGGACAGGCCCCGCGTCATCCACGACTTGCCGGCCCGCCGCAGGATCGGCTCGAGCATCACCTGGTCGCACGCGTACGCCAGCAGCGCGCGGTGGAGCAGCTGGTCGTCGGGCAGGGGGCCGCGCGACCGGAACCACACGCACTGCTGCCCGGAGGGCTCGGCGGGCGGCCCGAGGTAGATCGCGCCGCCGACGTGCCGCACGTCGAACGCCGCCTCCTGCGTCCAGAACTTGGCGACGGGGTGGTCGATCCCGCCCAGCATCTCCAGCGCCGACGGCACGTCCTCGGGCGCGGGGATGCCCTCCGGCATGGCATCGGCGTAGTCGAGGCCCGGCTGCTGCTCCTGGAACGACGTGATCATCGAGAGGATCGCCTCGCCGCCCTGCAGCGCGTGCGTCCGGCGCGCGGTGAACGAGCGGCCGTCGCGCAGCCGCTCGACCGCGAAGGTGATGGGCTCGCGCACGTCGCCGGCGCGCAGGAAGTAGCCGTGCAGCGAGTGCGGCAGCCGGCCCTCGGGGACCGTCCGGCCCGCGGCGAGCAGCGCCTGGGCCAGCACCTGGCCGCCGAACACGCGCCCGCTGGGCTGCGGGAGGCTGCGCCCGGTGAAGACGTCGGGGGTGACCGGGTCGTTCTCCAGCCGCAGGATGTCGAGGACGGGAGCGGTCAGGTCGGGCTCGGTCGTCATGGACGGCAGCGTCTCACGACCGCGCCGCCCGGCACGGTGTCCTGGCGGCGTGACCTGCGTCGCTCAGTCCTCGAACGTGTTGAGCATCGAGTGCGCTGCCCGCTCCAGGTAGTCCCACAGCTGCGCGCGGTGCATCGGCGCCAGGTCGAGGCTGTCGACGGCCGCGCGCATGTGCAGCAGCCAGCGGTCGCGCGCGTCCGGGTTCACCTTGAACGGGGCGTGCCGCATGCGCAGGCGGGGGTGGCCGCGCTCGTCCGAGTAGGTGGTCGGGCCGCCCCAGTACTGCTCGAGGAACAGGGTGAGGCGCTCGGCCGCCGGGCCGAGGTCCTGCTCGGGGTACATCGGGCGCAGCACCGGGTCGTCGGCGACGCCGCGGTAGAACTCGTCGACCAGGGCGACGAACGTCTCGTGGCCGCCGATCGCCGCGTAGAAGGAGTCGGATCTCACCCCGTCATCCTCACACGCGGGCTCAGAGCCCCAGGTCCTCCAGCACGGGCAGCGCGGCGCGGACGACCGCCCGCGCGTCGGCGGCGCTCGAGGCGGCCAGGGCCAGCTGCGCGAGCCGTCGGCACTCCTCCAGCGACGTCGCCGCGAGCAGGGCGGCGACGTCGGGCAGCGCCCGCGGGGTCATCGACAGCGACKAGACCCCGAGCCCGACGAGGACCACGGCGAGGGCCGGGTTGGCGGCGGCCTCGCCGCACACGCCGACCGGGCGACCCTGCTGGGCGCCGCCGTTGCACGCCGCGGCGACGAGGTGCAGGACGGCCGGCTGCCACGGGTCGGACAGCTCGGCCACCGCGCCCAGCAGGCGGTCGGCGGCCATCGCGTACTGCGTGAGGTCGTTGGTGCCGATGCTCGCGAAGCTGGCGCGCGCCAGGATCGGCCCGGCCAGCAGGGCGGCGCTGGGGACCTCGATCATCACGCCGGCGACACCGAGCCCGTGGGCCGCGCACGCCGCGACGAACCGCTCCGTCTCCTCGACCGTCGACACCATCGGCGCCATGACCCAGACCTCGGCCGTCTCGGCGGCGGCGGCCCGGGCGATGGCCGCCAGCTGGTCGTCGAGGACCTCGGGGTGCCGCACGGCGGTGCGCAGGCCGCGGACGCCCAGCGCCGGGTTGACCTCCGGGTCCCCGGCGAGGAAGGGCAGCGGCTTGTCGGCGCCGGCGTCCAGGGTGCGGACGACGACCTTGCGTCCGGGGAACGCCGCGAGCACGCGCCGGTAGGCGGCGACCTGCTCGTCGATGCTCGGGGCCTCCTCCCGGTCGAGGAACCCGAACTCCGTCCGGAAGAGGCCGACGCCCTCGGCGCCCGCGGCCGCGGCGGGAGCGGCGTCGGCGGGGTCGCCCACGTTGGCCAGGAGCTCGACGTGGTGCCCGTCGGACGTGTGCCCGCGCCCGTCGAACGTGCGCACCTGCGCGGCGAGCGCCAGGGCCGCCGCGACCTGCTCCTGCGTGGGGTCGACGGTGACGGTGCCCGCCGAGCCGTCCACGAGCACGAGCGTCTCCGCCTGGACCACGGCCTCGGCACCCCGGGCGGCGACGACCGTCGGGATGCCGCGGGCGCGGGCCAGGATCGCGGTGTGCGAGGTGGGTCCGCCGGTGCCGGTGACGATGGCGAGCACGCGGTCCACGTCGAGGGTGGCGACGACGGCCGGCGCGAGGTCGGCCGCGACGAGCACGAACGGCGCCTCGTGCGCGGGCACGCCCGGCGCGGGCCGCCCGGTGAGCTCGGCGACCAGTCGGTCGCGGACGTCGGCGATGTCCCGCGTGCGCTCCGCGAAGTAGCCGCCGAGCGCCTCGAACTGCGCGGCGACCGCCTCGGCGGCCTCCCACACGGCCCGCTCGGGCACCAGGCGGTCGTCGATGACCCGCTGCTCGGCGTCCGCGACCAGGGTGGGGTCGGCGGCGATCGCCGCGGTGGCGTGCAGCAGGTCGGCGCTCTCGCCCTGCGCGCGGTCGGCCGCCGCGTCGAGCGCGGCGCGGACCACCTCGGAGGCCGCGCCGATGCGCGTGGCGGCCTGCGCGTAGTCGGTGCCCGGGGGCAGCCGCCGGCCGGAGGGCGGCTCGGCGATCGGGTCGGGCATGAGCACGGCGGGCGCGACGACGCGGCCGGGGCTCACGCCGATGCCGGTGAGGACCGTGGGGTTGACGGCATGCACAGGACTCACCTTGCGTGACCTCCTCGTCGACTGTTCGCAGTGTGGTCCCTCCGCGTCGGCCGACGCCAGCCGGACACGGCGCAGCGCGGGTTGTGAGCGCCGTCTCAGGGTTAGGCTGTGGCGGTGCGCCGACCGGCGCGACGTGAGCTGGGGAGTTCCATGAGCAAGGCAGAGCAGATCCTCGCAGCGCTGGGTGGCGACGCGAACGTCGTCGACCTTGAGCCGTGCATCACCCGGCTCCGCGTGGAGGTGAGCGACGCCCACCTCGTCGACGAGGTCGCCCTCAAGGCGAGCGGCGCGTTCGGCGTCGTGCGCTCGGGCCGCATCGTCCAGGTGATCGTCGGCCCCGAGGCCGACAACCTCGCGGCCGAGCTCGACAGCCTGCGCTGACCCGCCCGCCGCAGCCGATGACCACGATCCGGCTGCTGAGCCCCCTGACGGGCGTGCTGCGACCCGTCACCGTGGTGCCCGACCCCGTCTTCGCCGAGGGCATCGTCGGCCCCGGCGTCGCGCTCGAGCCGCAGTCGGTGCAGCGCCAGACCGTCCTGGCGCCCGCCGACGGCGTCATCGGCGCCCTGCACCCGCACGCGTTCGCGCTCGAGCTGAGCGAGGGGCGGGTGATCCTCGTGCACCTCGGGATCGACACCGTCGGCCTCGCGGGGCAGGGGTTCACGCTGCACGTCGAGGGCGGCCAGAGCGTGCGCGCGGGGGAGCGGCTGATCACGTGGTCGCCCGTCGACGTCGCGGCCGCCGGYCTGGCGACCATCTGCCCGGTCGTCGCGCTGCAGGCGGACACCGACGTGCTGCGCCTGCTGGTCGGCGACGGAGAGCTGGTCGAGGCCGGGCAGCCCCTGCTGGACTGGGCCTGACGGAGGGGTTGCCGTCGAGGACCGGCGCGTGCACGGTGGACCCGGGAGGATCCGATGGCAGAGCTGCTGGTCGACTTCATCACCTCGCTCGACGGGTACGCGTCGGCGGAGGGCTGGCCGGGCTGGTGGGGCCTCGAGGGGCCCGAGTACCTGGCCTGGCTCGAGGCGTCGCCCGAGGCCGGCTGGACGGTGCTCATGGGCGCGACGACGTACCGGCTGATGTCGCAGTTCGCCGCCTCGGGGGAGGCGGGCGTGGACCCGCTGACCGCGATGCCGAAGGTCGTGTTCTCATCGACGCTGCGCGAGCCGCTGACCTGGGACAACACCCGGCTGGTCGACGGCGACGCCGTCGAGGCCGTCCGGGCGATGAAGGAGGGCGACGGCCCCGGGCTGCGCACGATCGGCAGCCTCGCCCTGTGCCGGTCCCTGCTGGAGGCCGGTCTCGTCGACCGCTTCCGGGTGGTCGTCTTCCCGGTGATCACGGGGCGCACGGGGCACGAGCGGATCTACGACGGCTACCCCGACGTCGCCCTCGAGATGGTGGACAGCCGCACGTTCGACGGTCGCATCCAGCTGGTCGAGTACGTGCCCACCGTGCTGACCGGCCCGCCGGGCTCCGGCGGATAGGTCAGCGCTCCTCCGTCGGCCCCGGCTCCTCGGTCGGCTCGGGCTCGTCGCCGGTGGCCGCCACCCGGGCGTCGCGGTTGGCGACCAGGTCGTCGAGCGGGGTGTTGCGGGGGTCGCGCGGCGTCGCGCCTCCCTCGGCCCCGACCGACGCGCGGTGCGCGGCCATGAGGTCCCGCTGGCCTGCGAGCGGGACGTCGGCCCGCTCCAGCGCGTCGCGCGTGGCGATCCGCAGCTCGCGCGCGACCTCCCACTGCATGGCCGGCGACGTCTTGACCTTGAGCCGCAGGGTGACGGCGTCGGCGCTGAGCCGCTCGATGCCCGTGATCGTCGGGCTGCCCAGCACGTGCGCGCCCACCACCGGGTCCTTGACCACGCGCGACGCGGCCTCGCCGAGCAGCGCCCGCACCTGGTCCAGGTCCGCGAAGTAGTCGACGTCGATCTCGACGACCGCCGTGGCCCAGCCCTGCGTCTTGTTGCCGACACGCAGCATGGTGCCGTTCGGGACGTACCAGAGCGTGCCGTCGGCGTCCCGGATCTTGGTGATGCGCAGGGTGACCGCCTCCACGGTCCCGTTGGCGGGCCCGACGTCGACCACGTCCCCGACGCCGTACTGGTCCTCCAGCAGCATGAACAGGCCGGTGAGGAAGTCCTTGACCAGGCTCTGCGCGCCGAAGCCGAGCGCCACGCCGATCACGCCCGCCGACGCGATGAACGGCGCGAGGTTCACCCCGAGCTCGGCGAGGACGAGGAAGAAGGCGGTGCCGCCGACGACGATCGTGGCCGAGGAGCGCAGGACCGAGCCGAGCGTGCGCGCGCGCTGGGCCCGTCGGGCGCTCGACAGGGGGTTGGCCTTGGCCAGCACGCCCCCGACCTCGGACTGCCCGATGGGCTTGAGGATCCCGCGGTCGAGGAACGGGGTGCCGTCCGCGACGTGGTTGGTGATCGAGCGGATGCTCCGGCGCAGCAGGACGAGCACGATGCCGCTGATGCCGACGATGAGGATGATGCGCAGGGGCAGGCCGACGAACCAGTCCCACCACGTGCCCGGGGCCTTGACGTCCGGCACCAGACCGTCGCCCGAGGGCGACGGGGACGGGGTCGCCGCGATCATGCGCCGCCCCCGGCGAGGCCGGTCCGGTCGGCGACGAACTGCAGCTGCTCCACGGTCAGGGCGATCGTGCGCGACAGCGCCCGGCCACCGTGGCCGACCCCCCGCTCGCGGCGGACAAGGATCGGCCGGTCGCCGCTCGTGGCCGCCTGCAGCGCCGCGGCGAGCTTGCGGGCGTGCAGCGGGTCGACGCGCGTGTCGCCCTCGAACACCGTGAACAGCGTCGCGGGGTAGTCCGTGCCGTCGACCACCCGGTGGTAGGGCGAGTAGCCCAGCAGCCAGCCGAGCTCGGTGGGGTCGTCGGCGTCGCCGTACTCCTCGGTCCACGTGACGCCCAGGCCGAACCGCTGGTAGCGGACCATGTCGAGGAGCGGCGCCGAGCAGACCACCGCGGCGAACAGGTCGGGCCGCTGCGTCAGGGCCGCGCCGACCAGCAGGCCGCCGTTGGAGCCGCCCCAGCACGCCAGCGCGTCGGAGGTGGTCCAGCCCTGCGCGACGAGGTGGTCGGCGACGGCGTGGAAGTCGTCGAACACGTTCTGCTTGTGCTCCCGCATGCCCGCGCGGTGCCAGTCCTCGCCCTCCTCGCCCCCGCCGCGCAGGTTGGCGACGACGTAGACGCCGCCCGCCTCGACCCACGTGAGCGTGCTGGCGGAGAAGGCGGGGTCGAGCGAGATCTGGAAGCCGCCGTACCCGTAKAGGATGGTCGGCGCGGGGGCCAGCGGGCGGCCGCTCGCGTCGAGGGCGTCCGTGCGGGCGACGACGAACGCGCGGACCGTGGTGCCGTCCGGGCTGGTGACCTCGATCTGCTGGGCGCGCACGTCCGGCAGATCCGCGACCAGGCCCGGAGGCGCGGCCCACAGCGAGGTGTCGCCGGTGCGCGCGTCGAAGCGGTGCACGCTGGTCGGAGTCGTGTGATCGGCGTAGGAGAACCAGACCTCGCGGCCGCCCTCGGGGCGCGTCGCCAGGCCGGAGATCGAGCCGAGCCCGGGCAGCTCGACGGCCCCGGTCCGTGCCCCGGTCCGCGGGTCGTGCACGGTCACCTCCGACACGGCGTGCCGGCGCCACGACACGAGCAGCAGCTCGGGCGTCGTGTGCTCGCCGCCGCCGTCGGTGAACGCGACGTCCTCGAGCACGGCCGTCGGGTCCTGCGCCACCAGCGTCGTCCAGTGCTCGACGCCCGGTGCGGTGGGGTCGGTCACGGCGAGCCGCCCGCGTGGGGCGTCGAGGTTGGTGTGCACGTACAGCCGCCCGTCGCGCGCCACCCAGGCGCCCGTCTCGGCGTCGATCCCGACCGCGACCTCGACGAACGCGGGAGCCGACGGCCCCGAGGTGGCCAGGTCGGCGATCCACACGTCGGTGCGCGGGGCCGTGCCCGCGGACGCCGACACGATCAGCCAGCGCCCGTCGCGGGAGACGGACACGCCGTAGTAGTTGGTGTGGTCCAGCCCGGCACCGAACACCTCGACGTCGTCGGTCGCCGGCGTGCCGACGGTGTGCAGCCAGACGCGCCGGTGGTACTGCGCCTCGTCCTCGGGGAGCTCCTCGGGCGGCAGCCGTCGCACGTAGTAGAACGCCTCACCGCCGGGCAGCCACGCCACGGGGGAGTAGCGGGCGCGGTCGACCGGGCCGTCGACCAGCGCACCCGTCGCGACGTCGAGCACGTGCAGCACGCTCTCCTCGGTGCCGCCCGCGGACACCTGATACGCCACGAGCCGGCCCTCCTTGGACGGCTGCCAGGCGTCCAGCGTCGTCGTGCCGGCCGGGTCGATCGCGATCGGGTCGAGCAGGACCCGCTCGTCGTCGCCCTCCGCGACCACGACGACCGCGTGCTCCTGGTCGCCCGACCGCCGGGAGAAGAAGCGCCGCTCGCCGCGCCAGGCCGGCGGGCTGACGAAGCCGGCGCCCAGCAGCTCGCGCAGGCGGGCCGTCAGGGGCTCGGTCGCGAACGCGCCGGCGCTGCCGACCTCGGCGCGGTAGGCGGCGTACAGGTCGTCCTGCGCGAGCGACCAGGCCTCCGTCTCGTCGGCGGACGCGTCCTCGAGCGCGCGGAACGGGTCGGCGACCGGGCGTCCGTGCAGGTCCTCGACCAGGTCGCGTCGCGGGGCCGGCGGGTACGTGCGCAGGGCGGGTGCGGTCATGGTCCGCAAGGCTACGACGCGTGGCCGTGACCTCGCGCAAACGGGTACGCCCCCGGCGCGCGTGACGCAGTCGAGAGCGTTCGTCCTGCGTGCGCGCGTGCGGCTCTGGCAGGATCGGCGTGTGGCAGACGACTCCGGCACCGCGTCCGACGCCCTCCTGCGCCTCGCCGCTGCCTACGGCGTCGTCCCGGACCACTGGGACTTCCACGGGCGCAACCGCCGTGCGTCCGCCGCCACGCTGCAGGGCGTGCTCGGCGCGCTCGGGGTCGACGCGTCGTCCCCCGAGCGGGTCGACCTGGCCATCGCCCACGTCGAGGACATGCCGTGGCGGCGCGTGCTGCCCCCGGTGCTCGTCGTCCGCGAAGGGCGCCAGGCCCACGTCGCGGTGCACGTGACCCACGGCGACCCGGTCGAGGTGTGGATCGAGCTCGATCCCGAGGCCGGCGGTGGTCGTCGGGAGGTGTCCCAGGCCGACGTGCCCGTCGATCCGCGGACGGTCGACGGCCGTCTGGTGGGCCGCGCGACGTTCACGCTGCCGACCGACCTGCCGCTCGGCTGGCACGAGATCGTCGCCGAGGGGCCCAGCGCGAGCGCGCACAGCCCGCTCGTCGTGACGCCGTCGCACCTGCAGCTGCCCGAGGCGCTGCAGGACCGCCGTGCGTGGGGGCTCATGGCCCAGCTCTACTCGGTGCGCTCCCGCACGTCGTGGGGCGTCGGCGACCTCGCCGACCTGGCGGAGATCGGCTGGCTGGCCGGCCGCGAGCTCGGCGCCGACTTCCTGCTCATCAACCCGCTGCACRCCGCGGAACCCACGGCTCCGCTCACGCCGTCCCCGTACCTGCCCACCACCCGCCGGTTCGTGAACCCGCTGTACATCCGCGTGGAGGACGTGCGCGAGGCGGGCTACCTCTCCTCGGCGGACCGCACCCTGGTCGAGTGGGCGGCCGAGCCCGTGCTGGCCACCGACTCGGACGCCGGGCCCATCGACCGCGACGCCGCCTGGACCGCCAAGCGCGCGGCCCTGGAGGTCGTCTTCGCGGCGCCGCGGTCGGCCGCCAGGCAGGCGGCCTTCGACGCGTTCGTCGCGCAGGAGGGCGCCGGGCTGGAGACGTTCGCGCTGTGGTGCGCGCTCGCGGAGAAGTACGGCGACGGGCCGTGGCCCGCCCGCGCGCAGGACCCGTCGAGCGTCGACGACGCCTTGCGCGCCGAGCTGGCGGAGCGCGTCGAGTTCCACACGTGGCTGCAGTGGCTCGCCGACGAACAGCTCGCGGCGGCGCAGCGGGCGGCGCTCGACGGCGGCATGGCGCTCGGCATCATGCACGACCTCGCGGTCGGCGTGCACCCGGAGGGCGCGGACGTGTGGGCGCTGGGCGACGTGCTCGCCCGCGGCGCCACCGTCGGCGCCCCGCCGGACATGTACAACCAGCAGGGGCAGAACTGGTCCCAGCCGCCGTGGCGTCCGGACGCGCTGGCGCGGGCGGCGTACAAGCCGTACCGCGACATGCTCCGCACCGTCCTGCGGCACGCGGGCGCCATCCGGATCGACCACGTGATCGGCCTGTTCCGGCTGTGGTGGATCCCGGAGGGCGCGGACGCCGGCGACGGCGCCTACGTCCGGTACGACCACGAGGCGCTCGTCGGCATCCTCGCGCTCGAGGCCCACCGGGCCGGCGCCGTGGTCATCGGCGAGGACCTCGGCGTCGTCGAGCCCTGGGTCCGCGACTACCTGTCCGACCGCGGGATCCTCGGCACGTCCGTGCTGTGGTTCGAGCGCGACATGCACGGTGCGCCGCTGGACCCGGAGCACTACCGACCCCTCGTCCTCGCGACGGTGACCACGCACGACCTGCCGCCGAGCGCCGGGTACCTCGCGGGCGAGCACGTGGCCATCCGCGAGCGGCTCGGGCTGCTCACCGAGCCCGTCGAGGTCGTCCGGGCGGCGGCGCTCGCCGAGCGCGACCAGATGCTCGGGGTGCTGCGCGACCGCGGCCTGGTGGGCGACGACCCCTCCGAGCGCGAGATCGTCGAGGCGCTGCACCGCTACGTGATGGCGACGCCGTCCGTGCTGCTCGGCGTCTCGCTGGCCGACGCGGTGGGGGAGCGGCGCGCGCAGAACCAGCCCGGGACCGACCAGGAGTACCCCAACTGGAAGGTGCCGCTCGCCGACAGCTCGGGTCGCGTGGTGCTCGTGGAGGACCTGTTCACCAACCAGCGCCTGCGCTCCCTGGCGGCCGTCCTCAACGGCTGAGCACGATGTCGCAGCAGCTCCGCCGGGTGCGAGTCGTCGGCAACTCCGGCGCCGGCAAGACGACCTTCGCGCGGCGGCTCGCGGAGGCCCTCGGCGTGCCGCACCTGGAGCTCGACGAGGTGTTCTGGGACGCCGGCTGGACCAAGCGGGACCCGGACCAGGCGCGCAGCCTGATCGAGGACTTCGTGTCGACGTCGGACCGCGGCTGGGTCACCGACGGCAACTGGACGGCCGGGACCGCCGGGCTGCTCACCGACGCCGACGCGTTCGTGTGGCTGGACTACCCGCGCCGGACGGTGATGCCGCGCGTGGTCCGCCGCACGCTGCGCCGCGGGCTGCTGCGCACCGAGCTGTGGCACGGCAACCGCGAGGACCTGCGCAACCTGCTGGACCGCGACCCCGAGCGCAACGTCGTGCTCTGGTCGTGGACGGCGCACGCCCCGAACCGGGCCCGGTACGCCGAGCTGAGCGCCGAGTCGCCGATCCCCGTGATCCGCCTGCGCACCCCGCGCGAGGCGCGCCGCTGGCTGGCCACGTTCGCCCGCTGACCCGCGCGGCCGTCAGCCGCCTCGCACGGCTCGCGGGAAGACTCCCTTCCGCTGGGCGAAACAAAGTCTTCCCGCGAGCGTCTGCGCGACGGGCCCACACCCCGCGGGGAGCGGGCCGGATGGCGCGACAGGCCCCGCGCCCCAGCGGGGCGCGGGCCCGTCGTGGTCAGGCGCGGCGGCGGTCCGCCTCCTGCGCGGCGAGCGCACGACGGACGCCGTCGCGGGACTCGAGCACGAGCCGGCGCAGGGCGGCGGGGGCGTCGGGGTGGGCGTCCAGCCACGCGTCGGTCGCGCCGAGCACGTCGACGGTCGCGTCGTCGGCAAGGTCGGTCGGGTAGAGCCCGACGACGATGTTCTGCGCCATCTCGCTGGTCTTGTCGGCCCAGACCTTCTCGAGGCCCGCGAAGTACGGCTCGACGAACGGCACGAGCAGCGCCCGGTCGTGCACGCGACCGAAGCCGGCGATCGTCGCGGCCTGCAGCGCGTTCGGCAGCCCGTCCTCGTCGACCACGGAGGCCCAGGCCGACGCCTTCGACTCGGGAGTCGGGACGGCGGCGCGGGCGGCGGCCGCGGCGCGCTGCCCGGTCGCGGTCGCGTCGTCGGCCAGCTGCGCGGCGATGTCGGGCTCGGCGGCACGGCCGCCCGCGACGAGCGACGTGAGCAGCTCCCAGCGCAGGTCCGTGTCGATCGACAGGCCGTCGAGGGTGGCCTTGCCGTCCAGCAGGTCGCGCACGGCGTCGAGCTGACCGGGCGTCGCGGMGCGGCCGGCGAAGGACTTCACCAGCTGCAGCTGCGTGTCCGAGCCGGCCTCCGCGGCCCGCGCGAGCTCGAGCAGGCGGTCGGCGGCGGCGACCTCGGTGGCGGACCGGTGCTCGGGCGCCACGTAGAGGTCGAGCGCGGTCGACAGCTGGCGCAGCAGCACCAGCACCACGGACGAGTCGGTCTCGTGCGCGATGTTGTTCAGCACGAGGTCGACGAAGTCGCGCGCGGGGGCCTCGCCGTCGCGCGTCGCGTCCCAGGCCGCGGTCCACACGAGGGTGCGGGGGAGCGAGTCGTCGAACGAGCCCAGCAGGTCGATCGACGCGGCGAGCGACCGGTCGTCCAGGCGGACCTTGGCGTACGCGAGGTCGTCGTCGTTGACCAGCACGAGCGCCGGGCGCGCCTGCCCGACGAGCGCGGGCACCTCGGTGCGCGGGCCGTCGATGTCGAGCTCGACGTGCAGGGTCCGCACCAGCCGGCCGGTGGTGGCGTCGACGTCGTACCCGCCGATGGCCAGGCGGTGGGGGCGCTGCACCGGGTACTCGGCGGGCACCTCCTGCAGGACCGCGAACGAGGTGATCGTGCCCGCGTCGTCGACGGTGATCTCCGGGCGCAGCAGGGTGACCCCGGCCTTCTCCAGCCAGAGGCCCGACCACGCCGACAGGTCGCGGCCGCTGGTGGCCTCGAGCTCCGTGAGGAAGTCGCGCAGCTCGGTGTTGCCCCACGCGTGCTTGGCGAAGTAGGCCCGCACACCCGCGAAGAACTCGTCCTGACCCACCCACGACACCAGCTGCTTGAGCACGCTCGCGCCCTTGGCGTACGTGATGCCGTCGAAGTTGACCTCGACGTCCTCGAGGTCGCGCATGTCGGCCACGATCGGGTGCGTCGAGGGCAGCTGGTCCTGGCGGTACGCCCAGTTCTTCTCCAGCGAGGAGAAGGTGGTCCACGCGCTGGTCCAGCGGGTGGCCTCGGCCGTCGCGAGCGTCGACATGTACTCCGCGAACGACTCGTTCAGCCACAGGTCGTCCCACCAGCGCATGGTCACCAGGTCGCCGAACCACATGTGCGCGAGCTCGTGCAGGATCGTGACCGCGCGCCGCTCGATCGTGGCCTCGGGGACCTTGGACCGGAAGACGTACGACTCCAGGAACGTCACCGCGCCCGCGTTCTCCATGGCACCGGCGTTGAACTCGGGCACGAAGAGCTGGTCGTACTTGGCGAACGGGTACGCGACCCCGAAGGCGCGCTCATAGAAGTCGAAGCCCGCGCGCGTGATGTCGACGATGTTGTCGGTGTCCAGGTGCTCGGCCAGCGACCCGCGGCAGTAGACGCCGAGCGGGATCGTGCGGCCGTCCTGGCTGGAGAGCTCGCGGTGCTCGGCGTGGTACGGCCCGGCGATGATCGCCGTGATGTACGACGCGATCCGAGGCGTGGTCTCGAAGGTCCAGGTCGCGGTGCCCTTGTCGAGGCCGCCGTTGCGGTTGACGCCGTCCTCGACGACCACGGGCATGCCGACCTGCGGGTAGTTGGACACGACGGTCCAGTGCGCGGGGGCGGTCACGGTGAACGTGAACGCCGCCTTGAGGTCGGGCTGCTCGAACACCGCGAACACGCGCCGCGAGTCGGCGACCTCGAACTGCGAGTACAGGTACACCTCGTCGTCCACCGGGTCGACGAAGCGGTGGAGGCCCTCGCCGGTGTTCATGTACGCGGCGTCGGCGACGACGAGGAGCTCGTTGCTCGCGGCGAGGTCGTCCAGCCGGATCCTCGAGTCCGCGACCACGTCGGCGACGTCCAGCGACCGGCCGTTGAGGACCACCTCGTGCACGGTCGGCGCGATGAGGTCGATGAAGGTGCTCGAGCCCGGCGTCGCCGCGAACCTCGCCACGGTGCGGGAGGCGAACGTCGTCGGTCCCGTCGTCAGGTCGAGGGCGACCTCGTACGACTCGGAGCGGACGACGGCGGCGCGCTCGCGCGCCTCGGCACGGGTGAGGTTCTCTCCAGGCACGCAGGTACTCCTTGGGACGCGATCGGCTGGCTCTTGGCCGGGTCGATCATCGCACCTGCGGGCCGTCGATCTCCTGCCGTGGCGGGCCTAGGGTCGACGCGTGCACGCGACCTACGACGCCGTCATCGTCGGCGGGGGCCACAACGGCCTGACCGCCGCGGCCTACCTGGCACGCGCGGGGCGGTCCGTGCTCGTGCTCGAGCGCGCCGACCACCTGGGTGGCGCGACGCAGTCGACGCAGGTGTTCCCGGGCGTCGACGCCCGCGTCTCGCGGTACTCCTACCTGGTCTCGCTGATGCCGCGGCAGGTCCGCGACGAGCTGGGCCTGCGGCTCGACCTGCGGCGGCGTCGTATCGCGTCCTACACCCCGTCCGGAGACCGCGGGCTGCTGGTCGACACGGCGGACGACCGGGCGACCGCCGAGTCCTTCACCGCCGTCGGGGCCGCCGGCGACCTCGACGCCTTCCGCGCGTTCGGCGCACGCACGGTCGCGCTCGCGGGACGGCTCTTCCCGACGATGACCGAGCCGCTCCTGTCGACCGCCGACGCCCGGCGCCTGCTCGGCCCGGACGACTGGCGCGACCTGGTCGAGCGGCCGGTCGGCGAGGTGGTCGACGCGACGTTCGGCTCCGACCTCGTCCGGGGCGTCGTCCTCACCGACGCGCTGATCGGGACGTTCGCGCGCCCGCACGACGCCGACGGGCGGGCGAACCGGTGCTTCCTGTACCACGTGATCGGCGGCGGGACGGGGGACTGGGACGTGCCGGTCGGGGGCATGGGGGCGGTCGCCGGCGCGCTCGAGGCCGCGGCCCGGGCGGCCGGCGCGGACATCAGGACGTCGGCGCAGGTGGTCGCGATCGACCCCGGAAGCGCGTCGACGCCGGCGGAGGTGGTGTGGACCGACGGCACAGAGCGCCGGGTGGGTGCCCGCCACGTGATGGCGGCCTGCGCGCCCGCGGTGCTCGACCGGCTGCTCGGGCGCGCGCCGTCCGGACCCGCGCCCGAGGGTGCGCAGCTGAAGGTGAACATGCTGCTCACGCGCCTGCCGCGCCTGCGCTCCGGCATCGACCCGCGCGTCGCCTTCGCCGGCACGCTGCACGTGCACGAGTCCGCGACCGAGCTCGAGGCCGCCTATCGCGAGGCGGCCGACGGCAGGATCCCGGCCACGCCCCCGGTGGAGACGTACTGCCACTCGCTCACCGACGACTCGATCCTGGGCCCGGGGCTGCGGGCGACGGGCCATCAGACGCTCACCGCCTTCGGCCTGCACATGCCCGCGCGGCTGTTCGTCGCGGACCCCGACGGTGCCCGTGCGGCGGCGCTCGCCGCGACGCTGCGCTCGATCGACAGCGTCCTGGCCGAGCCGTTGGCGGACTGCCTGGCGCGGGACGAGCACGGCGAGCCGTGCCTGGAGGTGCGCAGCCCCGTCGACCTCGAGGCGGACGTGGGCCTGCCCGCCGGCCACATCTTCCACCGGGACCTCGCCTGGCCGTGGGCCGAGGCCGACGACGAGGTCGGCCGGTGGGGCGTCGACACGCCCGACCTGCGCGTCCTGCTCGCGGGGGCGGGCGCCCGGCGCGGCGGCGGGGTCAGCGGCATCCCCGGCCGGGCGGCCGCGTTGCAGGTGCTGCAGCACCGCTGACGGGAATACGGCGCCGTCGCCGGATGGTTGCGCGAGGCACCCACACCTTCGGAGGACCTTGTGACGAGCACGCCCACCACCCGCCCCGTCGTCGACCTCTGGTTCGACCCCGCCTGCCCGTGGGCGTGGATGACCTCGCGCTGGATCGACGAGGTCAGCACCATGCGGGACATCGACGTCCGGTGGCACGTGATGAGCCTGTCGGTCCTCAACGAGAAGCGCGACGACCTGCCGCAGACGTACCGAGAGATGCTCGACGAGGGGTGGGGACCCGTGCGCGTGATCATCGCCGCGGCGCGCGACCACGGCGACCAGGTGATCAAGCCGCTGTACGACGCCATGGGCACGCGCCGGCACCCGGGCGGCCAGCGTGACTGGGCCGCGATCATCGCCGAGTCGCTCGCCGAGGTCGGGCTGCCGGCCGAGCTGGCCGACGTCGCCGGCACCGACGAGGTCGACGTGCTGCTGCGCGAGTCGCACGGCGAGGGGATCGGGCTCGTCGGCGAGGAGGTCGGCACGCCGGTCGTCGCCATCGACGGCGTCGGGTTCTTCGGACCGGTCGTCACGCCCGCGCCCCGCGGCGAGGACGCCGGGCGCCTGTTCGACGGGCTCGCGCTCATGACGAGCGTCCCCGGCTTCTACGAGCTCAAGCGCACCCGCACGGCCGGTCCGTCGTTCTGATCGCCTGACCAGGACGATTGGCCCGTCCGGTTCGTCCCGTGTGATCCTGGTCGCCGAGCCCGCCCGACCACCGGGCGGGCCGGTGTCCCCGCGGGGAGGATCGGAGCGGTATGACCTCGGCGCGCAACCTGCGGCTCTTCGTCATCGTCGACGTGGTGCTCGTCGTGCTCGCCGTGGTGCTGCTGCTCGTGTTCCTGAACAACGGCGGGAGCGGCGACGACGGCTCGGCCGGGCAGACGCCCGCGTCGTCGGCGTCCGCGGGCCCGTCCTCCAGCTCGTCGGCGACGTCCACCGAGCCCGTCTCGTTCGCGCTGCCCAGCGGCAACATCCAGTGCGCGATGTCGGTCGACGGCGTGACCTGCACCATCGCCAGCTACACGTACGCGCCGCCCGTCGTGGCCGGCTGCGCCGAGGTGACGGGGCACGTGCTGGTGCTCAACGGCTCAGGGGTCGCCTTCGACTGCGTGAGCGGACCGCCGCCGGCGGTCGCGGGCGACGACGTGCCTGTGCTCCAGTACGGCCAGTCCACGAGCGTGGGCGACTACACCTGCCGCAGCGCGACCGACGGCGTGCAGTGCGTGGACGGGTCGGGCGTCGGCTTCCAGCTGGCCCGGGCCGCCTGGTCCGAGCTGCCGGCGTAGGCGGCCCGGACCAGGCGTCGGGCGGTCACCAGATGCGCACGCGCTCCTGCGGCGGGAGGTAGAGCGCGTCGCCGGGCTGCACGTCGTAGGCCGCGTAGAACTCGTCGACGTTGCGCACGACGCCGTTGCAGCGGAACTCGTTGGGGGAGTGCGGGTCCATGGCGAGGCGGCGGACGATCTCCTCGTCGCGGCCCTTCGCCTGCCACACCTGTGCCCAGCCGAGCAGCACGCGCTGCACGCCGGTCAGCCCGTCGATCACGGGTGCCTCGTCGAGCGGTCGGCCCAGGGCGATCCGGTAGGCGCGCAGCGCGATGGACAGGCCGCCCAGGTCGCCGATGTTCTCGCCGATGGTCAGCTCGCCGTTGACGTGGTGCGAGCCGCCGAGCTGCACGGGGGAGAACTCCGAGTACTGGTCGATCAGCGCCTTGGTGCGTGTCTCGAACTCCGCGCGGTCGGCGGCCGTCCACCAGTCCTCGAGCCGGCCGTCGCCGTCGTACTTCGAGCCCTGGTCGTCGAACCCGTGGCCGATCTCGTGCCCGATCACGGCGCCGATGCCGCCGTAGTTGGCCGCGTCGTCGGCATCGGCGTCGAAGAACGGCGGCTGGAGGATCGCGGCCGGGAAGACGATCTCGTTCATGCCCGGGTTGTAGTACGCATTGACCGTCTGCGGCGTCATGAACCACTCGTCGCGGTCGATGGGCTTGCCGATCTTGTTCAGCTCGCGGTCCTGCTCGAACGCGTTGGCGCGGCGCACGTTGCCGACCAGGTCGTCGGCCGCGACCTCGAGCGTCCCGTAGTCGCGCCAGCGGGCGGGGTAGCCGATCTTCGGCGTGAACGCCTCGAGCTTGGCCAGCGCCTTGGCGCGCGTCTCCTCGCCCATCCAGTCCAGCTGCGAGATCGACTCGCGGTACGCGGCGACCAGGTGGGCGACGAGCTCCTCCATGCGCGACTTGTGCGCGGGCGGGAAGTGCCGCTCGACGTACACCTTGCCCACGGCCTCGCCCAGCACGCCCTGCACCAGCGACACGCCGCGCTTCCAGCGGTCCCGCAGCTCCTGCGCCCCGGTGAGCGTCCGGCCGTAGAAGTCGAAGTTCGCCTCGACCAGCTCGTCGGTCAGGTACGGCGCCCGGTCGGAGATCACGTGGTAGGCCGCCCAGGCCTGCCAGTCGGCCAGCGGCTCGCTCTGCCACAGCACAGCGAACGCCTCGGCGAACGACGGCTCGCGCACCACGAGGCGGTCGAACGACCCGGCGGGTGCCCCGAGCGCGAGGACCCACGAGCTCCAGTCGAAGCCCGGCGCCCGCTCGGCCAGCTCGGTGAGGCTCAGCGCGTTGTAGGTGAGGTCGGCGTCGCGGTCCTTGACCACGTCCCAGTGGCCCGCGGCGAGCTTGGTCTCGAGCGCGACGACGCGGCCCGCCAGGTCGTCGGCGGCCGCGTCGTCAGCGGCCACGCCGCCCAGGCGCAGCATGCGCGCGACGTGCGGCCGGTAGGCCGCGAGGACCTCGGCGTACTGCGCGTCGCGGTAGTACGCCTCGTCCGGCAGGCCCAGGCCGCCCTGCACCAGGTGCACGGCGTAGCGCGTCGGTTCCTTGGCGTCGTTGTCGACGTAGAAGCCGACGACGCCGCCCGCGCCGGTCCGCTGCAGCGCGCCCAGCGCGCCGGTCAGCTCCGCCTGCGTGGTCGCGGACTCGAGCAGGGCGAGGTCCGTGCGGAGCGGAGCCGTGCCCGCAGCGGCGACGGCGGCGGTGTCCATGAACGACGCGTAGACGGCGCCCACCTTGGCCTCGACGGGGTCGCTCGACGTCCCGGCCGCAACGGCAGAGCCGGCGTCGGCGATGATGTCCMGCACCTGCTCCTCGGCCCGGTCGTGCAGCGCGCGGAACGCGCCGTCCATCGCCCGGTCGGCGGGGATCACGTGCGACGCGATCCACCGGCCGTTCACGTACGAGTAGAGGTCGTCCTGAGGACGGACCGAGGGGTCGAGGGCGGTGAGGTCGATGCCACTGCGCGTCATGGCGACAGCCTAGGTACGGCGGCAAGCGTGCCGTCGTCTCTTATGCCGAGGGCGGACGACCGCGAGCCGCGACGTCCGGCAGGATGGGCCCATGCGCATCCACGTCGCCTCCGACCACGCCGGCTACGAGCTCAAGGTGGCACTGGTCGAGCACCTCGGCGCCGCCGGCCACGACGTGGTCGACCACGGGGCCCACGCGTACGACGCCCAGGACGACTACCCGCCCTTCTGCTTCGCCGCCGGCGAGGCCGTCGTCGCCGACCCGGGTTCGCTCGGCGTCGTCATCGGCGGGTCCGGCAACGGCGAGCAGATCGCCGCCAACAAGGTCACCGGGGTCCGCGCCGCGCTCGCCTGGAACCTGGTCACCGCCCAGCTCGGCCGGCAGCACAACGACGCCAACGTCGTCGCGATCGGGGCGCGTCAGCACTCCGTCGACGAGGCGATCGCGCTGGTGGACGCGTTCGTGGCCGAGCCGTTCAGCCACGACCCGCGCCACCAGCGCCGGATCGACCTCCTCGCGGACTACGAGGCTGCGCGCTAGCTACCAGACGTACGAGCAGAACGGCGCGACGGGCCACAGGAAGGCCGCCGCGGCGGACTGCACCGCGCCGGCGCGCTCCTCGACCACCAGGCCGGCCCTGGCCTGCGCCGCGAGCGACCGACCGCCGAGGTAGGCGGCACCGAGCTCGCGGACGTCGAGCCGCAGGTCGGCCGGCTCGTGCGTGCGCACGACCGTCGCCGTGAACGCGCCGTCCGCGTCCCGCTCGTCGGCGGTCAGGCGCCAGCGACCGGCGTTCGCGGGCAGCCGCGCGTCGGTCACCTCGAGGACCACGTCGACCGGCGCGGCGTACCGGCGGCCGGCGAGGGCGACCGGCAGGTCGAGGAGCCTGACCCAGAGGTTGTCGTTGACCTTGGGCACCACGGCCCTCGGGTCGACGAGCAGGTGCAGCAGCGCGTCGTCGACGGGCAGCATCGGCCCCTCGACGGTGGCGGTGAGGTCGAGGTCGAGCAGGAACGACCACAGGGCGTGCGTGGCGGCGGCGTCGAGCGCGACGGCCTCGCGGACCTTGACGGTGCCGGCCGGGCCGCCCTCCGCCCAGTTCTCCTTGCGCCGGAACAGCGCGTACGCGCGGACGTCGCCGGCCGGGTCGTGCACGGTGGCGATGCGCAGCGGCTCGCCCCCGTCCCGCCACGCCGGGGGGTCGACGACGGCGCGCGTGCGCCAGCCGTCCGTCCTGCGGGTGATCCAGCCCGGCCGGCCGGCTCCCGCCGCCCGATGGATCTCGGCGACCAGCGCGCTGTGCGCCGCGACGTCGGCCGTCGCGAACCGGACCGTCAGGTCGTCGGTGCCGGCTACGTCGCGCAGCGCGGCGCCCCGGGCGACCTTGACGCGGACGTCGTCGGCGGCCGAGCCGTAGCCGTACCGGCCGTAGATGGCGTGCTCGGCGGCGAACAGGGCCGAGACGGCTTCGCCGCGCGCGAGCGACCGGTCGAAGTGCGACTCGATCATGGCCGTGAGCAGGCCGCGACGGCGCTGGTCGGGCCGCGCGCCCACCCAGGTGAGACCGGAGCAGGCGATCGACCCGCCCGGCACCGGCATGTCGTGCTCGTACGAGGCGTGGACCGCCGCCAGGCTGCCGGCGGCGTCCTCGACCGCCTGCGCGCGATCCCAGGCGAAGGTGATCGGCACGAGGGCGTCGGTCTCGGGTGTCGAGTCGAACGCGAACGCGAGCCGGTCGACCTCGAGGAACTCGTCCTTGCGGCTCTCCGGCACGTCGACGAGGCGGTATCCGGCGGGAAGGGGACTCATGGCAGCCATCGTCCGTCATGACGGGCGGCAGCGGCACCCCAATTCCGGTGGCGGACGCGCCTGGGCGGCCCCGCGACCTGCGGATACGCTCGCCGGGTGCGGGGGAGAGCGTGGGCGCCGAGGCAGGGCGTCTTCACGCGCGCCTCGCTGGTGCTCCGCCGGTGGAGCGGGCGGTCGCAGGCGAGCCTCACGGCGGCTCTCGTCCTGTGCTGCGTGGCCGTCACGATCGGCATCGCCCAGCAGCCCGAGTGGGTGCCCCCGTCGGCGTTCCTGCTCCTCGAGCTGGTCGCCGCCTTCCTCCTGCGGCTGCGCACGCTCGTCGTGCTGGGGGTCGTCGTCCTCGCCTGCACCTGGGGCCTGTGGTGGTGGGGCGCGCCCTCGATGATCCCCGGCATCCTCGTGGTCATCACGCTGTCGGTGGTGGCCGTGGTGGCGTTCGCGCGGGAGCGGCAGCGGCTGGGGCTGCAGGGGGCGCCGGGCGACCTGATGCTGGTCGACCTGCGTGACCGGCTCGCCGCCCACGGACGCGTCCCGCCCCTCCCCTCGGGATGGCGAGTGGACAGCGAGATCCGCTCCGCGCACGCCGACGGCTTCTCGGGCGACTTCATGGTCGCGGGGGCCCGGCCCGGGGGCACCGCCCTCGAGATCGTGCTCGTCGACGTGTCCGGCAAGGGCCTGGACGCCGGCGTGCGCTCCCTGCAGCTGTCGGGGGCGTTCGGCGGCCTGCTGGGCGCGATGCCGCGCGAGCAGTTCCTGGCGGCGGCCAACCAGTACCTGCTCGACCAGGCGTGGGACGAAGGGTTCGCCACGGCGATCCACGTGGCCGCCGACCTGACGACGGGCGACTTCTGGGTGTCGTCCGCGGGACACCCGCCCGCGGTGCAGCTGCACGCCGGGTCCGGTCGCCTCGAGCTGCTCGACACCGTGGGCAGCCCGGCGCTCGGCGTCGTCGCGGGGGTCCGATGGCACGCCCGGGCCGGCCGTCTGGAGCACGGCGACGTGCTCCTGCTCTACACCGACGGGCTCATCGAGGCGCGCGGTGGCGATCTCGACCAGGGGATCGACCGGCTGATGGGGGTGGCCGACCGGGTGCTCGTGTCGGGCCGGGGCACCGCGGCGGCGGTGCTCGCCGGGGTGCGCAAGGGCGACGACGACGACCGTGCGGTCGTCCTGCTGCGCCGGGGCTGAGTCAGGGCTGGATCGCGGCCGCCAGCCAGTCGGCGTACCCCTCGCGGCCGCCGCCGGGCCGCAGGTGGATGTCGTCGCCGTAGAGCCAGTCACGGTGCTCGCCGGCCAGCGCGTTCCAGTCGAGCACGTGCGCGTTCGGGTACTCCGGGCCCACCCGGGCGAAGAGGTCGTTGTCGTAGGCGGCCCACGTGCGCGGGACGTGCACGTTCACCAGGTAGACCCGGCGGTCCCGGGTGAGCTCGAGCAGCTCGCGCAGCGTCGCCTCGTCGATGGGTCCGTTGGTCCCGCCGTGCACGACGACCGTGTGGCCGAGCGTGCCCGCCGCGAGCGCGGCGCGGACCTGGTCGACCATGGTGCCGAACTGGCGGGACTCGACGGCGTCGACCGCGATGCCCCGGGCGGTGAGCTCGGCAGCGGCGCCGAGCATCACGGAGTCGCCGAAGCCGGAGGCCCCGCCGATCTGCTCCGGCGGGGGAGGCGGTGGCGCGGCCACGACCGTGGGCGTGGGCGTGGGAGTCGGGGTGGAGCTCGCCGTCGGCGTCGTGGTGTGCGTCGGTGACGGCCGCAGCGCGGTCACGGTCGGCTGGGCTCCGGGCGCCCAGGCGTCCGCGTCGGTCGTCGTGCTCGGTACCTGGGCCAGGGCGGCGGTGGCGACACCGCCGACGACGACCAGCCCGACCGTCGCGGCGACCACGCGCAGCAGGGTCCGCGGTCGGTCGCCGGCGGGTCGGCGCAGAGCCGCGAGCGCGCGACCGAGCGTCCCGTCGCGCACGGGCAGCTCGACGCAGCGGTACGACAGCTCGGCGATGCCGAGCACGGCCACCAGGCGCAGCGGGGTCGCGAGCCACGGCGAGGCCTCGAGGTCGACGCCGGGGCGGGTCAGCATGAGCACGGGCCAGTGCCACAGGTAGATCCCGTAGGAGCGCTCGCCCAGCCACCGCCACGGCTGCCGCCCGAGCGCGCGGCCCAGGAGACCCGCGGGGTCGGCGACCGCCGCGATCAGCACGGCGGCGAGCACGGAGAACGCGAGGAAGCCTCCGCGGTAGAGCACGGCGCTGAACTCGTCGACCCACACGAACGCGGCGAGGACCCCGAGCAGGGCGAGCACGCCGAGCACGTCCGTCACGCCGGCCTCGAAGCGGCGGACCGAGTCACCGCGCTCCCGCCACCAGGAACCCGTGCGCTGCCAGGTGCGCCACGGCGTCCAGACCGTGGCCATGGCCGCACCGACCAGCAGGCCCATCGAGTGCGTGTCCGTGCCGAAGTACACGCGGCTCGGGTCGTTCGGCACCGGTGCGGAGCCCCGGACGGCCAGGACCGCCATCGCCGCCGTGGACAGCAGCGCGAGCACGGCCGCGACCTGGCCCACGCGGGCGCGACCGGCGCGCAGCGCCAGCAGCACCACGAGCGGGAAGACCAGGTAGAACTGCTCCTCGATCGCGAGCGACCACAGGTGCTGCAGCAGGGGTGGTCGGCTCACCATCTCGAAGTACGACCGCTGCGCGAGCACCTGCCACCAGTTCGACACGTACCCCGCCGCGGCGGCGATGTCGCCCCGCAGCTCGCCCGCCTCGCTCGGCATGGCGACGGCGACGCCGGCCATCGCGAGCAGCAGCAGCGCCAGCGCGGGGAGCAGGCGCCGGGCTCGACGGGCGTAGAAGCGCCGGAACGAGAAGCGCCCGGTGCCCTCGACCTCGTCGAGCACGAGCGTGGTGATGAGGTAGCCGGACAGGACGAAGAACACGTCCACCCCGAGGAACCCGCCGCGCATCCACGGCGCCCCGAGGTGGTAGACCACCACGCCCGCGACCGCCAGTGCCCGGATCCCGTCGAGCCCGCGCAGACGGGGCATCCGTCCGGGCGTCGACGGGAGGGCTGCCGCGGGCGCAGGGCGCTGCGCGGTGACGGTCATGGATCCCCCGGTCGGTGCTCGATCGCGGGCAGCGGGCCACCCGTGCGGTCAGGGTAAGTGGGTCGGTCGGGGGCGGAGCGCGGGGACACGCGGGACGGGTCAGGTCTCCGGGAACCAGATGGCCTGACGCAGTGCGACCCGTGTCCCGTCGGCGCTCAGCGGCGTCTCCTCGTCGGCCAGCAGGTCCAGCGCGCGGCTCAGGTGCCGGGCGGGAGGACGCCCCGCGGCGTTGACCACGCGCCACCAGGGCACCCCGGAGCCGGCCCGGCTCAGCACCTGACCCACCTGCCGCGGGCCGCCCCGGCGTCGGCCGTCGAGGGCCTCGAGGCGGTCGCCGACGAGCTCGGCGACCGTGCCGTACGTCATCGCCCGGCCCGCGGGGATCTCCTCCACGAGGTCGAGCACCGCCTCCGCGTAGTCGTCGTCCACGGCCGGGGTCAGCCGCGCAGGGCGTCGGCGATCGCGGGGAGCGTCCGGGGGTCGGCCTGCACCAGCATGGTCGTCACCGCGGTGGCCTCCCAGGCGGGCAGCTGCGCGCGGATGTCGTCCGCCGTGCCCACCAGCGCGATGTCCTGCACAAGCTCGAGCGGCACCGCGGCCGTGGCCCGCGCCCGGTCGCCCGCGAGGTAGTGCGCCTGGATCTCGTCGCACGCCTCGGTGTACCCGAGCCGGTCGAGCACGGCCCGGTGGTAGTTCGCGCCCTTGGCGCCCATCCCGCCGGCGTACAGCGCGATGAACGGCCGGACGCTGTCGGCGGCGGACTCCACGTCGGCACCGAGCACGACGGGCACCGTGGCGACGACCTCGAAGTCCTCGACGGCGCTGCGTTCCGGTGCCCGGGCGGCGAAGCCCTCGGCCAGCAGCGCCCGGTACTCGGCGTCCATCCGCGGCGAGTAGAACAGCGGGAGCCAGCCGTCGCCGATCTCGGCGGACATCGCGATGTTCTTGGGTCCCTCGGCGGCGAGGTGGATGGGCAGGTCGGCGCGCAGCGGGTGCACGGTCGAGCGGAGGGCCTTGCCCAGGCCGGCGCCCTCGTCGGGACCCAGGGGCAGGCGGTAGAACTGGCCGTCGAACGTCACCGGCGCCTCGCGGGCGAGGACCTGTCGAACGATCGACACGTACTCCCGGGTGCGGGCGAGCGGGCGGGGGTACGGCTGGCCGTACCAGCCCTCCACCACCTGCGGCCCGGAGGCGCCGAGGCCGAGCACGAACCGGCCGCCGGACAGGTGGTCGAGCGTGAGGGCCGCCATCGCGGCGGCGGTGGGGGTGCGCGCGGAGAGCTGCGCGATCGCGGTGCCGAGGCGGATGCGCGACGTGCGCGAGCCCCACCACGCGAGCGGGGTCAGCGCGTCCGAGCCGTACGCCTCGGCCGTCCACACCGAGTCGAACCCGAGCTGCTCCGCGCCGAGGACGGCCTCCTGCGCGCCCGGCGGCGGCCCCGCCGACCAGTAGCCCGTGTGGTAGCCCAGCCGCATCGTCAGTCCTCCCGGTCGCGGCGTCGCCGTCGACGCCCGCGCCAGGCTACCTGGTACCGCGGGTATCGCGTGCCGTCGGCTCCACACGCTCCCGGGCCGCGAGCGTGTTGAGCAGGGCGGCTCCCGTGGCGGCGTCGTCGACGGTCACGACGAACGAGCGGCCGCCCGTGCGCTCCACCTGGAGTCCGTCGCCGGTGCGCAGCACGACGCCGACGCGCCCCCCGCGCCCGACGCGGTAGCCCCAGCCACCGAACTCGGGGAGCGGGCGCACGCTGACCACCTCGGCCTTCAGCACCTCGTCGAGCGGCACGACGAACCGTGGCCAGCCCACCGCGGAGCGCACCGTCAGGCCGCGCCGGTCGACCGTGACGGTGAACCACGTGCTCGACAGCACCGCGCCCGCGACCACCACCGCCGGGACCAGCACGAACGGCGCCGACAGCAGCAGCCCGAGGGCGACCACGAGCACCGTGACGCTGGCGCCCACCACGAGCGCCGCCCTGCTCTCGGCGTGCGTGACCCAGGTGGCCGACTCGTCGGGCGCCAGAACGAGCACCGCGGCGTCCCGTGGCACCGGCGCACCCGTGGGCTGCCGACGGTCGCCCGGGGTGAGCCACGCGCCGAGCGCGGCGCCCGCGAGGCCGACGGCGAACGCCAGCGTGATGACCAGCCCGGTCCCGCCGGCGTCGGCGGCGTCGGACAGGCCGCGCTGCAGGTCGAGCAGCCCGACGGTGAGCGCGCTGAGGAAGGCCGTGAGGCCGACGGCCGTCCCGGCGCAGATCCGTCGGACGACGGCCGTCCGGCCCCAGAAGAACGCCAGCGCCCAGCACAGGGCCGCGACGACCGCAGAGCCGAGCGCGACGGGCCAGAGGGCGTCGGCGAGCGACGCGAAGCCGTCCGGCCCGTCGGTGCCGAAGTGGACCGCCACGGGGTCGGGCAGCTCGGCGGACCAGGCGCCGGCGACGACGAACGTGCTGGCGACGAGCGCGCCGGGCACGACGAGCGTGAGCACCGACGTCATGGTGCGGTGGGGGACCGGGGTCACCGGAGGGCCTCCTTGACGAGGGCGGTCGTGGTCTGGGGGGCGATGCCGAGGGACCGGGCGACGCGCACCAGGGTCTCGATGGCGGCGTGCAGCTCGGCGTTGTCCTGCGCGGGGGCGACCACGACGGCTCCGCGCCCGCGGCGCAGCTCGATCAGACCTTCGTCCCGCAGGTCCTGGTAGGCGCGCAGGACGGTGTGCAGGTTGATGTCGAGCGAGGCCGCCAGCTCGCGGGCGCCCGGGAGGCGCTCGCCGTCCGCCAGCTCGCCGCGCGCGACGGCGGCGCGCACCTGTGCGGCCAGCTGGGTGAACAGCGGGTCGGCGGAGGAGGGGTCGACGCGGAACAGCACACGTCCACCCTAGTTGTTAGAGGACAACTAGAACAATCGCGCCCGGAAACGCGACGAGCCCGGCCGGAGGACCGGTCGGGCTCGTCGCGAGGTGCGAGGTGCGAGGTGCGTCAGATGTAGATCGCCGGGTCGTCGATCTCGGCGTCGAACGGCGCGGCCTTCGGGCGCAGGCGGATGGTCGCGGGGACCCCGACCGCGATCGCCCCCGCGGGGACGTCGTGGATGACGACCGCGTTCGCGCCGATCTGCGCGCCCGGCCCGATCCACACGGGACCGAGCACCTTGGCGCCCGCGCCGACCACGACCCCGTCGCCGAGCGTCGGGTGCCGCTTGCCGTGCCGCATCGACTTGCCGCCCAGCGTCGACCCGTGGAAGAGCACGACGTCGTCACCGACCTCGGCGGTCTCGCCGATCACGACGCCCATGCCGTGGTCGATGAACAGCCGGCGGCCCAGGCGGGCCCCCGGATGGATCTCGATCCCGGTCAGTGCCCGCGCGAGCTGGGAGACCAGTCGCGCGGGCAGCTGCAGGCCGGGCTGGTGCCACATCCGGTGCGCCAGCCGGTACACCCACACCGCATGCACGCCGGGGTACCCGAGGGCGACCTCGGCGAGCGACCGGGCCGCGGGGTCGCGGTGCCGGGCGGCCTCGAGGTCCTCCCTGAGGGTGGCGAGGAGGTGCTGGTGCTCGGACATGGAGCCTTCGTCCTGTGGGTTCGTGCGGGGGGACGGGACGCGGGCGCTCAGTCGAGCAGGTCCGCGTAGAGCACGGTCGACAGGTAGCGCTCGCCGAACGACGGGATGATCGCGACGATCAGCTTGCCGGCGTTCTCCGGGCGGTTGGCCAGGATGGTGGCGGCGTGCAGGGCGGCGCCGGACGAGATGCCGACCAGCAGGCCCTCCTCGGCGGCGGCGCGGCGGGCGACCTTGACGGCCGTCTCGGCGTCGACGTCGATGATCTCGTCGTAGATCGTGGTGTCGAGGATCTCGGGAACGAAGTTGGCGCCGATGCCCTGGATCTTGTGCGGGCCGGGGGCGCCGCCGTTGAGGATGGGCGACTCGGCCGGCTCGACGCCGACGATCTGCACGCCGGGCTTGCGGGCCTTGAGCACCTGGCCGACGCCGGTGATGGTGCCGCCGGTGCCGATGCCGGCGACGAGGATGTCGATCTCGCCGTCGGTGTCCGCCCAGATCTCCTCGGCGGTGGTCGTGCGGTGGATCTCGGGGTTGGCCTCGTTGGCGAACTGGCGGGCCAGGATGGCGCCCTCGCGCTCGGCGACGATCTCGTCGGCGCGGTTGACCGCCCCCTTCATGCCCTCGGAGCCCGGCGTGAGGATGAGCTCCGCGCCGAACGCGCGCAGCAGCGCGCGGCGCTCCTTCGACATGGTCTCGGGCATGGTCAGCACGACCTTGTAGCCGCGAGCCGCGCCGACGAACGCGAGCGCGATGCCGGTGTTGCCGCTGGTCGCCTCGACGATCGTGCCGCCGGGCTTGAGCTCGCCGGACGCCTCGGCCGCGTTGATGATCGCGACGCCGATGCGGTCCTTGACCGAGTTGGCGGGGTTGTAGAACTCGAGCTTGCCCACGACGGTGGCGGGGGCACCGTCGGTGATCTTGTTGATGCGGACCAGCGGGGTGTTGCCGATGAGCGCCGTCGCGTCGTCGTAGATGCGTGCCATGGTTCCTCTTCGGTCGAAGCTGCCGGCCGGCCGGCAGCTGGTGGGGGACTAGCGGAGTCTGGGGCTCCGGCGGCGGCTGTGCGCCGGACGAGCGGCCCGGATCGCGGATCCCGGGCCTGGGGCGAGCGCTGGCGCGGGAGACGGTCCCCGCTCAGGGGTCCGCACGCGTGGGAGCAGCCAGCGCTCTACAGACAGCGACAACAGGGCAGCGCCACGCGGGCGTGCACGAGGACGGCGGGGGCGGCAGGCAGCACGCTCATCGCTTCGTCCTCCGAGACCGGTTCGGTCGTTCACCGTCGTCCCGCGGGTGCGGGACACGATCGGCCACGACGCTAGCGTCAACGTCCCGACCTGCGCAAAGCATCCCCATCAGGTGGACGGTCGGTCGATCCCGACCGCGCGCAGCCACGCCTCGGCGAGCAGCCCGTGCCCCGCCGGCGTCGGGTGCACGCCGTCGAACGCCCACGCCTCGGGCGTCGTGCGGACCGCCGCGGCCGCGAACAGGCCGTCGGCGGGCACGAGCACCGCGCGGTGCTCGGCGGCCACCCGGCGCACGACGGCGAGCCGCGGGTCGAGGTCCTCGCGCCAGGCGTGCTGCTCGGCGCGGACGGGAACGAGGAACGGCTCGACCAGGACGAGGCGGTCGACGGTCGAGACGATGGCCCGCAGGTTGTCCTCGTACTCGTCGGTGGATGTCGGGTCGCCCGAGTCGTAGCGGCGCCACGTGTCGTTGATGCCGACGAGGATCGAGACGACCGTCGGCGCCAGGGCGACCGCGTCCCGGTCCCACCGCGCGCGCAGCATCCCGGACGTGTCACCGCCCACGCCCCGGTTGAGGAAGGTGAGCGCGAGGTCCGGCCGGCGGGCGCCCGCCAGCGCCGCGACGATTCCCGCGTACCCGTGCCCGAGGCTCGTCGGGTCGGCGCGGTCCCGCCCCCAGTCGGTGATGGAGTCCCCGGTGAGCAGGACGCGGTCGTGGGGCTGCAGGAACGTCACGGCCGTACGCTAGCGAACGGCTACCCCTGTGCGGGCGTGATGTTCACCAGCCAGTGGGTGCCGTACTTGTCGTCCAGCATGCCGAACGTCGCGCCCCACGGAGCGGCCGCCAGCGGGACCACGATCGTGGCGCCGTCGGCGAGCTTGTCCCAGTAGCCGCGCAGCTCCGTCTCGTCCTCACCGCTGAGAGACACCGAGACGCTGCTCTCCGCGGGGAGCCCCATGTGGGCGGGCGTGTCGGCGCCCATGAGCACGAACCCGTTCGGCGTCTCGAGCTGTCCGTGCATGATGTTGTCGACCTCGGCCGGGTCCTCGGTCGCCTGGAACTCGCCGAACGTGCTCAGCGTCAGCTCGCCGCCGAACACGGACTGGTAGAACTCCATCGCCTGGCGCGCCGTGTCGCGGAAGTTCAGGTACGGGTTCAGGTACGTGGCCACAGGGGTCTCCTTCGACGGTGGTGGGCTGTGCCTGTCACCCTTCCACGGGCCGCCGACATGGAACAGGAGCGCCCTGGGTGCAGGGGGCATCCATGCGTGGTGGACACATGACCAGGATCCGTGTATAGTTCAACTTTGGATCTCCCGGTCTGCGCGGTGGTGTCAGCATCCCATCGCGAAGGATCGGCCCGGAGGTGGAACGCGCCGCTACGAGAGCGGCTGACGGCCATGGTCCGGGTGGCTGATCTTCGACAGCCCCCAATGGCGCTGGGGGCGGTTCAAGCCGCGCGCAACAAGGACAAGCGGGCGCGGTGGGCGAAGGCCAACAGGTGCTGACGGACATGCGGCCCCGGTGCAGCCCGCGACGAGAGTCGCGGCGCAGCACCGGGGCCGTTGTCGTCCTCACCCCTGGTACAGCCAGACCACGTTGGCGTCGGGGTCCCGCACGGCCGCCGACCGCGGCATGCCGTCGGACTCGTGCGGGCCGAGCACCTCGGTCGCGCCCGCGGCGAGCGCTCGGCGGTGGGCCGCGTCGAGGTCGTCGACGAGCAGACCGATCGTCGCCGGGCCGGCGGCGCCCGGGTAGTCGGCGGTCTGGAGGTGGACGAGGAAGAAGTCGCCCTCGCCGTACCGGCCGAAGGTGAAGCCGAAGAAGTCCTCGTCCGCGGTGCGCTGGGTCACCTCGTAGTCGAACCCGAAGGCGTCGATGTAGAACGCGGCCGCGGCGTCCTGGTCGGCCACCAGCAGCTTGATCTGCACGGGCCGGGCGCCTGCGTGACGGGTCGCCGTGGGCAGTCCTTCGTCCGCGACCCGTGAGGTGTCCCCGAGGCTCGCGGCGATCCGTGCGTGCTCGCGCTCGAGGCGGGCGCGGTGGGCGTCGAGCACGGCCGATGCCCCTTCGGGGTCGTCGAGGACCGTGCGGGTGTCCTCGACGGAGAGGTCGGTCCACCGCAGGGAACGGATGTGACGGGCGCGTTCCAGCTGGTCGGCCCGGTAGTAGCGGTAGCCGGTCGACTCGTCCACGCGGGCCGGGGTCAGCAGCCCGACGTCGTCATAGTGCCGCAGCGTGTGCACGGAGAGTCCACAGAGGCGCCCGAACCTGCCGATGGTGAGGTCGTCGGTGTCCACAGCAGAACTGTGGACCCTCGGGTGGCCCGAGGGTCAACGGCCGGCCCGCAGAGCACGGAGCTCGTCGAGGTCTCCGTGGAAGACGTTGACGTCGATGGACGGCTCCTCGCCCTCGTAGCCGTCGAGTCGGTCGTGGTCCGAGTACTGCCAGAACGTCCACCGACGGTGGTCGGTCAGGCGGGGTGGCGCGTACACCGCCCGGATCCAGATCGGCGTGCCGGGGAAGTGCCCGGCGACGTAGCGGGCGTAGGCGGACTGCGTCGCGTAGATCACGGGTTCGACGCCGTAGTGCTCGCGCAGCGCGTCCAGGAGGGCGGTGAGCTGCACCCGCACAGCCTCGGGGTCGGGCGGGTGCCCGACGTGCTCGCCGTAGTGCTCGACGTCGATCGCGACCGGGAGCAGGTCGCCGTCTTCGGGGACCGTCGCGATGATCCGCTCCGCCTGGGACCGCCCCGGGCTCTCGAAGCTGAAGAAGTGGTACGCGCCGACCAGCAGTCCCGCCTCGCGAGCCCCTCGCAGGTTGTCCTCGAAGCGTTCGTCGACGAATCCCGACCCCTCCGTCGCCTTGACGTAGGCGAAGTCGACGTCCTGCGCCGCGAGCGTGGGCCAGTCGATACGGCCCTGGTACGCGGACACGTCCACCCCGCGCACGTCGTACCGGGCGGCGAGGAGCCGGTTGGGCCAGAGCACCCCGCGCGCGACGAGGACGGCGAGAAGGGCGAGCACCACGGCGACGGCGGCGAACCACACGAGGACGGCCCGAGAGCGTCGTAGGGGCATCGGCGAATTCTGGCGCACCGCGACCGGTCCCGAGGGCCTTTGGTCATGCCTGCGGGGCGGTCAGCGGCGGAACCATGGATGCAGGGGCGCGCGACCCCGGACAGGAGACCGACATGGTGCTGAGCTACACCGAGGGCTGGCTGCGGCTCGCGGGCAACGACCGCAGGCAGCACTTCTTCCGCGACGGGATGAGCCTGTGCGGTCGGTTCGTCACGCCGGCGACCCAGTTCCCCGAGGACGACGGGCCGGACCGGGGCGAGTGCACCGGCTGCCGGCACATCTTCGACGCCGAGCACGGCCCGACGTCGTACTGACGACGTGCACTGAGCTCCTCAGTCCTCGCCCGGGTAGACCACGCCGACCTGACGGCGGATCTCGTCGGCCGTCTCGAGGATGGTGACCGTCTCGTCGAGAGGCAGCAGGGGTGAGTCGGTGCAGCCCTGCGCCGCGTACGTCGCGAGCGCGGCGGCCTGGAAGGACAGGCCGCCGTAGCCGTGCACGCGGTTGGCGTCCCAGGTGCCGGTGCGTCCGTCGACGGTCAGCGTGACGCCGGCAGGCACGTAGCACCGGTCGTCCACCTCGATCCGGCCGAGCGAGCCGTACACCTGAGCCGTGTGCCCCGAGGCCGTGAGCATGGACGTGAACAGCTGCGCCTGCGCTGCGCCGGGGCCGATCTGGGCGCTCACCTGCGCGTCCACCCCCGTCGTGGTCAGCGAGCCCGCGGCCTGCACGCTCGTCGGGCGCGTGGACAGGCCCGCTGCGCGCGCGACCCCGGAGGCGAACGACAGCGGATAGATGCCCAGGTCCAGCAGGACGCCGCCCGCGAGCGCGGGGTCGAGCAGGCGGTGCGACGCGTCCTGGTGCGCACGCACGCCGTAGTCCGCGGTGATCCGGTGCACCTCTCCGAGCAGGCCATCCTCGAGGACCTGACGGATGACGTCGCTGTGGGGGAGGTACCGCGTCCACATCGCCTCCATGAGCAGCACGCCCGCCGCGCGCGCGGCCGCCACGAGCTCGCGGGCCTCGGCGGCGTTGCGCGTGAACGCCTTCTCCACGAGCACGTGCTTGCCGGCGCGCAGCGCGAGCAGGGCGTGGTCGCGGTGGTGGCTGTGCGGGCTCGCCACGTAGACGGCGTCCACGCCGGGGTCGTCGACGAGCGCCTCGTACGACGCGTGCACCCGCTCCACGCCGTGCGCGGCCGCGAAGGCCGCGGCACGTTCCGGCGAGCGCGACCCGACCGCGACGAGCCGCTGCCGGGTGTGCTCGCGCAGGGCGGTCGCCCAGTGCCCGGCGATGTGGCCGGGGGCGAGGATCCCCCAGCGCAGGGGAGGTGCGTCAGCCGGGTCCGGGGTCCGCGGCTCGGGGAGGGTTAGGTCCGGCATGCGCACAGCCTGGCACCGGCGCCAAGGTCCCGTGCCGCCGCCCAGGCGGCGGACCGCCATCCGGCCGGCCCGGAAGGCGTCGAGTACGCACCGAACCTGAGAGCTCTGCCAGGAACTCGACGAGCCGGTCGCCCAGAGCCGACCTAGCATCGGCCGTGCCGCAACGAGTGTCGTGTCGGCCGCCGCAAGGAAGCAGGTGACCGGCATGGGCATCCAGACCGCGCTCGACGAGCTCCGGGCGGCCGAGCGCATCGTCGACGGCATGCGGCTCGCCGACGAGCTCGCGTTCGAGAGCACCCGCGATCCCGGCGTGCGGACGATCCGCGTGCTCACGGGCGCCCTGCACGACACGGACCAGCTCGTGGCGGTGGCCGCCGTGCACGCGCTGGGAAAGATCGGCGACGACGAGGCCTCGCGCGCCGTCGCGCGGCTCCTGTCGGACGAGCGGCCCTTCGTCCGGGAGCACGCCGCGTGGGTGATCGGCTCCGGGCTGCCGCGCGCCGACGCGGTCGCGCGGCTCATCGGCATGACCGAGGCCGGCGGGTTCGGCGGCATGCTCGCCCAGCGGACGCTCGAGCAGTGGTCCGCGGGAGCGCCGGAGCCCGTGGCCGTGGGTCTGGAGTCGGCCCTGCTCGGGGTGACCGAGCCGGGGGCGCGCGCCCGCGTCGTGGAGACGCTGGGCCTCGTCCGGCACGCCGTCGCGGTCCGACCCCTGCTGGCGCTCGCCGGCGACGCGGCCGAGGACGTCCGGGTGCGCGGCGCGGCGGTGGCGGCGCTCGGCCAGCGCCCGGGGGACACCTCGGTCGTCGGGCTGCTCGACCGCCTGGCCGCCGAGGACGGCGAGCTGGCGGACCTCGCCCGGCTGGCGCTCGTCGACATCGGCGCAGGGTCGTCGTGGCGGCGGGAGCCGCAGGCCGACGGACTGAGCGTCGCGCAACTGTTCCTGCACGCGGACATCGATGCCGGGCTCAGCGCCGCGGGCGCGGGCGACAACGGGGGGATCGCGACCCTGCTGGTGCGGCTGGGCGACGCGCTCGTCGCCGGCGACTCCCGCGCGCGGCCCGTGGACCGGGTGCTCACCCTGTCGCGCGGGTCGGTCGCCGAGGCCGCGGCCGATCTCGGCGCGCTGGCCGGGAGCGGGCACCACTACGGGCGGGTCCCGCTCCGGCACGAGCCGGTACCGATGGCCGCCGCCTGGTCGCTGCGAGTGTCCGCCCGGCGGGGCATCCGGCGCGTGCTGCGGGCGGCCGGCGGGGTCGACCTGATCCACCTGCGCATGGCGGACGTCGGCAGCCTGGCCGCCGCCGACGTCGCCAGCGAGCTCGACATCCCCGTCGTGTTCACGGTCGCGCCCGACCCGCACGCCGTCATCCAGTCGCTCGACCTGGCCGGCCGACTCACGCGGGAGAACTTCGGCACGGTCGACGAGGTCGAGCACTTCTGGTTCCGCGCCCGGCTGGTGCAGCGGCTGGCCGCCAACGCCGCGCACACGGTGCTGTTCCCCCGCCCGGCGCTGCGGCGCGACATGCGCGAGCTGGTCGGGATCGACGTCACGGCGCACCCCGAGCGGCACACGATCGTGCCGGAGGGTGTCGACCTCGTCGTCGTCGACCGCGCCGTGGCGGAGGCGGAGGCGCACGCCGCGGGCGACGAGCCGACGGACGCGCTGCGCGAGCTGCGCGACCTGGTCGGGGCGCTGCCGAGCGAGCGGCGGTCGCTGCCGCTGATCGTGAGCGTGGGTCGGCTCCACCGGGTCAAGGGCGTGGCCACGCTCGTGCAGGCCTGGGCGGCCGGCGGGCTGCGTGACCGGGCGAACCTGCTCGTCGTCGGCGGTGACCTGGCCGACCCGTCGGCGGACGAACGGGAGCAGCTCGCCCTGATCGACGCCGTGGTGCCCGCGGACGGGCGCGCCGCCTGCGGCCTCCTCCTGCCCGGCCACCGACCCAACGACGTGGTCGCCCGGTGGGTCGCGGCGGTCCGCACCGGCCTGCCCGGGCTCAGCGCCCCACGCGGTATCTACGTGTGCGCGAGCCTCAAGGAGGAGTTCGGCATCGCGCTGCTCGAGGCGATGGCGTCCGGCCTCGTCGTCGTCGCTCCCGACGGGGGCGGCCCCGCGACGTACGTGGAGGAGGGCGTCACCGGCTTCTTGACCGCCACGTGGCACGCAGACCGGCTCGCCGCGGCGATCGGTTCCGCGCTGGACGCGTCGCTCGCCGAGACCGACGCCCGTCGCGCGGCGACGTCGCACCAGACCGTGGCGAAGAGCTTCACCATCCAGCGCATGGCCGAGACGCTCGGGGCCCTCTACGGACGGGTCGCGGCCGACGAGCTGGCCGCCCGGTCGTCGTTGGTCGGCCTGGGATGACCCTGCTGATCATCAGCCCGGACTACGCCTCGCACCTCCTCCCGCTGGCAGCCCTGGGCACGGCGTGGCGCGACGCGKGGGAGCGGGTGGTCGTCGCCAGCGGTGACGCGACCGCCGGCATCGTCGACTCGTTCGGCTACGAGCCGGCCTTCCTCCAGCTCGGGCGCGGGTCCAACCCGGGCGTGATCCGGGCGGAGAAGCAGCCGGACGACGAGGCGGACTCGCTGCGCGGCTTCTTCGAGGCGACACGCCACGGCATGGTGCCGACCCTCGCGTACCAGGCCCGCGAGCGGCTGGTCGACCTCATGTGGCAGCCGGTCGAGAAGGCCCGCGCCACCCTGGACGTGGTGGACGCGGTCCGTCCCGACGCCATCCTCGTCGACCACCTCGCCTACGGTGCGCGGCTCGGGCTGTGGGCCGGCGAGGTGCCGTACGCGGACGTGGTGCTCGGCCACCCGACGGCGCTGCCGGTGGGGGGTGAGGTCTACGGTCGGCCGCCGGTCTGGCCCCGCGCGTTCCGGCCCGACGCGGACGAGCTGGCCGCGCTGGACACGCTGTGCCGTCGGGTCGCCGCCGGCTTCACGACGGAGTGGAACGCCGCGGGCGCGGTGCTCGCGCCGGGGAGGGCGCCCGTGGAGGATGCGTTCGCCCTGCACGGGCCGCTCGTGCTCTTCCACTACCCCGAGCAGCTCGCCGCGCCGGAGCGCGCGTCGCATCTCCCGCCGCACGAGTACCTGGGTGGCAGCCTGCGCCCCGAGCCGGCCGACCCCGAGGTCGACGCGTGGCTCGGCGCGGAGGAGCCGTTCGTCTACGTCAGCTTCGGCAGCTTCCTGTCCGTCCGGGGCGACGTGCTGCGCACCGTGGTGGCGGCGCTGCGCGCGGCGGGGGTCCGGGCCGCGGTCGCGAGCGGCGCCACGCCCGTCGCCGAGCTGGGTCAGCTGCCCGCGGGGTGGCTCGTGCGCGAGTACCTGCCGCAGGTGCGCCTTTTGCGGAGGGCCGCGGTGCTGGTGACGCACGGCGGCAACAACTCGGTCACCGAGGCGGTCGGCACCGCGACGCCGATGCTGGTGCTGCCGTTCTCGACGGACCAGTTCGCCGGCGCGGCGGCCGTCGAGCGCACCGGCGTCGGCGAGGTGCTCGACCCCAACACCGCCTCGGTCGGCGAGGTCCGCGACGCCGTGGTGCGGCTGCTGAGCCTCACCGGGCCGGGCGCCGACCTCCTGGCGTCCGTGGCGGACTCCCTCGCCCGGGAGTCGGGCCCGGCGAGAGCCTTCCGCGCGGTCGGTGCCTCGGCGATCAGCTCTCCCAAGCGTCAGCGCACGATCGGCAGCACCAGTCGCGTCTCGTTCTGAGCGGGGTCGGCGACCTCGGACGGGTCGCTCAGGTACACCTCGAGGAAGTCGCCACGCATCCCGGCGCCGTCCTGCGACAACCACACCCGGAGCTCGCCCCACGCGGCGGGCAGGGTGTCGTAGGTGCCGACGTGCACGCCGACCGCGGCCGGGCCGCCGGGCACCTCGACCACCTCGACTCCGTCGCCCAGGGCGCCGACCGCCGCGCCGGCACCGACCTCGAAGCCGGCGGCGAGGTCGACCGAGTCGGTCGGCATGTCGCGGTACCAGCCGAACGCGGGACCGGTGACGTCGAACCCGGCGGCCGCGACCTCCCGCGCGACGAGGGTGTAGGCCCGGTCGTAGAAGGCGGGCAGGGCGTCCATCGCGACGCGCTCACGCAGCACGGCGACGAGCGTGGCCGGCTGGTCCTCGACGGTGATGTCCACGGTGCGTCACGCCTCCCTGCGGGTCAGGCGCAGCACGGGGATGGTGCGCGACGTGCGCTGCTCGTAGGAGCGGAACCCTTCCGACCGGGCCGTGAACCGCGCCCACGCGGCGTCGCGCTCGTCCCCGAGCAGCTGCGTCGCGTGCACCGGCACGGTGCCGTCGTCGGGCGTCTCGATCTCGACGTCCGGGTGCGCGAGCAGGTTGAAGAACCAGGCCGGGTTGTCCGGTGCGCCGCCCTTGGAAGCCGCGACGAGCCACGCGGAGCCGCCCTCCGCGATGCCGGCCACGGGGCTGACGCGCTCGGTCCCGGTCCTGGCGCCGCGGTGGTGGAGCAGCACGAGGCCCTTCCCGAACCCGTTCGTCCGCACGTCGCCGCCGTTCGCACGGAACTCGTCGATGATTCGCTGGTTCCAGTCGCTCATGCGCTCAGTGTCGCGCCGTCCGGTCAGGGTCGCCCCCGCGGCTCTCCGCGAGCCGTTGCAGCTGCGCCTCGTGGACGTCGGCCACCCATTCCCAGCCGTCCCCGGCCGAGGAGCCGATCCGTGGGTCGCGCGGGGTCCGGCCGTCGCGCAGGGCGAGCGTGTACTCCCGGTCCTGTGCGATCCGCTCGCGCGCCTGACCGCGTCCGCCGACGGACCCGTGACCGGGGACGACGACCTCGACGCCACCCGCCACGTCCTCGAGCAGCTGGAGCGCGGCGAGATAGTCCTCGACCGGGTCGGGGGCGAACCCGTCGAGCATCGGGATCAGGACGTCCGACAGCATGTCGCCGGCGACCAGGACGCCGCGCCCCTCGATGAGCAGCGCGGCGTGGCCGGGCGCGTGGGCCCGGTGCTCGACGATCCGCACCTCGGGACCGTCCCAGGGGATCTGCGCCGTCCCGGCGGGCAGGCCGGTGACCAGGCCGAGCAGGTCGAGCCGCACCTCGTCCGGGATGCCGACCGCCTTGGCCACTGCCGCGACGCCGCCCGCCAGCCGGTCTCGGGCGGTCGCCGCGCAGGTCCCTGTGCCGTAGCGGGGCGCGTCGCCGAGACCGGGATGCCACAGCAGGTGGTCCCAGTGCGGGTGCGTCGAGAAACCCAGGGCCACCCTCTGTCCGAGGCCACGGACGTCGTCCGCGAGGCACGCGAGCTCGTCGTCGTGCACCCCCGCGTCCACCAGCAGCACGCCGTCGGCACCGCGCACGACGACCGCGTTGCTCTGGCAGAACCGGCTCTCGTGGACCAGCACCCCGTCGGCGACCTCGGTGAGCATCAGCCGGCCTCCACCACGTCGCGGATGGCGTAGCGCCGCATGGTGACGCCCGAGTCGAACGATCGCTCCTCGAGCAGGTCGAGGTCGATCGGCAGGGTGTAGTCGTCGAACAGCGGCCGGCCGAAGCCGAGGATCGCGGGATGGGTGGTGAGCAGCAGCTCGTCCAGCAGTCCGGCCCGGAGCAGCTGGGTGGCGAGCCCGGCCCCGCCCACGCCGATGGCGCCCTCGGTCGCGGCCCGCAGCGCCGCCAGCTGCTCGATCGCGTCGTCGCCACCGATGACCCGCGTGTGGTGACCGGCGCTCGTCCGGGTGCGGGAGACCAGCACCTTGGGCTTGGCGGTCCAGATCTCGCCGTACTCGCGCAGCACCTCCGGGAGGGACGCGTCGTCGCGCGCCCGGGGCTGGTACTCCTCCATCAGCTCGTAGAAGCGCCGGCCGTGCACGATGAGCGCCACCGCCCGGGTCTGCGCGTTCAGCTCCCGGTGCAGCTCCTCGTCGATGCGCAGCCACTCGCCCGCGCCGTCGTCTCCGGGCACCTGCTCGATGCGGAGGTCGAGGGAGACGTTCATCGCGTAGACGAAGCGGCCCATCGTCCCTCCTCGTCGCGGATAGTGATTGCGGATTGCAACCACTATAGTGAGGGCGAAACGCGTGTCAAGGAGGGGTCGTGGAACCGTCCAGGGATCCGATCAGCGCCGCCGTCGACGTGCTCGGGGACCGCTGGTCGTTGCTCATCCTGCGTGACGTCGTCTTCGACGACCGGCGCTACTTCCGGGCGCTGCTCACCGGGTCGAGCGAGGGCATCGCCTCGAACATCCTCGCGGACCGCCTCGTGCGCCTGGTCGAGGCGGGGCTCCTCACCCGCGGCACGGCGGCCCGCGGTCAGCGCGCGCGCTACAGCCTCACCGAAGCCGGCATCCGCACGGTCCCCGTCCTCGACGCGCTCGGCACGTGGGGCCTCGACTGGCGCCGAGACAGCGCCCAGCAGCGGAGCCGACAACAGCTCGTGCGCGACAGCGGGCCCGCATTCCTCGAGGAGCTGATGGACGAGCTCCGCACCCGTCACCTCGGCGCTCCGTCGCGGCCGCGCGCCGGCCCGGGGCCGTTCGAGCGTCTGGAGGCCGCCGAGGCCTCGGCGGCTGTGCTGGAGCGGACGACGGGGACCGAACCGGCGTAGGCAGCCTCGAAGACGCGACAGCCGCACCGACGCCGAGGTGTCGGACCAGATGCGCTGCCGGGCGGATGGCCGGCGGCTGTCACCCCGCGACGTCGCCAGAACCCGCGCGCGACCGCGGCGACCCGATCGCCCGCACGGCCGAGCGGGGCATCGCCCGTGCCGCGGCGGCCCCCAGGCGGTACCGCATGCTCGGTGTGGAGATGACGGCGCCGCGCCGCACGGCGGCGAGGGCGGCGGCGACGACGTGGTCGGCGCGCAACCAGGCGATCTCCGGCAGCCACGTCATGTCGATGCCGGCGCGGTCGTGGAACTCGGTGTGGACGAAACCGGGGCACACGACGGTCGCGGTGACCCCGGTGCCCCGCAGCTCGACGGCGAGGCCCTCGGTGAACGTCCGGACCCACGCCTTGTGCGCCGAGTAGGTGCCCAGGGTGATGAGAGCGGCGACCGACGCCACGTTGAGGATGGCGCCGCGCCCGCGCGCGGTCATCGGCCCGACCGCGGCGTGCGACAGCACCAGGACGGCACGCACCATGACGGCGTAGACGTCCTCCTCGCGCCCCAGGGTGCCGCCCACGAACCGCTGCCCCGGAGCGGCGCCGGCGTTGTTGACCAGCAGCCCCACCGGGCGCTCGGCCGACCGGAGCCGCTCGGCGACCCGCTCGACGTCGCTGCGGACCGACAGGTCCKCGACGAGGACCTCGACCTCGACGCCCGCGACGGCGCGCAGCTGACCGGCCAACCGATCGAGCCGCCCGGCGTCCCGGTCGACGAGGACCAGGTCGTGTCGCGCGGTCGCAAGCTGCCAGGCGAACTCGGAGCCCAGACCGGCAGCTGCCCCGGTGACCAGTGCGATACCCACGACACCACGGTAGGGCGGGCCGCGGCGGGCCAGATCTGGCGACGACGTCATGCGTCGACGCCTTCACCGAGCGGGAAGATAGGGCGTCGCCGACGTCGATCCGCATGCACAAGGAGCCGCTGTGTCCAGCCTGCCTCGACTCGAGCGCACAGCCAGCCACACCCAGCTCATCGTCGATGGGTCGCCTTTCCTCTGTCTCGGCGGTGAGCTGCACAATTCGAGCTCCTCCGACGAGGCGCACATGGCTCCCGTGTGGGCGTCACTGGAGCGATCCGGGATCAACTCGGTCGTCGCTGCCGTCGGGTGGGATCAGGTGGAGCCGACCGAGGGCGCATTCGATTTCGAGGTTGTCGACCACCTTCTTGCCGGTGCGCGTTCCGCCGGAGTGCGTCTCGTCCTGATCTGGTTCGGTGCGTTCAAGAACGCCTCGTCCACCTATGCGCCGACGTGGGTGCGTGCGGATCCGGTCCGCTTCGAACGCGCCAGCCTCGGAGCGTCCCCGTTCCCGGCGCCTTTCACCTACGACGGTTCCATGCCGCGGCCCGCGCTCTCCGTGTTCTCGAGCGAGCTGCGGGCGGCCGATCGAACCGCGTACGCGGCCCTGATGGCGCACGTCGCACGCGTCGACGGGGAGCACACCATCATCCTGATGCAGGTCGAGAACGAGGTCGGCCTGCTCGGTGCCAGCCGCGACCACTCGGGACCGGCGCTGACGGCGTGGAGCTCGCCGATACCGTCGGAGCTGCTCGACGCGGTGCGCGACGATCCCGGGAGCTTCCACGACGATGTCGTCGCGCTGTTCGCGCAGAGCAACGAAGAACGCCGCTCGTGGGCAGATCGCTTCGGCGACAACAATGCCGTCGCCGACGAGGTGTTCATGGCGTGGGGATTCGGTCGGTACCTCGGCGACCTGGCCGCTGCAGGCAAGTCGATCAAGGCGTTGCCCGCGTATGCGAATGCGTGGCTGGGTCCGCAGCCGGGCCAGGACGAGCCCGGCCGGTATCCGAGCGGGGGACCGACGGCGCGGATGAGCGGGATATGGCGTATCGCCGCGCCCGCAATCGATTTCGTCGCCCCAGACATCTATGTCCGCGACAGCGAACCCGTCATGCGGGAGTACGCGTCCGCGACCAGTGCACTCTTCATCCCGGAGGCGCGAGTGCTGACCGGCGACGCGTTCCGTGCGATCGGCGGATTCAATGCCATCGGCTACCACGTCTTCGGGGTCGACGACGTCCGCGAGGGCAGTCAGCTGTTCGACGCGTTCCGGCAGATCCTCGCTCTCGCACCCGAGATCGTCGACGCGCAACGTGACGGCCGGATCATGGGGTTCGCGCTCGACGAGGGCACCGAATCGGTCACCGCGACGCTCGACTCCATGACCGTCGTGGTGAGAAGCGCACCGAAGCTCCTGGCGAAGATGCTTCTCGACATCGGTGTCCGGCTTCCCGAGCCCGTGACCCGGCCGAGCGAGTCGATCAACGACTCCCACGGGCCGCAGCCGGCCGACGCCAGGCCGTTCGGCATCGTGATCGCGACCGGTCCGCTCGAGTTCGTGGCGGTCGGTCAGCAGGCGATGATCGACTTCAGCCGAGACGGATCGCGCGTCGAGATCGACAGCGTGCGCGAGCTGCGACTGCACGACGGGGTATTCGTCGAGGGACGTCTCCTCAATGGAGACGAACGGCTCACGATTCTCGGAACCGACACGGTCACCGCCGTCAAGATCACGCTGCTTGCGCTATGAGGGCGGATCCACCACGGCGTCGCTGACTGTGACGGTGCCACCTGGGAGCCGTGGCGCGACCCCGTCGCTCTTGCGGCGCTGCGAGCAGCTACGTGCGGCGCGGCTTGGTGCCCGAGTGGTCGGGCAGCCGGCGGCGCTGCCAGGCGTCGATGATGTGCGAGTACATCGCGTGCTCGGCCGCCTCGGTGGTGCGGGCCTCGATCGTCGCGAACACGGCTTCGTGCTCGCGCAGCGTCTGCTCGTGGAACGACGGGGGCGTCATACCGTGGTACCGCGCGCTGTCACGCGCACGCTCGAACAGCGACCGGGCGATGCTCTCGGCGAGCCGGTTGCCGGAGATCTCCATGACGATGTCGTGAAAGCGAACGTCGGACGCACCGAAGGCGCTGGGGTCGTCGAGCGACGCGCGCATGGACTCCAAGGCCTGCCGCAGCGCCTCGAGCTCCTCCGACGAGCGGACGCGAGCGGTGTCGGCGGCCATGGCAGCCTCGAGGCGGGCGCGGACGATGCTGAGCTCGTCGAGAACGCCGAGCGTCTCGTCGTGCGCGATGAGAGCCGTCAGGACGACGCGGTCCATCATGTTCCACGACCGGGTGGGCTGCACGGTGGTCCCGCGGCCCTGGCCCACCGAGACGAGACCCTTCTCCTCCAGTCGCTTGACCGATTCGCGAAGGACGGTCCGGGAGACGCCGAACTGCTTGGCGAGCGGGACCTCCGGCGGCAGCGTGTCGCCGGGCGCGAGCTGCCCCGTGACGATCACGTTGACCAGCGCCTCCACGACCGCCACGCCCAAGCGCTGCGCGGGCATCCGATCTTGGATGGACGGGATGCGCGGGCCGTCGGCGCCCGGGTCAGGAACGGTCATGACGGGAGTATATGCGGGAGTACCTACTGTGCAGACGTGTGATGTATGCTCTTTTCGTGGCGGCACTGCGGCCGACCGCGCGCCGAAGAGGACGTGTGAGCGAATGAGAATCACCGGGTACCGGACCGTGACGACACTCCAGGACTGGGGACGCCCCGTCGGGGACGTCAACGGCTTCATCCGGGACGGCATCACCGAGGTGCCCGTGGTCGTCCTCGAGACCGACGAGGGTCTTGAGGGAATCGGCGTCGGGTCGCACACGGACATCGACCGGGTCTTTCCCGCCATCGAGGGCGAGGACCCGCGCGCGGTGGTCGCGCTGTACGACCGCATGCTGGCCCGAGTGTTCAAGAGCGGACACGTGGGGGCGACGTTCGGCGGCATCGGCGCACTGGACATGGCGCTCTGGGACCTCAAGGCGAAGATCGCCGACGAGCCCCTGTGGCGCACCCTCGGCGCGCGCGACCGGTTCGTCCCCGCCTATGCCTCGGCGCTGGAGATCGCGATCCCCGACGACGAGCTCGAGGACTTGTACGGCGAGTGGGTCGCCCGCGGTTTCACGAGCGTCAAGGTGAAGGGCGGCCTGAACCTGGACAGCGACCTCATCAGGTTGGCGCGCGTGCGTGACATCTTCTCGGCCAACACGCCCCGACCGGGCATCATGCTGGACGCCAACGAGTCCTGGAACCGCAAGCAGGCGATCCGATACATCCACGCTGTCGAGCAGCAGGTCGACCTGTCCTGGGTCGAGGAGCCGCTGCGTCGGTGGGACGCCGACGGCATGGCGATGGTCAGTCGCGCTGTTCGCGCCGGTGTCGCCACCGGCGAGAACCTCACCGGTCTGGAGCAGTTCAAGCCTCTGCTGGACGCCGGCGCCGTCGACATCGTGCAGGTCGGCAGCATGTGGGGGATCACGCACTTCCTGCGTGTCGCGGCCGTCGCCCACAGCCGTGACCTGCCCATCAGCCCCGTCGGCTCGACTGCGAACCCCGTCTTCCATGCCGCTGCGGCCGTCCCGAACCACCTCTCGGCCGAGCTGCAGGACCTCGGAGCCCCGCTCGGCATGACGGTGGACTACGAGATCGCCGACGGTGGCATCGTGCTCGGGGACAAGCCGGGACATGGCACGACGATCGACGAGACGCGCATCGCTCAGGCGGTGCCGCTGGACGGGTGGTGGGCCCAGAAGGACGGGCCGCACGTCCGCCCGGATCGCGCCGGCCTGCGACTCGTGCCCGAGTCGCAGTCGGACGACGCTCGCCAGAGCGGCCGATGAGCGTCGGCGACTCGTTCACGGTCCATCGGCTCGTCCCGGTGGTCGCCGCGGACGACGAACGGTCGGATGCTCTGCGGGCAACGGGCTGAGCTTCACGAGACGCGCTTAGGGGTACGCGGCGCAGTCGGGGTCTCCGACCGTGGCCACACGGCCATCGCACAGCTGGCGACGCAGCGCGACGGGTTGGAGATCTTCGCCCGGGCGGGAGGCGGTGACTCGTTCGCTGCGGGCCGAGGCTGGCGGACGTTCAAGGTCGCGGCCGGGGCGGTGCTCGGGTCGAACGGTAGGTGGCGCTCCGGTCAGGACACCGACGACGCCAGGAGATCGCGGCTCTGCAGATCGGCCCACAGCGCCGCCGGGACGTCCTCGGAGTACCGGTCCAGGTTCGCGTCGACCTGCGCGACGGTGCGCATCCCCAGAACGACTCCCGCGACCGCAGGGTGCTGCAGAGGAAACGCGATCGCAGCGGCCGGGAGCGTCGTGCCGTGGTCCTCGCAGACCCGGGCGAGCGCCTGTGCCCGTTCGATCAGCCCACGCGGTGCGCGCTGGTACTCGTAGCGGGCGTCCTCCGCGGGCCAGGGGCTGCTGAGGAGTCCGGAGTTGAACACGCCCGCCACGACAACTGCGACGCCATGCTCGCGTGCGGGCTCCAGCGCCGTGGCGAGTCCGCCCTGCTCGAGCAAGGTGTAGCGGCCGGCCACCATCACGACGTCAGCCAGGCCGCTGTCGAAGAGCCCCGGCACCTTGTCCGGCGCGTTGGTGCCGACACCGATGGCGCGCACGACGCCCTCCGCGCGGAGCTCGGCGAGCGCCTCGAGCGCCTGCCTACCGGTCGACGGGCTCACGAGGTCCGGGTCGTGGGCATACGCGATGTCGATCCGGTCCAGGCCGAGGCGCTCGAGGGACTCCTCGATCGACGTGCGCACACCCTCGACGCTGAAGTCCCACTCGCGTCTCAGGTCGCCGGGCACCGCGAACCCGTCGTCGTCGAGTTCTGTCGGCCGCGGGTTCGGACGGATCAGACGACCGACCTTGGTGGACACGACGAACTCGTCTCGCGGGAGTCCTCGCAGCGCCGCTCCCAACCGGCGCTCGGACAGGCCCAGGCCATAGTGCGGCGCGGTGTCGAAGTAGCGCACCCCCCGCTCCCACGCACGCTCGACGGCCCGGGAGGCCTCGTCCTCGGTCATCGGTCGGTGCAGGTTGCCCAGGGTCGACGCACCGAACCCGATCTCGGAGATGTGCAGACCGGTGCCGCCGAGCTGGCGAGCAGGGAGGGCCGTCACGACAGCCCGTAGACGCGGGTCGCGTTGACACCGTCGATCGCGTCGCGCTCGGTCTGCGACAGCTCGTCGGTGAGCTCGAGGTAGGCCGCGAGCCAGGGGCCGTAGCCGCCGGCCAGCTCGACGACCGGCCAGTCGGAGCCGAAGAGCAGCCGCTCGGGCCCGAAGGTGGCGAGCGCGTGGTCGACGACGGGCCGCAGCCTCGGTGTGGACCACCCGGACCAGTCGTCCTCGGTGACGATGCCGGACACCTTCACGACGACGTTCGGGCACTGCGCGAGCTCGGTGAGGTGGCGGGCCCACGAGGCCAGCTCGGTGCTCCTCATGGGCGTCTTGCCCAGGTGGTCCAGGACGAAGCTCGTGCCCGGGAGCGAACGGGCCACCTCGGCCGCCAACGGGAGCTGGTGGTGGGTGATCAGCAGGTCGAACACCAGCCCGGCGTCGCCGATCGCGGACAACCCTCGCCGGACGTCGTCGCGCGCGAGCCACCGCTCGTCCGTCTCCACGAACGTGACGTGGCGGATTCCCACGAGCAGGTCGCCGCCCGGCGACCCACGCAGCGTCCGGATCTGCTCCGGGACGTCGGCCGTGAGGTCGAGCCAGCCGACGACGCCGCGAATCGTTGCCGACTCGCGGGCCGCCTCGAGCAGGTCGACGGTCTCCGAGAGGTCGTTGACGGCCTGCACGACGACGCAGCCCTCGACCCCGTGGACCGAGAGCTCGGCGACGGCCGCGTCGGGCGGGAAGTCCCGGTCGATCGCGGCCATCGGCTGGGCGTCGAGCCACGGCTGCGGGTGCTTGGCCCGCTCCCACATGTGCAGGTGGGAATCGAGGAGGTGCCTCACGGGAGGTGCCAGAGCTCCTCGAGCCGGCGCCACCCGTCCGTCGGGGCGGCGGAGCGCCCGAACGGGGTCTGGCACGGGCCCGTGAGCGCGAGCCACTCGCGGGTGACGGGATCGTCGTCCACGACGGCCAGGTCGGCCTCGTGGTCGTCGCCGGTGTACTCGTAGTACCCGAACAGCGTGTTCTCGATCAGGAAGATCGAGTAGTTGGTCACGTGGTGGGCCGAGAGGAGCGCCTCGACGCCCGGCCATACGTCCGCGTGCAGCCGGACGTACTCGTCGCGCTTCTCGGGGACCACGTCGACCACGAAGGCGAATCGCTGCATGCTCACTCCTTCGTCCCGCCTGCCGTCAGCCCGGCAACGAGGAACCGCTGCGAGAACAGGAAGATGAGCAGGACCGGCAGGACGGACAGGACCGTCGCGACAGCGAGGGTCGGCAGCTGGATTGCGGTGACCCCTGCGGACGTCGGGTTGAACGACGGCACGTTCGAGAGCAGATCGGTCAGGCCGACCTGGATCGGCGACCGGGGGCCGGGGACGGTGAGGAACGGCAGGAAGAAGTTGTTCCAGTTCGCCACGAAGCTGAAGAAGCCCACCAGCGCGATCACCGGTGTCGCGAGCGGCATCGCGACGCGCAGGAAGACCGCGAGCTCGCCGCAGCCGTCGATGCGGGCAGCGTCGAGGAGGTCGCGCGGGACGCTCGTCGAGAAGTAGATGTAGGTCAGGTAGACCCCGAACGGGAAGAAGGAGAACGGCAGGATCGCGGCGAGCGGCTTGCCGATCAGGCCTACCGCGGACAGCTCGAGGAAGATCGGCAGGACGAGTGCCGTGTTCGGGATCAGCATGACCACCAGCGTCGTGGTGAGCAGCAGCTGTCGGCCCCGAAAGCTGCTCAGGGCGAGCGCGTAGCCGGCCGGGATCGTGGTCACCAGGGTGATCACCAGTGCCGCGACCGAGTAGTACGCCGAGTTTCCGAGCCACCGGAAGACGATGCCGTCCTGGAACGTGACCAGTTCGTGCCAGTTCGCCGAGAGGTCCGAGAACGTCCCGGCCGTGAACGGGCCGGTGGTGATCAGGTCGTGCGGTGACTTGGTCGAGGCCAGGAGCAGCCAGACGATCGGGATGACGAAGAAGAGGACGAAGAAGACCGCGATGACGATCTTCACCACATCGGCCAGCCAGGCACCGGGCGTCTTGTCGAGTCTCGCCTGCCGACGCCGTCCCTCCCGGGTGGCGGGCGTGCGGGCGTCGAGGGCGAGATCAGTCGCGCTCAAAGAGTCCTCCTCGGATGACGAAGAACACGCTCAGGCCGAGGGAGACGACGAGCAGCATCACCGCGATCGCGGCCGAGCCGTTCAGGTCCTGCTGCTTGAACGCGTACAGGTAGGCGAGCTGGTTGAGCGAGTAGTCGTTCGGCACGACGCCGTGGCTGGCTTGCGAGAGCACCTTCGGCTCGACGAACAGCTGCGTGCCGGCGGCGAGCGACATGATCGCCATGTACGAGATCCACTTGCGCAGCATCGGCAGCTGGATGTGCACCGCGGTCCGCACCACACCGGCGCCGTCGATGCGGGCGGCCTCCAGCACCTCGGTCGGGATGCTGTTCAGGGCGCCGTACATCACGACGATCCAGCCGCCGGCTCCCGTCCAGAACGCCATCACGGCGAAGATGACCGGCAGGTTCCCCGGCGAGATGGTCTCCACGAAGCTGTCGAAGCCGAAGGCGTGCAGGACGCCGGAGACGGGGCTCACGGTCGGGTCGAGGACGAACAGCCACAGCACCACGGCCGAGGCGCCGGCCAGAGCGCCGGGGATGTAGTAGACGAAGCGCACGCCGGAGCTGAGCCAGCGGGTGCCGATCTGGTGCACGAGCAGGGCGAGGATCGTCACGAAGATCAGGAGACCGACCAGCCAGATCACGACGAATGCCGCGACGTGCTGGACCGCAGGCCAGAAGCGGAAGTCGTCGATCACCCGCTGGAAGTTGTCGACCCCCGAGAACGTTCCCTCGGAGCTCGTGAACGACATCCGCAGCGCGTAGATGGTCGGGAACACGCCGAACGCGAGCGCKAGGAGCACGTATCCCGAGACGAAGGCGTAGGAGATCCGGTTCCAGCGGCCGGTCAACGAGCGGGGGCGGCCCGCCCGCCGGTCCCGTGTCGCGGGACCGGCGGGCGAGGTGGTCAGTTCCGAGATCGACACGTCAGCTGACCTTGTAGCCATTCGCCTGGGCCTCGTTCTTCAGAGCCTTCTCCCACGTGGGAAGGAGGTCGACGAGGCTCTTGCCGCCGGCGAGATCAGGCGTGACGGTCTTGGCCCAGACGGACTCCTGGCTGAACTTGGGGTAGCCCCAGCCGTCCCAGATCGTGGCGGCCGCGGCCGTGACGTTCCCCGCGAAGTCGTCGGCGAAGAACCCAGCCTCGGCCTGCTTGGCGAGCCACTTGTCGGCCGCAGCCTGGTACGCGGGCAGCCCGGACGCCAGATCCACCTGGTAGCGGTCGTCGCTCGTGACGAACGTCAGGAACTTCTTGGCCGCCTCGAGGTTCGCCGAGTGCTGCGAGATGAACCACGTCCCGCCGCCGACGTTGCCGGCAGCCGCGTCTTCACCGTCCCACGTCAGCGGCAACCCGGCAGCCACGGTGCCCGGCGCAGCGTTCAGGGAGTCCGGGTTGCTGAACAGCGCGCCCGAGAACCACACCGGCCCGGGGAGCATCAGCACCTTGCCGGTGTACTTCTGGATGAACTCGGGGCTGAAGACGCTCTCCTGCGCGAGGGCGCCGGCGTCGTTCAGGCTGTCGATGACCTTCGCCATCGCGACCGTCTTCGGGTCGGACGCGTCTGCGCTGAACTGGTCGGCACCCGTGATGGTGTTCATCGGCGCCTTGCCACCCCAGAAGTACACCTCAGGGGTCCAGGAGTCACCGATGTCGCCCACGATGTAGCCGGGGTGCTCAGCGGCGACCTTCTTGCCGAGCGCCTCGTACTCCTCCCACGTGGTCGGCGGCGTGTACCCGAACTGGTCCATCAGGGCCTTGTCGTACCAGGTCACCGTGGGGGCGAGGTCGTTGCGCAGGCCGTACACGGTGCCGTCGACCGTGAGCGGTGCGAGGGCGCCCTGGGTGAAGCCGTCCAGGAAGGTCTTGTCGAACAGACCCTTGTCCACCGGCGCGGCGAACGGGTCGGTGCCCTGGCTGGCCCACGCGGCATCGTTGTTCTGCGTCGAGAAGACGACGTCGGGCCAACCGCTGCCGGCCTGGTTGAACGCCTCGATCTTCGTCTGGAACGACCCCGAGCCGTCCGCGCCTCCGTCGTAGGTCTCCACCTTGAGCTTGACGTCGGGATAGGCCTTCTCGAAGGCGTCGACCGCAGGCTGGCGGGACGCATCCACCCAGACGGTGATCGGTGCCGACGGGTCCTGCTTGACCGCATCGAAGCCGTAGGCGCTCGACGCGCCGTCCGACGACCCGCCGTCGCCCGAGGAGCCGGAGCAGGCGCTGACGGTCAGGAGCGAGGCTGCTGCGACCACGGCCGCGAGCAGGACGTGACGTGGCCGCCTCAGCACGGCACGCGAGGGCTGTCTGGTCATGTGTCCTAGTTCCTTCTTCCTTGGAGAAACAGGCGCCTCAACGTTGAGCCGGGCGACGCCCAGTAGTAGATCATACATGTGACGTTTGCTCAATCCTCCGGTAGAGTCCGACACCGGATCGTGACCAACGACGGTCGCCGGCCGACACCGAAGGAGACGCGCTGTGCGCAGTGCTGCATATACAGGGAACGGGACGGTCGAGGTCCTCGCGGCGGAGCCTGTGCCACCGCCGAGCGGTCACGTGCAGGTCCGCGTGGCCTTCGTCGGTCTGTGCGGGACGGACCTGCACGTCGTCCACGGGGCCATGGATGCGCGCGTGACCACACCGCTGATCTTCGGTCACGAGATGAGCGGGACGATCGAGAGGGTGGGCGAGGGCGTCGACGGCTGGTCGACGGGTGATGCCGTGACGGTCATGCCGCTCGCCTGGGACGGGACCTGCCCGGCGTGCCTGGCCGGTCATCAGCACGTCTGCCAGAACCTGGAGTTCATCGGTATCGACTCCCCGGGTGCGCTGCAGACGCTGTGGAACGTGCCGGCCCAGACGCTCGTCGCGCTCCCCGCCGGCCTGGCCCTGGACGTCGCGGCGCTCGTCGAGCCCACCGCCGTTGCCGTCCACGACGTACGCCGCGGTGAGGTTGCACCCGGTGACCACGTGGTCGTGCTCGGGGGCGGGCCGATCGGGGTACTGATCGCCACCGTCGCGCGGCATGTCGGCGCGATCGTCGCGATCGTCGAGCCAGACCCCCACCGTCGCGCGCAGATCGAACAGCTCGGTCACGTAGCCGTCGACCCCGGCTCGACCGATCAGGCCGCCTGGGTCGCCGCATGGACCGACGGCGCAGGTGCCGACGTGGTCTTCGAGGTCTCCGGTGCTGCGGCTGCGGTCGCTGCCGCCACCGGGCTGGCCAAGGTTCGAGGGACGATCGTCGTCGTCGCGATCCACGGAGCCCCTAGAGAGGTCGACCTCAAGCAGGTCTTCTGGCGAGAGCTCCGGGTCCTGGGTGCCCGCGTCTACGAGCGGTCCGACTTCGAGACGGCGAGCTCCCTGCTCGCCGACGGGGTCGTGCCCAGCAAGCTGCTCATCTCGCAGGTGGTGCCCCTGACCGCGGTGCGAGCTGCTTTCGACGACCTCGAGAGAGGGCTTGCCATGAAGATCCTGGTGGACGTCGCCGCCGAGGAGAGCGCCCAGTGAACCCGTTCGACCTGACCGGACGGCTCGCCGTCGTCACCGGCGCGAAGCGCGGCATCGGATTCGCCTTCGCGGAAGCGCTCGCGGCCGCCGGTGCCGACGTGATCGGTGTGAGCGCCACTCTCGAGCGCGAAGGCAGTGCCGTGGCGAGGGCGGTCGAGTCGCACGGGCGCATGTTCCAGAGCTACGCGGTGGACTTCGGCGATCGTGAGGCGGTCACCACGCTCGGAGGAGAGCTCGCCGAGCGAGCGCCCGACATCCTCGTCAACAACGCAGGCACGATCGCCCGGATGCCGGCCGCGGAGCATCCCCTCGACTGGTGGGACCGCGTCCTGGAGGTCAACCTCACGAGCCACTTCGTGCTGACTCAGCTCGTCGCGCGGCCGATGCTCGAGCGTGGCTCCGGGAAGATCATCTTCACCGCGAGCCTGCTCAGCTACCAGGGCGGGATCAATGTCCCCGGGTACACCGCGTCGAAGTCCGCCGTGGCCGGACTCACCAAGGCCCTCGCGAACGAGTGGGCATCGCACGGGGTCAACGTCAACGCGCTCGCACCTGGCTATATCGCGACCGACAACACCCAGGCCCTGCAGGACGACCCCGAGCGGTCTCGGGCGATCCTTGAGCGAATCCCCGCCGGCCGTTGGGGCCGAGCCGCCGACCTCGGCGGGGCGGTCGTCTTCCTCGCGTCGTCCGCCTCCGACTACGTCGACGGTGTCACCCTTCCCGTCGACGGCGGATGGCTCGGGCGATGACCCAGCGGCCCTCCGACGGTGCCTGAGAGCAGAGGGGCGGCCACACGCTCGACCATCGAGCTGAGGCGTTGCACAGCACGCTGGAGCAGACGGACGTCCCTCGACGAGATCGCACGCTTCCAGACGGCCGAGGTCTCCTTCCCACGTTCCTGGCCAGCGAGGACGCGATGTGGGCCAGGAGGCCGTGAACGAGCTGTCGCACAGCCGCATGGCGGAGCGCCTCGCGCGGTCGCTGGTCGAGCGGGCACGGGAAGGCAGCCGGAACTCCGAAGACGTGCCCGCCGCGTTCCACGAGCAGACCCTCTGCCGCCATCGCGGCCGGGTCGGCCGACGAGGCGGCGTCGACCATGCCCAGGCACGTCGTGGACGGACGCCTGGACGCGCCGGGGGACCGGCCATCGACGCACGAGGGGCGCCGGGTGGGGCCGCTTGCGAGAGGTCGGACTCCCGCGGCGAGAACCTTGCGCATACATCATACGTATGATTTTGTGGAACGGGGCAAAGCGGCCCCGATCACCATCACGGAAGCGAACAGCCATGACATCGATGTCACGCACGGGGGAAGTTTCTGTTCGAAGGAAGGGCCGGTGGCGGGCGACTGCCGGAGCTGCCGGCGCGGGAGCCCTGCTCCTGAGTGGTCTGGGCGCATCGGTCGCCCAGGCGGCACCACCGGAGAAGGACAGCGTCTACTACGCGTCACCTGACGGTCGCGACCAAGGGGAGTGCCAGCAGCAGCACCCGTGCTCGCTCGAGCAGGTGCAGGGCGTGGTCCGACACGAGGCCGCCAAGGGGAAGGGCGACGTGACCGTCGTGCTCGCCGACGGCACCTATCGCATCGACCACCCGCTCGAGTTCCGTGCGCAGGACAGCGGCCGGGACGGGCACACCGTGCGCTGGACGGCTGCCCCCGGCGCCCACCCCGAGATCTCGGGCTCGACGCGGCTCAGGGGCTGGCAGCAGTACGACCAGGCCAAGAACATCTACGTCGCGGACACGCCGGCCGGTCTCGACACCCGGCAGCTCTACGTCAACGGCGTGGACGCTCCGCGGGCGTCGACCAGCGTGGCGCTGAGCGACCTGACGCTCACCCCGACGGGGATCACGATCAACAACCCTGCGCTCGCCTACCTGGCGGACCTGCCCCAGCAGAACCGGATCGAGTTCGAGTCTCTCGGCGACTTCACCGACCGCTACTCGCCGGTGCAGAGCATCGCGGGCAACACGATCACGATGGCCCAGCCCGCCTGGGACAACAACACGTGGGGCTGGGACACGGCGCAGTACTCGCTGCTCGCCAAGCCGCACTGGTACCTGGACAACTCTCTGAGCTTCCTGGACCAGGCGGGGGAGTGGTACGTCGACCCCGACGCGGGGAAGCTCTACTACAAGCCCGCGGACGGCGTGAACCCGCAGGACCTCGACATCGAGCTCCCGCGAGTGCAGGCCCTCATCAGCGTCGGCGGCACCTACGACGCCCCCGTGTCCCACCTCGAGTTCAGCGGTCTCACCTTCACCGGCACCTCCTGGCTCGGCCCCTCCTCGCCCGACGGTTACGCCAGCCAGCAGAACGGGGGCTACCTCAAGGGCGCGGTCGACTACCGCCCCGCCGACGCCTTCACCAGCTGCAGCCGCGGCTGCGAGCAGTACGAGCGGACGCGCAACACCTGGTTCCAGGAGCCTTCCGCCGTGCAGGTGTCCGCCGCCGACCACATCACGTTCGCGGGGAACACCTTCCGCAACCTTGGGTCGTCGGGCCTCGGCATCGGCAACGACGACAACGCGACGCTCACCGGTGTCGGGCTCGGCGCCAGCGACATCGACGTGACCGGCAACGTGTTCACCCAGGTCGGTGGCCACGCCCTGTTCGTGGGGGGGATTCGGGCGGACGCGCATCATCCCAGCGATCCCCGGATGACGAACCAGGACATCCTCATCGAGAACAACACCATCAGCCACGTCGCCGTGGAGTACAAGGACAACTCCGGCATCCTCAGCACGTACGTGACCCGGGCGAAGATCGTCCACAACGAGGTCGAGAACCTCGCCTACGCGATCGACACCGGTTACGGCTGGGGGATCAACGACGCCGGCGGCTCCCAGACGTACGTCAACCGCGGGTACTACAAGTACAACCCGCTCTACCAGACGCCGACCACGCTCAAGGACAACCTGGTCGCGGGCAACCTCGTGCACGACATCAAGGCCTCCTTCGCCGACTCCGGCAACATCTACAACCTCTCGGCGAGCCCGGGGACGGTGATCGAGAACAACTACATGTACAACGTCTCCGGCGTCGGCATCTATCTGGACGAGGGCAGCCGCTACACCCTGTCCCAGCACAACGTCCTGAGTGGCCTGAACACCTGGGTGTTCACCAACGCGTACGACGCGGGCAACGGCACGAACGACAACACGCTGCAGGAGAACTGGTACAACTCCGGCGGGGCCCAGATCCCGAACGCCGCGCAGCGCAACAACCGGCTCATCAACAACGTGAAGGTCAGCGGGAGCAACTGGCCCAGCGCTGCGTGGGACGTCATCTGCGCAGCGGGCGTCGCCCCCGAGTACCGCACGGAGCTCAACGTCAACCTCGGCGGTATCGACCCGCGGTGCGAGACCGTCGCCGCGACCGCGACCCCGTAGCACAGCTGCTGGCACCGCCTGGCGAGGCGCCCCCGCGATGTCCCTGGCGCGGGGGCGCCTTGCCGCCGGCGGAGCATCGACGGCCAGGGCACGCACCGTCACGTGCGGCATGTTCGGACCGGTTCGGCGATGACCGCGAGCGAAGAGTGACCACGATCGGCGACGTCGCCGGTCGCGCCTGCCCCAACAGATGAGGACCTCGTTGCCTTGACAGACATGGACGACCGCGTGCTCTTCGGCGCCGCGTACTACCACGAGTACCAGCCGTCCCCGCGGCTCGACCAGGACCTCGACCTCATGCAGGAAGCTGGGTTCAGCGTGATCCGGGTGGGCGAGTCCACGTGGGCCACCTGGGAGCCGGAGGACGGGGTGTTCGACCTGGACTGGCTGCAGCCGGTCCTCGACGGCGCGCATTCGCGAGGGATCGCCGTCGTGCTGGGTACGCCCACCTACGCCGTACCCCCGTGGTTGACGCGCAAGTACCCCGAGATCGCCGGAGAGCGACGCACCGGCGAGCGCATCGGGTGGGGGGCCCGTCAAGAGATGGACCTGACACACGCCGCCTACCGTTTCCATGCCGAGCGCGTGATCCGTGCCGTCGTCGGCCGCTACCACGACCATCCCGCAGTGGTCGGGTTCCAGGTGGACAACGAACCCGGTCTCGAGCTGCTGCACAACGAGGGTGTGTTCCAGGCCTTCGTCGACGACCTGCGCCGCACCTACGGCGACGTCGAGACCCTGAACCGGGAGTGGGGACTCGTCTACTGGTCGCACCGGCTCACGACCTGGGCGGATCTCTGGCGACCGGACAACAACGCCCAACCGCAGTACGACCTCGCCTGGCGGAAGTTCCAGGCCCGAATGGTCACCGAGTTCATCGGTTGGCAGGCCGAGATCGTCCGGGAGATCGCTGGCACCGAGAAGTTCGTGACCACCTGCATCGCCTACGACAGGCCAGGAGTGCAGGACCCAGAGCTGACGGCAGCGCTGGATGTGACCGCGGGCAACCCCTACTACGCGATGCAGGACGGTCTCGCTCTGCCAGCCACCGAACACGTCCCGCTGGGCTGGAGGGTGAACGGGGCCTGGGCGATATTCCACAGCGCAGACCGGATGTACTCCTCGAAGCAGGCGCGGTTCCTGGTCACCGAGACGAATGCCGGGGCCATCGGCGGCCCGGCCATGAACGCGCCCGCGTTCGATGGCCAGTGGCGACAGGCCGCCTGGGCAATGATCGCCCGGGGCGCACGAATGATCGAGTACTGGCACTGGCACACACTGCACTTCGGTGCGGAGACGTACTGGATCGGAATCCTTCCGCACGACCAGCGGCCCGGGCGGGTCTACGAGCAGCTGGCCGCGCTGGGTGCAGAGATCACGTCTGCCCAGGATCATCTGAGTGGACTCGTCCCGGACGCCGCCGTGGGGCTGCTGTGGTCCAACGAGTCGATGTGGGGGCTCGAAGGTCAGCCGGCGCTCGCCCGCGACGACGGCTCCGCGGACCCCGACAGCTACCAGCGGATAGTGCACGCCTTCTACCGGGGAGCGTTCGACGCCGGTGCGCCGGTGCGCATCGTCCACGACGTCCAGCTGGTCGAACAGGGCGACGGGACGCGGCTCCGCGAACCCGCCGAGATCGCCGCCGAGCTGCCCGTCCTGCTGGTGCCTGCGCTCTACGTGGCCAGCGACGCGCTGCTCGACTGGTTGCGCGACTACGCCGAGGCGGGCGGACACCTGGTGCTCGGACCGCGCACCGGATATGCGGACACCGAGGCCCGAGCGCGCGCGGAGGTCAAGCCGGCGCGGCTCGCCGCTACCGCGGGCGTCAGCTACCAGGAGTTCAGCAACCTGGCGACACCGGTGCGCGTGATGGGCTCCGACGGCGCGCTGGAGCTGCCCGACGCCGCCGCTGGCGCAGCATGGGTCGACTACGTGCGGGTCTCAGACGACTCGGTCCAGATCCTCGCCCGGTACCAGCACCCCGCGTTCGGTCTGTACCCCGCGATCACCACCGCCGAGGCGGGGCTGGGGCGCGTCACCGTCGTCGGTACCGTCCCCAATGCGGAACTGTCGGCTGCGCTGCTGTCCTGGGCGATGCCGGATGGCAGGGACGCCTGGAGCTCGCTGAACACCGGTTCGATCACGGCGACCTCAGCGACGACGGCCGCAGGTCGTCGGCTGCGAGTCCTGCACAACTGGTCGTGGGACGCCTGCTCGGTGCGGTTGCCGACCGACGTCACGGATCTGCTCTCCACCGAGCCCCTGGAGGCCGACACGCTGGTCGAGCTGGGGCCGTGCGACGTCCGCGTCCTTCTGGAGCAGGAGCGGGGCGCGGCACCGGCACCCTGAACGACGCGATCGCCACGGTCGACGGTGGCCGGCTCGGGTGCTGAGCCGACTGTGTCGACGGGGTGTGGACCACTCCGGACGTGACGCCGTAGAGCCCGGGCGCCGCGCCGGAGGTCGAGCAGGCCGTGCGTCCTCTGCGAGTGCGCGCGGCCTGCTCATGACGGGCAGGCGCGTCCGCCTCTCGTCGATCGCATTTCGGACGAATCGTTGTCATACGTCATACATGTGACTAACCTGGCGGCGTCAGGCATCGACGCCTTCACGAAGCGGGAAGATCACATGACATCGACGTCAGGAATTCTCCAGCCACCTCCCCGAGCCCGGCGGCGCAGAGCGCGCTCCGCGGCCGCAACACTCAGTGCCGTCGCCGTGGTCGCCTCAGCGCTGACCGCGACCAGTGCGCAGGCAGCGTCACCGGTGACGTTCTACGCCGCACCCGGCGGCGGCGCGTCAGCGTCGTGCACGCAACCCGACCCCTGCTCGATCGAGCAGGCCCTGGCTGTCGTCCAGGGGGCGCCGAAGGACGGCGACATCACGGTCCAGCTCGCCGACGGCACCTACCGCATCGGTTCGCCGCTGCGGTTCGATGCTGCCGCCGGCGGCGGCGACCACACCGTCGAGTGGAGCGCCGCCCCGGGCGCCCATCCGGTCATCACGGGAGCGAGCCGAGTCACCGGCTGGCAGCAGTCAGCCGCCGGAGCCGGCATCTGGGAGGCGCCGACGCCAGCCGGGCTCGACACCCGCCAGCTCGTGGTCAACGGGGTCCTCGCGCCCCGGGCAGGCATCAAGGTGACCAGCTCGGACGTCGCGCTCACGGCGACCGGCATCACGATCAAGAACGCTGCGCTCAACGACCTCGCGACGCTTCCCGACCAGGGCCGGATCGAGTTCGAGTCGATGGGCGACTTCACGGACCGGTACTCGCAGGTCGAGAGCATCACCGGCACCACCATCACGATGAAGCAGCCGGGCTGGGACAACAACACCTGGGGCTGGGACACGAACCAGAGCTCGTTGCTCGCCGCGCCGACCTGGTACCTCGAGAACTCGCTCCGTTTCCTGACCGATCCAGGGCAGTGGTACATCAGCCCCGGCGCAGGGAAGCTCTACTACAAGCCCGTCAGCGGCATCGACCCCAACGACCTGGACGTGGAGCTGCCTCGGCTGCAGTCCCTGCTGAGCATCGGCGGCACGTACGACGCGCCGGTCTCGGGCCTCGCCTTCACCGGCATCCAGTTCTCGGGCACCTCGTGGCTGGGGCCGTCCTCGGCCGAGGGCTACGCGGACCAGCAGAACGGGACGTTCCTGAGCGGCAGCTACCCCTACCGTCCGAGCGACGCGTTCACCAGCTGCGCCCGCGGGTGCGAGATGTTCGAGCGCGCGCGCACGACCTGGCACCAGGAGCCCGCCGCGGTGCAGGTCTCGGCCGCGAGCCGGATCACCTTCACGGGCAACGCGTTCACCGGGCTCGGCCAGTCCGCCCTCGGCATCGGCAACGATGCGAACGCAACGGCCACGGGGGTGGGCCTCGGGGCGAGCAACGTGCAGGTGATCGGGAACCGGTTCACCGAGGACGCCGGCCACGGCATCGCCGTCGGAGGTGTCCTGCCTGACGCCCACCACCCGAGCGACCCCCGCATGACCAACCAGGACATCCTGATCCGGGACAACACCGTGGATCGCGTCTCCGTCGACTACAAGGACAACGGCGGCATCCTCAGCACCTATGCGACGCGAGCCCAGATCCTGCACAACGAGGTGCAGAACGTGCCCTACGACGGCATCGACACCGGCTTCGGCTGGGGCATCAACGACGCCGGCGGCTCGAACGACTACGTCGACCGCGGGTACTACAAGTGGAACCCGCTCTACACGACGCCCACCACCCTGAAGGACAACCGCGTCGAGGCAAACCTGGTGCACAACACCAAGGGGCGCTTCGCGGACGGCGGCACGGTGTACAACCTGTCGGCCAGCCCCGGGACCGTCATCGACAAGAACTACCTCTTCAACATCTCCGGAGTGGCGTTGTACGCCGACGAGGGTTCGCGATACCTCACCTACGAGAACAACGTCTTGCAGGGTGGCGGTGCGTGGGTGTTCACCAACGGCTACAGCCTGCGCAACAACACCAGCGACAACGTGCTGCAGAACAACTGGTACAACTCCGGCGGTGCGTCGACACCGAACGCGGCCGCGCACCGCAACCTGCTCGTCAACAACGTCAAGGTGACCGGCGCCAGCTGGCCGGCGGCCGCCCTGGCCGTGATGTGCGACGCCGGCGTCGCGCCGCAGTATCGGACGCCACTGAACGCCAACCTCGTCGGGCTCAGCCAGTGCCCGACGAGCGCCCCGGTCGATCCGAGCTTCTCGACCTACGCCTCGGCCGCCACCTCGGTCTTCGGACAGTCGGGCTCCGGGTTCGGCATCGCGGCGAAGGGTGCAGACGTGTGGGGCGGTGGGGGCCAGCACGACGATCAGTACGGCTCCATCTATCGGGCCGCGGCCTTCACGCCCGATGCGAGTGTCGCTGCCCGGGTCGTCTCCGTGAACGACGCGAACGCCTGGGCGAAGTCGGGCGTCATGGTCCGCAACAGCATCTCGTCAGCCGGCTCGGCGGGTGGGTACGCGGTGGTCGCCGTGACCGGTCGCAACGGAGTCGAGTTCGAGTGGGACGCGAACGGAGACGGCTACCTCGAGAGCAGCGCGAACGTCAAGGTCGACAGCTATCGCCCGGTGTGGGTGAAGCTCACCCGCCTCGGGAAGGTCTACACGGCGTCCTACTCGCTGGACGGGACCAGCTACTCACGGATCGGCTCCCCGGTCACTCTCGGCTCGTCGGCACCGACGCAAGACGCGGGGATCTTCTCCACGTCGCACGACGCGGCGCAGTCGGCGATCAACGTGTTCGACTCGTTCAGCCTCCGTGCCGCGAACGTTCCTCAGGCGCCGAGCACGCCCACCGTCATCGCGACCCCGACCGGCGTGACGGTCTCGTGGACGGCACCCGACGACGGCGGGAGTCCCCTCACCGGCTACCGCGTCTACCAGGACGGGGTGGCGGACCCGGTGGCAACAACCGGGGCAGGGGTGACGTCTGCGACGATCACCGGGTGGCCCGGGGACGGTGCGCGCTTCTCGGTGTCGGCGGTCAACATCGTCGGCGAGAGCGCCCGCTCTGAGTCGGCATCCCCGACCGATGTCACGGCACCGGTCGTGGCACTCGAGTGCCCGAGCAGCCCGGTGCTCCTCGGTGCCTCAGCGGCCGCTTCGTGGTCCGCGACCGACGAGGAGCACGGCTCGGGCCTGGCGACACCGTCGAGCGGGACCCTCACCCTGGACACGTCGACCGTCGGCGCCAAGACCGCAGAAGCCCCTGCGGCGACTGCTGTCGACAACGCAGGCAATGCCTCCGTCGCCGTGAGCTGCAGCTACTCGGTCGTCTACGACTGGCACGGCTTCGCAGCCCCCGTCGACATGGGAGGCGTCGTGAACTCGGTGAAGGCCGGGAGCGCAGTCCCGATGAAGTTCAGCCTCCACGGCGATCAGGGCACGGGCGTCGTGTCGGCAGGTTCGCCGACCGTCGCGTTCGGATCGTGCTCTCCCACGGCGACGGTCGACGCGATCGAGGAGACCGCCAGCGCCGGTGCCAGCGGTCTGCAGTACGACCCCGCTTCGGACCAGTACGTCTACGTCTGGAAGACGGACAAGTCCTGGGCCGGGAAGTGCGCCACGTTCTCGTTGCAGCTCGATGACGGGACGACGCACAGCGCGCTGTTCACCTTCCGGAAGTAGCGCGAGGGATGCCGCGTGTCGCCGACGAACGGCGGCACGCGGCATCTGCGCGCCCAGGTGCGGCGGACCGGCACCCGGCTTCGGACCGGCGAAGCTGGGACCCATCGCCGGGAGGCGCCGCTGTCGCGGGTCGGCGGCCTGAGCCGCGAGCACATCGGGAGCGGACGACGGGAATCGAACCCGCGTAGCCAGTTTGGAAGACTAGACGCGACAACCCTGGGATCAGCGCCGATGGTCCCCTACATAGCCAGTAGGAACTGATTCAGCACTGAACGGGAGCGTTGAAGATCGGAGCCGCGACTTGGTCTCACCGGGACTGTGCGCCGACAATGCTGCGCTCGGCATGCCGATGCGGCCGCCGAGCAGACGGTGCGCAGGCCCGCGCACGAGCGCGTCGATCGAGGAGGCTACGTCGTCTCCCGCACGACGAGGACCCCGGGAAAGGTCACCGCTGCTGGTGCTTCGCCGGCGATCTGAGCCTGGAGCAGGCGCACCATCTCGCGGCTGCCACGGACGACGGGCAGCTGGATGGTCGTGAGCTGTGGGCGTTCGGACGTCGCGGGCGGGCTGTCGTCGAAGCCAGCGACGGCTAGCGTGCGCGGGATCTCGTGGCCCCGTTCGATCGCGGCGTCGATCGCCCCGCGCGCCATGATGTCGTTGCCGGCGAAGATGGCGTCGATCGCCGAATCGCGTTCGAGGAGATGGCGGGCCTGGCGCTCGCCGCTGGCTCGTGTCCAGTCGCCGTGCATCACCAGGCTCTCGTCGAAGTCGGCGGCCATCGCCGATCGATAGCCAGCGAGGCGCTGGTCGACTCGGTCCTCGTCCGCCGGTCCAGCGATGTAGGCGATGCGGCTTCGTCCCTGCTCGTGAAGGTGGGCAACGATCTGGCGTGCCCCGTCGAAGTCTCCTGCGCTCACACTGCCGATGCCCGGCAGATTCATCGGCGGCGGCCCGGAGCTGACGATCGGGAGCTGCGCCGCGACCAGCTGCGTCAGCGTGTCGTCGTGGTGATACCAGTGAGCGAGGATTACTCCGTCGACGTTCCCCGACAGGGCGATGCTTGCTGCTCGCTGGGCGTCGGCGGGGGTCTCCGCGAGCAGGACGATCATCGACAGGTCCGCGTCCGCGAGTGCCCCGGAGGTCACGCGCAACAGTGTCGCGAGGTTGGGGTCCGCGAAGAGGCGGTCGATATTCGACCCGAGGAGGAACGCGACCGTTCCGCTGCGTTGCGTCTTGAGGCTGCGGGCGTGCTGGTTCACTCGGTACCCAGTTGCCTCGACCGCTGCGGCTACGGCCCGCGCGGCCGCATCGCTGACCCAGCGGTCGCCGTTGAGCGCCCGAGACACCGTGGCGGTCGACACCCCGGCCGCGGCGGCGACGTCGGAGATCGTGGGCCGCCGTCGTGCGTTGACGTCGGTCATGGTGCCAACCTATCGACCCCGACGACCGCGATCGGCACGCTCAACGCCGACGCGCTGAGACGTCGAACCCGCCCCGTGCCAGCCCGGACTGTTCTCTGGACACGCCACTCCCGCCGGCCTGCGTCGCTTGGATGCTTTGGCGTTGGTGATTGCCCGTCGGTGCGTCGGTCGAAGCGCGGACGACAAGTTCGGTGGGGAGGGTGACGGTCGCTGGCGGATGCCCGTTGATCTGATCGATCAGCGCGCGTGTCATCTCGCGCGTGATGCGCAGGAATGGCTGTCGCATCGTGGTGAGGCCCGGGTCCGTGGAGGCCGCCGCTGTGCTGTCGTCGAATCCCGCGATCGCGACGTCGCCCGGGACCGTACGGCCTGCCTCTCGGACTTCTGCCATGGCGCCAGCGGCCATCAGGTCGTTTGCAGCGAAGATGGCGTCAAGATCGGGGCGACGCTCGAGGAGCTTGCGTGCCCCGGCAATCCCGCTTCCGTAGCTGTAGTCGCCGCGGGCGATCAGAGCGCCGTCGACCGGATGGGGGCTCGCCTCACGGAAGCCCTCCAGGCGAGCGTCGCTGCCGTTCATGTCGCCGGGCCCAGTGATAAACCCGATCCTCTGACGGCCAGTCGCGAGGAGGTGCCGAGTCATGACTCCTGCCCCGCCGTGGTCGTCGGACTGCACGCTGCCAATCGGTCCCCAACGCTCAGGTGCCGGTCCGGCACTGACCATCGGAACGCCGTGAGAGTGGAGCTCGCGCAGAAGCCCGTCCTCCCGATACCAGGAGACGACGAACGCGCCGTCGACCATTCCTGAGGTGACGAGCTGTGCCGTGCGTTCCTTCTCCGCGAGTGTCTCGCCGAGTAGCAGCATCATCGACAAACCCTCGGCCTCGAGCGAGGCCGAGATACCTCGGAGCAGCACGGAGAAGTTCGGGTCGGAGAAGAGTCGATCCACACCTTCGCCGAGCAGGAACGCTACCGAGCCTGAACGGCGAGTCTTCAAGGACCGAGCACTCGTGTTGACGCGGTAGCCGGTGCGTTCGACCGCGTCGTTCACGGAACGCATGGCGCTGGGGCTGACCCAACGGCCGCCGTTGAGTGCGCGAGAGACGGTTGCCGACGAGACACCGGCCGTCCGCGCGACGTCGCCGATCGTCGGGCGACGCCGCGGTGGTGTTTCGGTCATCACAATCCCTCGCGACGGTGTACCCGAGCGGGTACAGGTCCGCTCGGGCACGCCGTCATGTCGCCCTTGTCACTCGTTGAACGCGGCATCCATCTTGGACAGGACACCCGAGATGTCGTCCTGGCCCGTGAACAGGGCCTGCACACCGTCGAACATGGCGGGCTGCACTGTCGTCGTGGGCCACTGCTGGTCCGGCCAGCTCGCGGTGTTGCCGTCTGCGACGAAGGAGCCGACCATGCTCGCCACCTGGGTCCCCTGATCCTGGTCGCCGGGCATGGCGGCCGTGTCGCCGTATGTGTTCGCGTAGGCAACCTGGGTCTTCGGGTCGGCCAGCCAGTCGATGAACTTGCGCGCCAGATCCTCGTGCTTGGTGGCGGCATTGATGGCGAACGAGGGTCCCGTCGTCGCCGACAGGACCGTTTCGGCGGCGTTGTCGGTGGCTGGGAACGCCGCGAACGTGAGTTCGGTGTCTGCGGAGCCGAGGGACGCGATGCCCTTCGTCTCGGCTGCGACGGACACGGTCGCCAAGGTTGTCCCGTCGACTATGGCCTGCTGCACGGTCGAGTACGGGGTTCCCGACGGAGACTCGTTGAAGCAACCCGCTTCATCCATGTCGAGGTACTGCTGGAACGCGTCGCGCCACGCGGAGTCGGAGAACGTGGTGCTCCCGTCGAGCTGCTTCTGGACGAAGTCCGGGTCCGGTCCGTAGACCAGGCTCGCCGTGAGCGCGTACGGGATCAGCTGGGTGGTCCAGGTGTCGGACAGACCGAGGCCGTAGGCGACCTTGCCGGCGGCTGTGGCGGCAGAGCAAAAGTCGAGGACCTGGCTCCATGTGGTGGGCGGCTTCAGGCCGAGGGCGTCAAGCTCCTTCTGGTTGTAGATCCCGCCGATGGACGAGAACGTCATGGGCACGGCGAGGAGCTTGTCGTCCTTGCTCAGAAGCGTCAGCGCGCTGTCGGGGAGAGCGCCGGCCCAGCTCGCCCCGGTCAGGTCGGCGAGCTGGTCCTTTCCGCCGAGGACGTCGACGCTCATGTTGTTGCCGACGCCCGGCCAGATCTGGACAACATCCGGCGCGGTGCCCCCGGTGAGCTGTGTGGCAGTGACCTGCTGGTAGTTCTCCGGGCTGTCCTTCACGACCACCTTGACGCCGGGGTTCGCGTCCTCGAAGGCCGCGATGACGCTCTTCATCGCGTCGCCACCGTTGGTCCCGACTGTCAGCGTCGTCTCACCGGAGCCGCTGTCCCCTGTCGCGGTCGAGCAGGCGGTCAGAGTCAATGCACCGGCTGCGATCGCCGTCAGGGTCGCGATCGCCTTTCGAGGAACCGTCATCTTCGACATGGATTTCCCTTTCTTGGTGGGTGGATCGCTCAGCCCTTCAGGCCCGAGGCAAATCCCTTGATGATGAATCGCTGCATGAGGAAGTAGGCAACGAGGATGGGCAGGACGGAGATGATCAGGGCGGAGAAGACCAGGGGCCAGTTGGCTCCGTACTGACCGACGAACGCGTAGACGGACAGCGGGGCCGTTGACGATGCAGAGCCGCTCAGATAGAGCAACGGAGTGAAGAAGTCGTTCCAGATCGACAGGGCGCACAGGATCACGACCGTCCCTGTGATCGGCCGCAGCAACGGAAAGACGACGGTCAGGAAGGTCCGCTCGGGGCTGGCGCCATCGAGTTCCGCCGCTTCCTCGTAGTCGCGGGGCATGTCGCGCAGGAATGCGCAGTACAGAAAGATCGAGAACGGCAAGAAACCGGCGACGTTGATCAAGATCACCGGGACCGGTGAGCCCACGAGGCCCAGGTGCGCGAACGAGAGATACAGCGGGACCATCGCGAGCTGCCCGGGGAAGAGGAAGCCGGCAAGGAACAGGTAGAAGATTCCGCGCGACCAGTGAGCCGTCCGGCGCGTCAGCGTGTACGCGGCCGTGGAGGCAACTGCCACGATCACGATGACCGAGACGCCCGTGATGACGGCGCTGTTGACCAGGCTCGGACCCATCGCGGACTCGGTCCACGCCTTCGCGAGGTTGCCGAAGTTCAACGGCCACGTGAAGCCGAGGAAGCCGCGCACACCGTCGGGGTCCCGCAGGGCCACCGACAGCAGGACCACGAACGGGATCATGAAGACTGCGGCGACGAAGATCAGAACGAGCTCGAGCGCGAAGGTGCGGCGCGTGTACCGGTTCATGCCAGGGCCTTCCGCTGCGTGAGCCGGAACTGCCCGAAGGCCACAAGCCCGACGATGATGGTCATCAGGACTCCCTGGGCGAGCGCGGTCGGGTAGTCCAGAAGCGTGAAGGCGGTCTTGTAGACGATCGTCGCCATCGTCTCGGTGGATCCGGCGGGTCCGCCCTCGGTCATGGCGTAGACGGTGTCGAAGTGCTTCAGGCACGAGATCAGCGTGAGAAGCACGTTGACGACGATCGCGCCGTTGATCAGCGGAAGGACGACGCGCACCGTTCGCCGGACCGGTCCTGCGCCGTCCAGCTGCGCGGCCTCCAGGATCTCTTCGGGCACACCCTGCAGGCCGGCCAGGTAGATCACCATGGAGTAGCCGGCGCCTTGCCAGACGATCGCGACACACACCGACAAGAGCGCGATGTCCGGGTCGCCGAGCCAGTTCTGCTGGAAGCCGTCGAGGCCGACGGCGCCCAGGATCGTGTTGACCGTGCCCGTCGGCGACAGCAGGTACTTCCACAAGAAGCCCGCGACGATCGGGGTCAGCACGACCGGGAGGAAGAAAACCAGCCGGAGCACGTAGCGCGACCTGATGTTCGTGTTCAGCCCGAGAGCCAGGAGGAGGCCGATCACGTTCTGGCCGATCGTGACCACGATGGTCAGGATCACCGTGTTGACGATCGCCTGGATCGAGTTCGCATCGTGAAGGACCCGGCCGAAGTTCTCGAGCCCGACGAAGTTCTTCACGCCGCCGAAGCCGTCCCAGTCCGTGAGCGAGTAGCTCAGGCCCTGCAGATTCGGCCACAGCACGATCAGGGCGTAGAGCAGGAACGCCGGCACCACGAACCAGATGGGGGCACGGCTCGCCGCCATGCGACGTCGGCGGGGCGGGGCCGGGCGACCTGGCGCCGGGGGAGGCTGCACCAGAGTCACCGGGCCCGTCACGGCATCGCCTCTGAGGGTCATCGTCATCTCCTTTGAAGACACCAGCCTGTAATCGTTCCCAGGCCGCTGTTGGGGGAACCTACCCGCGTTTGACCCGCTTGCCAAGCCGCTGCATCGATTCAATCTGGTGCCGCGGACCGATTCGCCGGTCCGCTTGAAGGCCTAGACTGATATCGATTACAGTCCACTTCGATCCGTTCAAGGGAGATGTGGATGCTCGGGCAGTTGGAGACACAGGCCGCCGTTCGTCAACGATGGACCGACGACCTGGCGCCGGCCGGCGCGCGGGCGGCAGGCTCGATCGCGGGCCGGCTCGAGCTCGGCTCGACTCACGTCACGCGGGACGGGCGCCCGGTGACCCCCGTCTCCGGCGAGCTGCATTACTCCCGCGTGGCGCGCGCGGAATGGGACCAGCGACTGCGGCTCATGCGGGCAGGGGGAATCACCGCCGTTGCCACCTATGTCATCTGGATCCACCACCAACGCACGCACGGGGGCGAGCCGTCGTTCGACGGGAACCTCGACCTCGGGGCCTTCGTCGACCTGGCGGAGGCGATCGGTCTCGATGTCGTGCTGCGGGTCGGGCCGTGGTGCCACGGCGAGGTTCGGAACGGTGGCTTCCCCGACTGGGTGCAGCAGCTGGCGGTCGCGCACAGGACGAACGACCAGGATTACCTGCGCCTCGTGGCCGGCTGGTTTGGCGCTGTCGGCGACCACCTCGGCTCCCGCGTTCGCGTAGGTGGCCCGATTGTCGCCGTCCAGATCGAAAACGAGCTCTACGACCAGCCTGACCACATCGCTCGCCTCATCGCACTCGCCAAGGACGCCGGCATCCAGTCGCCGATCTGGACCTCGACAGGATGGGGGAGCGCACAGCTTCCCGACACCGTGCTGCCGCTGTTCGGCGGCTATGGGGACGGCTTCTGGGTTGATGCAGATGCACCGTGGGACTCCACGTTCCAGAGCCACTACTTCTTCAGCCACGTCTGGGACGACCCAGGCATCGGCGCAGACCTGCGCACGTCAGCCACTTCCAGCCCGCCAGCCGTCCGGCGACCGGCCGCCACATGCGAGCTCGGCGGGGGCATGGCGACCGCCTATCACCGGCGGCCGGTCCTGGCGGCACGGGACGTCGCCGCGATCGGCCAGGTCAAGCTGGGCAACGGCTCGGTGTGGCAGGGGTACTACATGTTCGCGGGCGGCAGCAATGCCTGGCAGGGGCCGGACCTGCAGGAGTCGTTGGCCACTGGCTACCCCAACGACCTGCCGCCGTTCGACTACGACTTCCACGCACCCATCGGCGCCTGCGGCACCCGGACGCCCGCGTTCGACCTGCTTCGCGACCAGCACACCTTCCTCGCTGCCTTTGGCGAGCGCTTGGCACCGATGTCGTCTTCGATCCCCGAGGTTCCGGGTTCCGATCTGGACGACGACACCAGCCTGCGCTGGGCGTGGCGCTGCGATGAGCGGTCCGGGTTCGTCTTCATCAGTCAGCACCAGCCCAATCGGCCCGTATCCGCCGCGGCACCGACACGCTTCGCGGTCGAAGCCGGTGGGGCGACCGTCGAGTTCCCCGACGCCCCGGTGATGATTCCGGCCGGCACCCAGGCGCGGTGGCCGGTCCGGCTGCAGCTCGAGCGCGCACCTCGGGTGCGTTGGGCGACCGGGACGGCGTTGACAACACTTGACGGGCCGACGACGACCTTCGTCCTGCGGAGCGACGCCGGCATCCCGACCAAGGTGCAGTTCGACGAGCCGGTCGTCGTCACCAGGAATGGGCAGCCGCTGACTGCTGAGGGGGAAGTGTGGAACTTGGAGGTCCAGGACTGGGGCCTGTTCACGGCTCGGTCAGCGACGGAGGAGCTCCACATTCTCGTTCTCGAGCACGAGCGCGCCTTGCGCACGTGGGCCATGGAGGCTCGAGACGGGGGTCGGCTGCTCGTCACCACGGCAGATGACCTGTGGGTGAGCGCGACGGGCGAGCTGGTCGCACGAACGACTGTCGACGGTGCCCTCGCCGAGGCATGGGATCCGCTCGCCGCCTCATTCGTCAGGACGTCACAGCCGCGACCGACCCCGCGCCTCGTCCGGTGCAACGCGAGCCGCGTCCAGGCGGCACCTCCCGCCCCGGTCGGCTACGGAGGCTCAGCGGCCCGACCAGCAGCCCCGAAGATCGAGGATATCCGCCTCCGAGGTGCCCGTTGGGAAGCCAAGCTGCCCGACTGGGCTACAGCTGAGGCAGCGGACGGCGTCATCGAGATTGTCTGGCAGGGCGACGTCGCGGCTCTGGAGGTGGGCGGAACGGTCGTCGCTGATCGGTTCTGGGACGGCACCCCATGGCGGGTCGATCTGCGGACCCTGCGCCTCGGCGAAGACCCGACGTCGGCAATCACCGTGACCATCGTGCCGCTGCACCCCGACAACCCGATCGGCCTGAGCCGCGACGCCCAGGCGACCCGCCGCGCCGTCGACGGTGATCTCCTCAGCCTCGACTCGATCACCTGTGAAGAACGACTGACATGGACCGTGATCCCGTGACCGGCCCGAGCCGCCTGAGGGCGTCGGGACTGCGAGACCCGGTCGGTGTGCCCGTCCCAGAACCGGATCTCAGCTGGTCACCGGCGGGCGTCGAGGCCGACGACTATGTGATCGAGCTGGTGTCGATCTCGATCGACGGGAGGGAGCGAGAGACCACCTTCGTCAGTCCAGGAACCAGCACTCGAATCGCCTGGCCGCTTCCGCCCATGGCAGCACGCGATCAGGTGAGCTGGCGGGTTGGCGCTCGCCGCGGCGCACTCACCACGTGGAGTCGCGAGGCCAGCATCGAGACGCCGCCATGGACGCTGGCAGACGACGCCACCTTCGTCTCCCACCCCGACTGGGTTGACTCCGGGGGCCAGCTGCCGGCCGGGGCGCCGGAGTTTCGGCACACCTTCGAATTCTGCGGCAACCCGCAGCGCGCCCGGCTTGCAGTCGCGACCCCAGGGATCGCCGTCGCCCACCTGAACGGCACGAGGGTCAGCGAGGAACACCTCGCGCCCGGTTACGCGCAGCTGGCCTCACAGACGCCGGCCGTCGTGTGGGACGTGTCCGACCTGCTGCGGCCGGGGAGCAACGAGCTGCACATCGAGGTCGGGACAGGAATCGGGTACGTCGCCGACCTGCCGGACCGCTACTCCAAGTTCACGACGTCAGCGCATCCGCCCGTCCTTCTCGCCGCGCTGTACACCGACTCGCCGACCCCCATCGCGGCGACCGGCCCCGGCTGGGGCACCCGGCTCGGGTTGACGGCGCTCAGCCACTGGTACGGCGGCGAGGACCGGCGAACCGAGACCGGGTCGTGGGTCGATGTAGTTCCGGTGGACCGTGCCGCCCCTCCGCGATGGCGCGGCACGCCGCCCATCCTGCAGATGGAGTCGCTCGAGCCGGTGGCTGTGGACCGGCGAGCGGACGGATCGCGAGTTGTCGACTTCGGCGTCAACAGCGCCGGTCGGCCGGTGGTCGACGTGGGCGACGTTCCGATGGGCGTGACGGTGCGGATGCACCCGTCGGAACTCCTCGACGAGCACGGTGCCGTCGACCAGCGCTCCACGGGCAGTCCGATCTTCGACTCGTTCGTCGCACATGGTCGTCCTGAGCACTTCGCACCGGAGTTCACCTATCACGGCGGTCGATACCTGCACGTCGAGGGTCTGGACCCGTCCGCGCCCGACGGCACGACAACCTTCGACGTTCTTCGCGTCGCCAACGAGCGGGTCGGGTCGTTCGCCTCGAGCGACCCGTTCCTCGGCCGGCTGCACCAGATCATCGACCGCGCGGTCCAGTCGAACATGTACAGCGTGTTCACCGACTGCCCTCACCGCGAGAAGCTGGGATGGCTCGACCAGCTGTACCTCTGTTTCGAGACGCTGGCCATGAACTGGGACGTCGAAGCTCACCTCGCCGACACCGTCGAGCACTTGATCCACGCCCAAGAATCCTCGGGGCTGGTCCCGAGCACGGTTCCTGAGCTCGTCGTCTTCGATACCTTCCCGTGGAAGGGCGACCGGCTCGCGTTCCGGGACGACCCCAACTGGGGCCGCGCGATCGTCGAGCTGCCTTGGCAGCTGTACCGCCACTACGGCGCCGTCGCTCCGCTGCGACGTGCGTATCCGGCTGCGCTCCGGTACCTGGACTATCTGCGCAGCCGAAGCAAGGACGGCCTCCTCAACTTCGGCCTCGGAGACTGGATCGAGCTCGACGACACCACTCCGCGGTCCCTGGTCGCGACACACGGGCTGGCCGCCGCCTTCCTGACTGCAAGTCGGTCAGCCGCTGCGCTCGGCGATCACGCGCGAGCCGCGGCGTTTGGTCAAGATGCCCAACGCACGTGGACTGCGATGCGATCGGCGTTCATGCACAAGGATGGGACGTGGGGGTCGGGCAGTCAGGGCAGCTGGGCGCTCGGGTGGTCCGACCCGTTCGCATCGGCCGAAGAACGTGAGCACTGCGTGGCTGGTCTGCGGGCTGCCATCGACGCGGCCGATGGCGCCATCACCGTCGGTGAGATCGCGCTGCCGTGGTTCATTCGCGCTTTGACCGACCACGGCGACGCCGATCTTCTCCTCCGGACCCTCAGCCGCAGCGACGCTGCCGGATACGGCTATCAGATCGCGTCCGGAGCGACCGCACTCACGGAGTCCTGGGCCGGGCCCGACGCCTCTCACGGGGTCGCGTCGCAGAACCACTTCATGCTGGGCATGATCGACGCGTGGCTCATCGGTGACGTGGCCGGATTGCGACAGGCGCCCGATGGTGTCGGCTGGAATCGTGTCGTCGTCGCTCCGGTCCCAGTGACTGGCGTCAACGACGCGTCCGTGACGTTCGAGTCTCCGCGGGGCCGGCTAGAGGTCGCTTGGCACCGAGTCGCCGGGACTCACGGGACCGTGACGTTGAGCGCCCCGAGGGGCGTCGAGGTCGACGTGCGAGTTCCACCGGGGTGGCACCTTGACGAGACGCGCGAAGGGTAGAAGCGGGCGTGCTGGCACGTCGCGTTCCATCTGGACAGCCATTGCGTGCCCGGACCTGGTGTCTCATGCAGGACCTCCTGGTTGGGGGACCTCGCTCGGCCTTGCCGAGTTCGATGCGCAATCAGCGATCATGGTCGAGATACTCTCCGGACGTGGAGCCACCCCTTCGTCGACCCGCGCTGCTCTCGGATGTCGCGCGAGAGGCCGGCGTGTCAGTTCCGACGGTCTCGCGTGTTCTCAGCGGCAACGTGCCGGTCAGCACCGCCAAGCGGGAGCGGGTACACGCGGCGATCGAGCGACTGGGCTACCGACCGAACGCCGCCGCACGAGCACTGAAGCTGGGACAGCGGTCGATGATCGGTGTCATCACCTTCAACACCGTGCGGTACGGGTACTCGCGAACGCTTCAAGGCATCCAGGAGGCGGCCCGCGAGTCTGGGTACCTCGTGCTGATCGCGGTCGTCGAGTCCGGTGAGCAGGCGGACATCGACGCCGCCGTCGACCTCCTGCTGGGCCAGACCGTGGCGGGGCTCGTCGTGATCGAGTTCGACCCGGTCGGCGTGGCGATCTCACGGTCCCTGTCGCCGGGTGTGCCGATCGTCGCGGCGGCAGCGGCCGGCCAGACGCGCAGCCCGCACCCACACGCGTACCTCGACGACAGGGTGGCTGCACGCGAGGCCACGGAGTATCTGCTCGGCCTGGGACACGAGACGGTGCACTACCTGGCGATCCCGCAGACCGATGCCCGCACGGGGCGTGCCTTGGGCTGGCGGCAGGCGATCGTCGACGCCGGGGCGCCGCTGAACGAGCCGGTTGCCGCGGCCTATGACCCGGTGTCTGGGTACGAGGTCGGTCGGGTGCTGGCGGAGGACGAGACGGTCACGGCGGTCCTGTGCGGCAACGACGAGCTCGCCATCGGTTTGGTGCGGGCACTCAACGAGGTGGGCCGACGGGTGCCCGAGGACGTCAGCGTCGTCGGATTCGACGATCAGCCGCTGGCGGCGATGTGGATGCCCGCGCTGACGACGGTGCATCAAGACTTCGTCGATCTGGGCCGCCGGGTGTTCGGGCTGCTCGACACCCTCGTCTCGACAGGGTCGGCACCGCGGACCTCGTCGGCCCGACCACGGCTCGTCGTCCGCGAGAGTTCCGGTCCTCCGCGCGGCGCCCGCTGACGCCCGGCACCTGTGTTGCGCGACGAGGCGTCTCGGCGGACCTGGGTTCAAGAGTGTGCCGCGGGCAAACCGGCGCAAGGCGGGCCGCCGTTACGCACTCGTTATGCAAACGATGATCAGAATGCTTGCTTTCCGCTCTGATCATCGTTTTCATAGTCCTGCCCGCACGGGAACGGACCCGGGTCGGGCACACAGAGACGAGGGAGTGTCGTGTGTCCGAAGTAAGCGCTCGCGCTGCGGTCCATCTGCGGGCGGAGGGCGTCAGCCTGGTCCTGTGCAACGAGGACGGCCGGCTCCCGGTCGTGTGGCACTGGGGCGCGGACCTGGGCCCGGTGAGCTCGGGCGAGCTTGACGAGATCATCCACGCGGCCGGTGCCCCGAACGCGAGCAACGGTGTCGACAGCCCGTCGCCGGTCGCGATCGTTCCCGAACCGTGGACCGGGTGGACCGGCACCCCGGGTGTGAGCGGGCACAGGGAGGGTCGGTCCTGGTCTCCGCGGTTCACCGTGGTTGCGGTGAGCGCGTCGGTCGCCGAGGGGTCGATGGCCGTGGGCACCTGCGCCCTCGCGGACAGCAGCGCCAACCGCCTGGCCGGCGGGGTCGTCGTCGTCGATGCGCGAGACGAGGACGAGAACCTGCACCTGCGCCTCGAGGTCGAGCTGTCCGAGCAGGGCGTCCTGCGCGCACGCGCCGCCGTGACCAACATGCTCGACGAGCCCTACGTGGTGGACGAGGTGTCGCTGGCGCTCCCCGTTCCCCCCGTCGCGACCGAGGTCCTCGACCTGGCTGGCCGGTGGGCCACGGAGCGGATGCCGCAGCGCCGCCCGTTCGGCGTCGGCACCCACCTGCGCGAGGGCCGCCACGGGCGCACTGGCGCCGATGCCGCGCTCGTCATGGTGGCCGGGCCGCAAGGCTTCGGCTTCCGCGCGGGCCAGGTCTGGGGCGTGCACGTGGCGTGGAGCGGGAACCACCGGACCTTCGCCGAGCGGGTGTTCACCGGCGAGCGACTGCTCGGTGGCGGCGAGCTCCTGCTGCCTGGCGAGGTGCAGCTGGGCCTGGGCGAGACCTACACGAGCCCGTGGCTCTACGGGTCGTACGGCGACGGGATGGATGAGCTCGCTCACCGCTTCCACGCCCTTCTGCGAGACCGTCCGGCGCACCCGCGTACGCCGCGGCCCGTGACCTTCAACGTCTGGGAGGCCGTGTACTTCGACCACGACCCCCAGCGCGTGCACATCCTCGCCGAGCTGAGCGCCAAGGTGGGCGTCGAGCGGTTCGTGCTGGACGACGGCTGGTTCCGCGGACGACGGCACGACCGCACCGGGTTGGGGGACTGGTTCGTCGACGAGCAGCAGTGGCCCGAGGGGCTCTCGGCGCTCTCGGAGCACGTGCACTCCCTGGGCATGGAGTTCGGCCTGTGGTTCGAGCCGGAGATGGTCAACCCCGACTCCGACCTGTTCAGAGCGCACCCAGACTGGGTTCTCCGCGTGCCGGGGCGCCTCCCCGTGCCGGCTCGGCACCAGCAGGTCCTCGACGTCGCCAACCCCGAGGCGGCCGCCTACCTGCGCGAGCGCCTCGTGGCACTCGTGCGCGAGTGCGGCGTGGACTACATCAAGTGGGACCACAACCGCGACCTCGTCGATGCCGGCAGCACCAGGACCGGTCGGGCGAGCGTGCACGACCAGACGCTGGCCGTGTACGCGTTGCTCGATCAGGTCCGGGTCGAGTGCCCTGGGCTCGAGATCGAGTCGTGCTCGTCAGGCGGGTCTCGGGTCGACCTCGAGATCCTGCAGCGGACCGACCGGGTGTGGGCCAGCGACTGCATCGACGCGCACGAGCGTCAGCGCATTCAGCGGTGGACCGCGCAACTGGTCCCTCCCGAGCTGGTCGGCGCGCACGTGGGCGCACCCAGGGCGCACACCACCGGCCGGACCCACGACCTGTCCTTCCGGGCCGCGACCGCCGTGTTCGGGCACCTAGGCATCGAGTGGGACCTGACTGCTGCGAGCGAGGACGAGCTCGCGGAGCTGGCCGCGTGGATCGAGTTCGGCAAGCAGATCCGGCCACTCGTCCACAGCGGCACGACCGTGCGGGCCGACCTCGCCGAGGACGTCTGGCTGCACGGGGTGGTCGCGCCGTCTCGCGCGGAGGCTCTCTACGCGGTCGTCGTCCTGGGGCGCCCCGCGACCTGGCCCCCTGGACGGCTGGTGCTTCCGGGACTCGACCCGGGTCGCACCTACGACGTGTCGTCGGCCGGACCCGAGGACGGCGCCTGGCAAGACCCCAAGATCTACCCGGCCTGGTGGGCGACGGGCCTGCGGATGACGGGAGCCGCACTCATGGCCGTGGGGCTGCAGATGCCGGCCTTGGATCCCGACCACGCTGCGCTGCTGCACGTCACGGAGGTGATCTCATGAGCGTCCTGCCTTCTGTACGCCTGACCGACGCGGGCACGTCGGCGCCGGGGCCGCGGCGGCGGCGGAACATGCGCGACCTGCCGCTCGCCATCGCGTTCATCCTTCCCGCCACGATCGGGTTCGGCGTGTTCCTTGTCTGGCCGGCACTGCGCGGCATCTGGCTGAGCTTCACCGACTACTCGGTGTTCCAACCCGGCAGCTTCATCGGTCTGGACAACTACCGGCGGATGTTCGCCGACCCCGTGTTCTGGTCGTCGATGCGGATCACCGTCTACTACGTCGTCGTCAACATCACGGTGCAGACCGTCGTCGCCCTGCTGCTCGCCGTCCTGCTCAACCGGCTCACGAAGTCGCTCTGGGTCCGTGGGGTGGTCCTAACCCCGTACCTCGTCTCCAACGTGGTGACCGCGCTGCTGTGGCTGCTGTTGCTGGACTACCAGCTCGGCATCGTCAACGAGCTGCTCGAGTGGCTGGGCATCGGCCGGCAGTCGTTCTGGGGGAACCCCGACCTGGTCGTGCCCACGATCGCGCTGGTGAACGTCTGGCGTCACGTCGGGTACACCGCGCTGCTGGTGTTCGCCGGGCTCCAGACGATCAGTCCTCAGGTGTACGAGGCCGCGAAGGTCGACGGCGCGAGCGAGGCGGCGATGTTCTGGCGCATCACGCTCCCGCTGCTCCGTCCGTACCTCGCGATGGTCCTCATCGTCACGAGCATCGGCTCGTTCCAGGTGTTCGACACCGTCTCGGTCGCCACCCAGGGCGGCCCGGCGAACGCCTCCAACGTCATCCAGTACTACATCTACAACGTCGCGTTCAGCCACTACGACTTCGGCTACGCGTCGGCGATGTCGGTCGCACTGCTCGTGGTGCTGTCCGTCATCACCGTCGTGCAGTACCGACTGTCGCGCGCCGGCGACACCGACACGAACTGAGGTGCGTACCGTGACCACCGGCACCATGTCACCCCGGACTGACGCCGCTGCGCCGGCCGCCGACGCCGCTGTCCCCGCCCGGCGACGCCGCCAGGTCCCGTTCGGCCGGATCGTCGGCTGGACCGTGCTGGCCGTCCTCGGCCTCGTGACGCTGTTCCCCTTCTACTGGATGCTCCGTACCGCACTGTCGACGAACGCCGGCCTGCTCGCCGACCCCACGAGCCTGCTGCCGGCACACCTGAACCTCGACGGATTTCGCCGCGCTCTCGGCCTGACCAGCCGCGAGGATGCTCTCGCCGCCGGCGGCTCGGGCGCGACGATGGACTTCTGGCTCTACCTGTGGCACTCGGTGGTGGTCGCCACGATGGTGACGGTCGGTCAGGTGTTCTTCTCCGCCATGGCTGCCTACGCCTTCTCCCGGTTGCGCTGGCCCGGACGCCAGCTGGTGTTCGGCGCGTTCCTGATCGGCCTGATGATCCCTGGCGTGTTCACGCTGCTGCCGAACTTCGTGCTCATGCGTGACCTCGGCCTGCTGGACACCCTCCCCGGGATCGCGCTGCCGACGATGCTGATGACGCCGTTCGCGGTGTTCTTCCTGCGGCAGTTCTTCCTCGGCATCCCCACCGAGATCGAGGAGGCCGCGATGATCGACGGCGCGGGACGAGTGCGGACGTTCTTCCGGATCATCCTGCCGATGGCGGCTCCCGCCGTGACGACCCTGGCCGTCCTGACGTACATCACCAGCTGGAACGACTACCTGTGGCCGCTGCTGGTCAGCCAGACCGACCGCTCCAGGGTGCTCACGCTTGCCCTCGGCGTCTTCCGCTCCCAGACACCCGCGTCTGCACCTGACTGGCCGGGGCTCATGGCCGCCACGCTCCTGGCCGCCCTGCCGATGCTCGTCCTCTTCCTCGTCTTCGCCCGCAAGATCGTGAACTCCGTGGGCTTCACCGGGATCAAGTAGATCCGACCAGCACCACCACGCGCCGCGGCACCCCCGCCCAGGCGTCCATCTCGGCGTCAGTGCCGATGTCAAGAGAAGGCGGTTCCACCATGCGCAAGCGCAGGTTCTTTGCGGCCGGAATGGTTCCGGTCCTGCTCGTCCTTGGGGCGTGCAGCAACGGAAGCAGCGGCGACGACACGACCAGCTCGGGGGCCGTCAAGCTCAGCTACTGGCTCTGGGACGCGAACCAGCAGCCCGGCTACGAGCAGTGCGCGGCCGACTTCACGGCGGCCAACCCCAACATCACCATCGAGTTCCAGCAGTTCGCGTGGGACGACTACTGGACCAAGCTGACGGCGTCGTTCGTCGGCAACTCGGCCCCCGACGTGTTCACCGACCACCTCTCGAAGTACGCCGACTTCGCGGGGCAGAAGCAGATCGTCCCGCTCGACGACCTCATCGCCAAGGACAACTTCGACACCTCCGTCTTCGCCGAGGGCCTGATCGACCCGTGGAAGTTCACGGACGGCCAGACCTACGGGATGCCCAAGGACTGGGACACCACCGCCTTCTTCTACAACGCCGACATGATCAAGGACGCCGGCTACAGCGCCGAGGACCTGGCCGCCCTGACGTGGAACCCGGACGACGGCGGCACGTTCGAGCAGCTGGTGGCGCACCTGACGGTCGACAAGAACGGTGTGCGCGGTGACGAGCCAGGCTTCGACAAGGACGCGGTCGACGTGTACGGCATCGGCATCAACCCGGAGTACGACGTGACCGGTCAGATGCAATGGGCCAACTTCACCGGCTCCCTGGGCTGGGACTACCTCGACAAGAACCCGTGGGGTACCCACTACAACCTCGACGACCCCGAGTTCCAGAAGACCATCGCCTGGTACTACGGCCTGTCCGACAAGGGCTTCATGCCCAAGAGCGGGGAGTTCACGGACGAGACGCCGGCCCAGATCGGCTCCAAGAAGGTCGCGATCGGCACGAACGGCGACTGGGCGACCAGCCAGTTCTTCGGCCTCGAGGGCATCAACATCGGCGTCTTCGCGGCGCCCGTCGGGCCCAGCGGCAAGCGAGCCTCCATCTTCAACGGTCTGGCGGACTCGATCAGCGCGAGCTCCAAGCACCAGGCCGAGGCCTGGAAGTGGGTGCAGTACCTCGGCTCGACCGACTGCCAGGACGTCATCGCGGCCACTGCCACCGTCTTCCCGGCCATCCCGTCGTCCACGGGCAAGGCTATGACCGCCTTCACGGACAAGGGTTGGCCGATCGACGCCTTCTACAGCTACGTCACGGAGGGCCGGACGTTCCTGCCGCCGATCACGGTGAACGCTGGCGAGGTCGGGGACATCGTGACTCCCGCCCTGCAGGCGATCCACCTCGGTCAGCAGCCCGCGTCGTCGCTGACCGGCGTCAACGACCAGATCAACTCGATCCTGGCGAAGTAGTGCCGTCGTGAGCACGCGCTCACGGGGCTAGAGAACGGCGAAGGCCCGGACCAGACGGTCCGGGCCTTCGCCGTTCGTCCGGGTCTCTCAGGGAGCGATCGACCAGAGCTGGCACGTGTTGTTGAGCCAAGCCCACAGGTCCGCCTTCGTCCCGTTCGCGGTCCCGCAGTTCACGTCGTCCAGCACCATCCCACTGTTCTCGACGACGAGCTCGTAGCGGCCGTTCCCTGCCGGGATGACCGCCCACTGCTGGCAGGTGTTGCCCAGCGACTGCCAGAGGTTGACGGCGGTCCCCAGACCGGTACCGCGGCCGACCGCGTCGAGGACCTTGCCCGCGTTGACGTTGGTGATCGTCCACTTGTTGGCGCCAACGTTGCTGAACCGCCACTGCTGGCACGTGTTGCCGAGCGACGTCCACTGGTCGACGGCGGTGCCGTTCGCCGTGCCGCAGTTCACCGCGTCAAGAACCTTGCCACTGGCGAGGTTCGTGATCCGGTACGTGCCGCCGTTCGAAGGGAACGTGACGTTCTTGGAGTAGCCGGCGGCGACGATGTTGGCCTGCACGGCGTTCTCGGTGGTGTCGCTCGGGTACCCGCTTGTCATGACTCCCTCGAAGAACGAACCCACCGAGCCGTTGCTGTTGTCGCCGCCGATTCCCAGGATGATCGCCCCCTGCTTGGTCATCGGCCGGTAGCCGGCCTGGGTGGGTAGCGCTCCGTCGTATCTGGTCGCGAGCCCTCCTGACTGCCCGTTCCCGTCCTTGATGGCGTACGTCGTCGTCCCGTTGTTCTTGAGCATCGCGGTCACGAACGCCGTCGACCGGCCCGTGTTCGCCGTCCAGGACCCGTTCCCGCCGGCGAACAGCCCGTTCTCGAGGTCGGCCGCCACGCGTGGGCCGCCGGCGCAGGGGGAGAACCAGCACAGGGTGCCGAAGTAGATGGCGTCCATGTCGCCGTTGCCGGTGTCGAGGTTGTTGGTCTCGGCGTTGCCGTAGTCGAAGCAGCACCTGTTGTTGACGTGGGTTCCTTCCGTGACCATGTACATGCCCTCGGGCTGGCTGCCGGTGGCGACGCCGTTGGTGGCGTTGTTGCGGTACCCGTTTCCGGCGGAGATGTAGACGCCGTAGACCTTGTGGCCTCCCGCCGTCACGGGTAGTGCCGCGGCGTTGGAGCCCTGGTCTGCGGTCGGGTTGGCGCCGCCTCCGGGGGCGATCGTCAGGTCGTTGTGCCGCGTCGTCTGGTCGTAGATGCGCACGATCGTGCAGTACGTGCCGGAACAGAACGAGTCCTGGGCGGCCGCGTTTGCGTAGCCGCCGGCGCTCAGCACGCCGACGTTCGTCGTGGCCCCGTCCGACCAACGACGCACCTGGTAGAGCGAGCCGTTGTAGGAGCCGAAGAGCGCTCGGGTGGTGCTGTGCGCGGCGACGCACGGGGTGCCGCCGCTCGCGTAGATGTCGCAGGCTTGCGTGCCTGCGGCGTCAGCCCTGCTCGGCATGGCGACCAGGGCGAAGGCCAGCAGCGTGAACGCGAGCAGGGCTCGCCACGGGAGATGGATCGATGAAGGGTGCATGGTGCTCCTCGTCGTCGAGTGTGCAGCGGTCCGACACGGTCGTGTCGAAGATTCGGTTGGGGCCGATGCGGTCCGGTCCGGACGACGCGCGCCGCGGACGTGCTCGCGTGCGCGACCTGGTTCGGCGGACAGCGAGGCGACCCGTCTCCCGGGGGGAGCGGGCGCCTCGCCGGCCGATGGTCAGCTCACGGTGGGCCAACCGGCGGCGTCCCAGCTCAGCCGGTTGATGCCGAGGCGGGAGTCTCCGGCGTCGGTGTAGTAGTGGTAGAAGAGGATCGACTCACCGTTGTCCGTCAGGGTCGCGGAGTGCCCGGGTCCGTGAATCGAACCGTGCCCAGCCAGGATCTCGGTGCCACCCCCGCTGGTCATCGCCGTGCCGTTCCGGTCGACGTACGGACCGCTGACCGAAGTCGAGCGCCCGACCGCGATCCGGTAGGTGCTCTGCGCGCCCTTGCAGCACAGGTCGAACGAGGCGAACAGGTAGTAGTAGCCGCCGTGGAAGTAGATGTCGGGGGCTTCGATGCCTCCGCTGCGCGAGGCGAGCGACGTCATGGAGGTCCCGGACCGCAGACCGGTCGCGGGATCGATCGCGATGAGCTTGAGTCCCGACCAGAACGATCCGAAGCTCAGGTACCAACGGCCTTGCTGATCGACGACCAGGTCGGGGTCGATGGCGTTGTAGTTGCTCGAGCCGGTGGTGCTCACCACCAGGCCGCGGTTGGTCCAGGTGCCGGCGTTGCCGCTGGTGCTCGTGGCCAGGTAGATGCCGGAGTTGGTGCTGCCGAAGGCTGAGGCGGCGTAATACAGGTAGTACTGGCCGTTTCGGTAGGACAGGTCAGGCGCCCACAGGTCGCCGGTGGTGTAGGCCACGGTCCACGGTGCGCCGTTCGGGAACGCCGCTCCGGCGTCGCTCCACGACGTGCGGTTCGACGACGTCTTGAGGGGGATTCCACGCCCCGTGGTGGCGACGAGGTAGGTGCCGTCGGGACGCTTGACGACGGTGGGATCGTGCGCCCACGTGGAGCCCGTGATGTTCCCAGGGGACGGGTAGCCGGACGCGGTCGACGCCGCGGACCAGCGTTGGTTGTCGCGGCCGTTGCAGGTCCACAGCGCAACGGCCGTGCCGTTGACGGTGCGCGAGCCGGTCACGTCGACGCACAGGCCCGACTGCTGATGGACCAGGGAGCCGTTCGATCCCCGGGCGAATCGCTGGTTGGCGCCGCCGGTGCAGTTCCACGAGATGAGTGCGGTGCCGGCGGTCGTGCCCCAGTTGAGCGCGTCGAGGCAGCGGGTGCCGTCGAAAGTACGGAGCTCCCCGGCAGAGGTCAGGGTCCAGCCTTGGCCGGCAGTGCCGTTGCAGTCCCAGATCTGGATGCCGGCGCCCGGCGTCGTGTCGTTCCCGTTCACATCCAGACACCGGCCGGACTGCCCGGACACGAGAGGCGGGGCGGCGGCCTGCGCGGCCGGTGCGAGCGCCGTCATCGCCGCGCCCATCACTATCGTGGTCACCGCCGCGAGGGCGGCGAATCGGCTGCGCCGCCCGGTTCGAGTGCGTGCAGGGGTCATGGTTGTGCCTCCGTAACATCGTTGTAACGGGTGGGTTCTTCAGGCGCCGGCCAGCCGTGTTAGCGCTCACATTCGCCAGGTCGACAAGCTGCTGTACAGGTGTGAATCGTTTTGTCGCCGAGGGGAGATCGACCTCGGCGCACTCGCGAGTTCGTTCGCGGTGCCCTGCGCGCGCGCCGGGTGAGGCGTCGCTGAAAACGATAGTCACGGCTTCGTCCTGATTGCGCGAGTGGTCCGGTTAGTTAGACCTACGCCTGTCTGCGCTGTGCACCGGACGGCGTCGCGCTGTAGCGGCTGGGACGGCTCTCGCATTTTTGACCATCGTTTGCAGAGTGGGCACTTCGAGCCCTAGCATCCGATGACCAACGTTTGCAGGATCGTCCTGCCTGGCGACGAGCAATGGAGCTCACATGTCATCACGTTCAGTGGATCGGCCACGTCGACTAGCCGCTGTCCTCACCCGCGAGGCGCCTGAGGGCCACGGGAGCCGGGGGACAGCCAAGGGAAATCGCGACAGGTCGCGACGATCCCGGTTGGCCGCGATGGTCCTCGCGGCACTCATGGGGGCGACGGTCGTCTCGCAGGTCGCCGCAGGGCCGGCGTTCGCCGCCGACCCGACTCTGGTCAGCGCTGCCTCGGGGAGGTGTCTCGACGTCACAGGGAACGTCAGCACCGCCGGGACTGCGGTCGACATCTGGGACTGCAACGGTCAGAGCAACCAGGGGTGGGTGCTGACGTCGGCCGGTGAGCTCCGGACGTTCGGCGGCACGATGTGCCTCGACGTCGACCACAGCGGGACCACGGCGGGGACGGCGGTCCTCATCTGGACGTGCAACGGTCAGGCGAACCAGAAGTGGTCGTGGGGGTCCAACGGATCGCTCGTCGGCCAGCAGTCGGGGCTGTGCCTCGACGTCAATCTCGGGGCGACCGCCAACGGGACCAAGGCGATCCTCTGGACCTGCAACGGCCAATCGAACCAGCGCTGGACCCAGAACGGCACGCCGAGCGCGGGCTCGACCCTCGTCATCGATGCCGCCACCACGGTTCGGCCCGTGACCCGGGTCGGCACCAACTTCCTCTACGGCCTGAGCGATTCCAGCACGCCTGCGGCATCACTCGTCGCACCACTGAAGCCGACCTGGTTCCGGCAGCCGCCGCCGGGATCGCAGCACCGGCCGAACGGGGTGCCGAACCCGGTCGGCGACACCATCAAGGTCGCGTCGACGGTGCAGTCGGTCAACGGCAAGATCCTCGTCGACATGGCGGACAGCTTCGACGGCTTCCCGTACAACTGGACGAGCTGGAACGACTGGAACAGCCGCATCGACTTCATGTTCTCGACGCTCCGCGCGCACCCCGAGGTCACCAGCGCCGCGGCCTGGGAGCCTTGGAACGAACCCAACTGGACCTGGCCCGCATCGGCGGGGAGTTGGACGGACGGCTGGGCCCGCACGGTCCAGCGCGTGAAGCAGAACTCCCCGAGCGCCGTGATTCTCGGCCCCAGTGAGTCTGAGTGGAACGTCTCGCGCATGCGGACCTTCCTGATGGCAGCGAAGGCGTCCGGCACGGTGCCGGACGTCATCTGCTGGCACGAGCTCTCGGGTTGGCAGCGGGTCGCCGGCGACATCGCCGCCTACCGCGCGCTGGAGAGGGAGCTCGGGATCTCGGCGCGGCCGATCTCGATCGACGAGTACGCCACCCCCGACGAGATCGACGTGCCCGCCCAGGCGAACCACTACGTGGCTGCCTTCGAGCGTGGCGGGGTTCGCGACGCGGAGCGCGCCTTCTGGTTCGAGCCGGGAACGCTCAACGGATTGCTCCACAACGGTTCGCCGACCGCGTCGTACTGGATGTACAAGTGGTACGCCGACCAGTCAGGCAGCGTCGTCAAGGTCACGCCGACCGCCGCGCAGGACGGTGTCGCGTCATACGACTCGAGCGCCAGGCGGTTCAGCGTGGTGTTCGGCGGTGAGGCGGGCAACAACACCCTGCGGGTCACGGGTCTTGGCGGACTCGGTGCCAACGCCAGGGTGGTCATCACGTCGGTGCCTGGCTCGGGTCGGACGACGAACGTGTCCGGACCGACGACGGTGTCCAGCCAGACTGTCGCGGTGACGAACGGGACGGTGTCCGTCACGGTCAACGGGCAGAATGCCGCCGGCGCGTACAACCTTGTGATCACGGCGGCTTGACGGCACGGCAGCCGCCGAGACCTGGGAGCCAAGAAGGAGGGGGAGACCGCGCCGGTCTCCCCCTCCTGTTTGGTGGACGCGGTCCGGCGGAAACCTCCGCGCGTACCGGCCGTCACCTCTCACCCGCTCCTCCGGCGGGTACCGCTCGACTACCAGGCCTTCGTTGCGCACGAGGTCGACCTTGAACAGCGAGTTGAGCGCCTCGGCCGAACGCGTTGTCGTAGCTGTCGAGCGTCCGTTGCGAGCCTCACTGAACCCGGGACGAGAACCATGGGTCGTTCGGCGTCGCTGCCGACGAACGGAATGGCCATGACTCTGCTGGTACCAGCGCTGGGCCGTGTTACTTGGCCGTCGCATGTTGAGGAGCCGGGGCGCGCTCCTGCTCCTGCGGGGGAGTGCGTGCCTCCGGACCGTATGGCACAGGTCCCACGCGGCCGCCGATAGCCAGTCACAGACCGGTCGGAACCGGACAGGAACTGAAGCGGTGCGAAATGCGCGTAAGTCGGCCTCATCGGAACCGAGAATGAGTTGGTCGAAGCGGCGGCCACGACCCGGTAAGCACGGTCTGATCTGCGGGGTCTAGGGGAGCGGACGACGGGAATCGAACCCGCGTAGCCAGTTTGGAAGACTGGGGCTCTACCATTGAGCTACGTCCGCACTGGTCCCGGCTCTCGTCGAGCCCGGACCGCGGCACCCAGGGTACCGGGTGCAGGAGGGCGTCTCGTGCACCCGGGTCGCCCGTGAGGGCCGCTGCCGGGTGCGCACGGGGTGTGGCGCAGGTTGGTAGCGCGTCCGCTTTGGGAGCGGAAGGTCGTGGGTTCGAATCCCGCCACCCCGACACTTTTCCCGACCGCAGGGTCACGGAGCGGCTCCCGGGATCTCGGCCGCGCCGACCACACACTGGCCGTGTGCTCCACCTGCGGATCTCGAGCCCGGCACACCTCACGGAGGACGTCGTCGCGACGCTCGAGCGCGCGCCCGCCGTGAGCAGCCTGGCGGTGCTCGACGGCGCGTCGCGCATCCCCCCGGGCGACCTCGTGCTGGCCGACGTGGCGCGCGAGGCGGCCAACGACATCCTCGACGAGCTCCTCGAGCTCGGCGTGCACCGCGAGGGCACCCTGAAGATCGAGCCTGCAGACACGTGGGTGTCTCAGCGCGGGTACGACGCCGAGCAGCTCGCCCCGGGCAGCAGCGCGGACGCCGTGGTCTGGATCGACGTCACCCGACGCGCCTACGCCGACTCGGAGCTCAACTGGACCTACCTGAGCTTCATGTGCTTCGCGACCCTCATCGCGAGCATCGCGATCATCGTCGACTCGCAGATCCTCGTCATCGGCGCCATGGTCCTCGGGCCGGAGTTCGGGCCCATCGCGGCGCTGGGCGTGGCGCTGGTCCGGCGTCGGTTCAATCTGCTGCGGATCGCGCTGTGGACCCTGGTCGCCGGCTTCGTGATCGCCATCGCCGTGACGTGCGCCGCGGCGCTCGTGGCCAAGCAGCTGGGCTGGGCGACGGTCGAGCAGGTCACCGCGCCGCGTCCCCAGACGGAGTTCATCTACACCCCCGACAAGTGGTCGTTCATCGTGGCCGTCATCGCCGGAGCGGCCGGGGTGCTGTCCCTGACGTCCGCCCGGGTGGGCGGGCTGGCCGGCGTCTTCATCTCGGTGACCACCGTGCCGGCCGCGGGCAACGTCGCGCTCGGCCTGGCGTTCGGGCAGATGGCCGAGGTCCGGGGGAGCGCCCTGCAGCTCGGGGTCAACGTCGTCGGCATGGCGCTGGCGGGCTGGCTCACGCTGGTCTTCCAGAAGACGGTGTGGAACCGGTTTGCCGAGCGGCGCGAGCGCCTGCGGGACAGGTTGCTCAGGCGGTCCTGACGGGGGATGTATCAGGGCGAATCGCCCAGGGTCTTGTTCGGGACATGCCCCGACACCCTGGGAGACCCCCACCATGAGCAGGATCTTGTTCACCCTCTCGCCCGTCACCGGACACGTGCGACCCGCGCTGCCCCTGGCTCGTGCCCTCGTCGACGAGGGCCACGAGGTCGTCGTCTACACCGGCCGCAAGTTCGCGCAGGCGGTCGCGGCGACCGGCGCCAAGCACGCACCGATCGTGCAGGGCCGAGACCTCGACGACGCCGAGCTCGACGCGTGGTCTATGGAGCACGGCGCCCCGGCCCCCGGCATCAAGCGGCTGCAGTGGGACGTGCTGCACCACTTCGTCGCGACCGTGCCCGGCTTCCTGGCCGACATCGACGGCCTCGTCGCCGCCGAGCGGCCCGACGTCATCGTCATGGACAACGCGTTCCTGGCCGGCGGGATCGCGGCCCGCAAGCACGACGTGCCGTCCGTGCTCTTCTCCGTGTCGCCGCTGGCGATCTCGAGCAAGGACACCGCGCCCTTCGGCCTCGGCCTCCAGCCGCCGCGCACCGGGCTCGACGGCCTCCGGTACGCCCTGCTCGACTGGTTCACGCGCAGGGTGGTGTTCCGCGAGGTGCAGAAGGCCGCGGAGCGCGTCGTCACCGAGTACGGCGAGCCGGTGCCCGAGGGCTTCTTCTTCAACTGGTCCCAGACGGCCGTCACGCGCGTCCTGCACACATCGGTGCCGTCCTTCGAGTACCCCCGCAGCGACCTGCCCGCCAACGTCGAGCTCGTCGGGCCGTACCTGCCCGCGGGCATCGACCGGTTCACCCCGCCGGCCTGGTGGGACGACGTGCTCGAGGCGCGCGCCGTCGGTCGCCCGGTCGTGCTCGTCACGCAGGGCACGGTCGCCACCGACCCCGAGCGGCTGCTGTGGCCCGCGATCGACGCGCTGGCCGACGAGGACGTGCTCGTCGTCGCGACGACCGAGGACGTCGGCTACGCCGCGAACGTCCGGGCGACGCCCTTCGTCCCGTTCGACCGGCTGCTGCCGCTCGTGGATGTCATGGTCACCAACGGCGGGTTCGGCGGGGTGCAGCAGGCGCTCGCGGCCGGGGTCCCGCTCGTCGTCGCGGGGCGCACCGAGGACAAGGCCGAGGTGGGCGCCCGGGTGACCTGGTCCGGCGTCGGGGTCACGATCCCGACCGACAAGGTCACCGACGCCACCACGTCGCAGGCGGTGCGCGACGGCGTCCGCCGGGTCCTGACCGACCCCTCGTTCGCGCGTCGGGCCGGTGAGCTGGCGGCCGAGTACGCCGAGCACGACGGCGTGGCCCGCACCGTCTCCGTGATCACGGAGCTGGCGGGCGCGCGTCGGTGAGCAGGGGGTGACGGCGTGGGCGGTCCCACAGCCTGCGGGCTTGGGACCGCCGCCCGCCGTGGCGTAAGGTCGAGGGTCGCCAGCGTGCGGTCGTCGGCCCCCTGCCCCAGGGTGGCGGTGCGACGGTGCGCGGCCCTGACACCACGGAGATCGCCGGAGTCGCCGGCGCCCGCCCCGATCAGTTGGAGACCATCGAAGTGAAGAGCGCCGTCGAGACCCTGGAGCCCACCAAGGTCAAGCTGACCGTCGAGGTGACGTACGACGAGCTCAAGCCGAGCATCGAGCACGCGTACGAGCACATCGCCCAGGACGTCGTGGTCCCGGGCTTCCGCAAGGGCAAGGTGCCGCCTCGCATCATCGACCAGCGCATCGGCCGCCCGGCCGTCCTCGAGCACGCGATCAACGAGGGGCTGTCCGGCTTCTACGCCGAGGCCGTCCGCGAGAACAAGCTGCGTCCGCTGGGTCAGCCCGAGGTCGAGGTCACGCAGGTCCCCGGCCTGACCGCCACGCCGAAGGGCGAGGAGGGCGAGCTCCACTTCACCGCCGAGGTCGAGGTCCGTCCCGAGATCACCGTCCCCGCGCTCGACGGCCTGGCCGTCACGGTCGACGACGTCGAGGTCTCCGACGAGGACGTCCAGGGCCGTCTCGACGCGCTGCGCGAGCGCTTCGGCACGCTGGTCGGCGTCGACCGCCCGGCCGCCGAGGGCGACTTCGTCGTCATCGACCTCACCGCCACGATCGGCGACGAGCAGGTCGACAACGTCTCCGGCGTGAGCTACCAGATCGGCTCCGGCAACATGCTCGAGGGTCTCGACGAGGCGCTCACGGGCCTGTCGGCCGGCGAGTCCACCACGTTCGAGACCGCGCTCGCGGGCGGCGACCACGCCGGCGAGACCGCGCTCGTCGCCGTCACCGCCACGACCGTCAAGGAGCGCCAGCTCCCCGACGCCGACGACGACTTCGCGCAGCTGGCCAGCGAGTTCGACACGCTGGAGGAGCTGACGGCGGACCTGCGCGAGCAGGCGTCGCGCATCAAGATCTCGAACCAGGCGGTCCAGGCCCGCGACCTGCTGCTCGAGCAGCTGCTGGCCGGCACCGAGATCCCGGTCCCGAGCGGCGTCGTCGAGGCCGAGGTGCACCGTCACCTCGAGGGCGAGGGCCGGCTCGAGGACGACGAGCACCGCGCCGAGGTGGGCGAGCAGGCCACCACCGCGCTGCGCAACCAGATCCTCCTGGACACGCTCGCCGAGCAGCTCGAGATCAAGGTCAGCCAGAACGAGCTGCTCGACTACCTGGTGAACGCGTCGCGCCAGTACGGCATGGACCCGAACACCTTCATCCAGACCATCGACCAGCAGGGCCAGATCCCCACCATGGTCGCCGAGGTCGCTCGCTCGAAGGCGCTCGCCGTCGCGCTGCGTCGCGTGGCCGTCACCGACAACGCCGGCCAGGCCGTCGACCTGAGCGAGTTCATCGGCTCGGACGCCGAGGACGAGGCGGACGCAGCGGAGGCCGCCGACGCCGCTTCCGCGACCACCGGCGACGCCGCCGCGGACATCTCGGTGCTCGACGACGCCGAGACGGTCGAGGACGCGAAGGCCTGACCCGCCGAGCTCGTCGCGAAGGCCCCGCACCCACCCGTGGTGCGGGGCCTTCGCCGTCCTGGCGGGTCGGCGGCGCCCGGCTCTGCCGTCAGCGAAAACGCACGGCGGCGGGACATGGGCGGGTGTGGCTGCGCGTTAGGGTCACTGCATCGCACGGGACCCCGACAGGGAAGGTCCGTGCGGTGCAGGACAGACGTCACCGTCAGACGAGGGAGCCTTCGTGAACGAGCTAGTGCCGATGATGGCCCGGGCAGACGGCCCGGCCTTCGGCCTCAATGACTCCATCTACAACCGACTGCTCCGCGAGCGCATCATCTGGCTCGGCTCCGAGGTGCGCGACGAGAACGCCAACGCCATCTGCGCGCAGATGATGCTGCTGGCCGCGGAGGACCCGGACAAGGACATCTGGCTCTACATCAACTCACCCGGTGGCTCGATCACCGCGGGCATGGCGATCTACGACACCATGCAGTACATCCAGCCGGACGTCGCCACGATCGCGATGGGCATGGCCGCCTCGATGGGGCAGTTCCTGCTCTCGTCGGGCGCGCAGGGCAAGCGGTACGCGCTGCCCCACGCCCGCGTGATGATGCACCAGCCCTCGGGCGGCATCGGCGGCACCGCGACGGACGTGCGGATCAACGCCCAGCTGATCCTCCACATGAAGACCGTGCTGGCTGAGCTGACCGCTGCGCAGACCGGCAAGTCCGTGGACCAGATCAACGCCGACGCCGACCGCGACCGGTGGTTCACCGCCCCGGAGGCGCTGGAGTACGGGTTCGTGGACAAGGTCGTCACCAAGGCGGACTCGGTCGCCGGCGGCGGCGGCACGGCCTGACGGCAGCGCCGGTCGACCACCCTTCATCTTGAGGAGAAGCTCGTGAGCATCGAATCCCAGTTCATGGCCCGTGCCGGGATGCTGGCCGGCCCCGGCGGACTCGCTCCGTCGTCGCCCGCCAGCCGGTACGTGCTGCCCCAGTTCGAGGAGCGCACGGCCTACGGCTTCAAGCGCCAGGACCCGTACACCAAGCTGTTCGAGGACCGCATCATCTTCCTCGGCGTGCAGGTGGACGACGCCTCGGCCGACGACGTCATGGCCCAGCTGCTGGTGCTGGAGAGCACCGACCCGGACCGCGACATCATCCTGTACATCAACTCGCCCGGCGGCTCGTTCACGGCGCTCACGGCGATCTACGACACGATGCAGTACATCAAGCCGCACATCCAGACGGTCTGCCTCGGGCAGGCGGCGTCGGCAGCGGCGGTGCTGCTCGCAGCGGGCTCGCCGGGCAAGCGCCTGGCGCTGCCCAACGCGCGCGTGCTCATCCACCAGCCGGCGATGGAGGGTGGCGGCTACGCTCAGGCGTCCGACATCGAGATCCACGCCAACGAGCTGATCCGGATGCGCGAGTGGCTCGAGCTGACCATCGCGCACCACACCGGGCGGGACATCGAGCTGGTCCGCAAGGACATCGAGCGCGACAAGATCCTCACGGCCCAGCAGGCGCTGGAGTACGGGATCGTCGACCAGGTGCTGGCCAGCCGCAAGGGCGTCGTCCCGACGACGGTCCAGCCCAAGCCGTAAGGACGCCGAGGCCGGGTCCGCGCGAGCGGACCCGGCCGACGGACGCCGAACAGGTGACGCCCGTGACACTGGGTGCTGACGCTCGGCGTGTGTACGGCTGACATCACGCCCGCGGTGGTGTGCAATGGGGGAGGACGCGCGCCCCACGGGTGACGCACGAACGACGCACCGCCCGACGGGCGGAGGGCGACACTGAGGAAGGGGACCGACGTGGCTCGTATCGGGGACGGGGCCGATCTCCTCAAGTGTTCGTTCTGCGGCAAGTCGCAGAAGCAGGTCAAGAAGCTCATCGCCGGGCCTGGCGTCTACATCTGCGACGAGTGCATCGAGCTCTGCAACGAGATCATCGAGGAAGAGCTGGCGGAGGCCACCGAGGTCGGGCTGGTCGAGCTGCCCAAGCCCAAGGAGATCTTCGAGTTCCTGGAGCAGTACATCATCGGCCAGGAGTCCGCGAAGCGGGCCCTCGCGGTCGCGGTGTACAACCACTACAAGCGTGTCCAGGCCGGTGAGACGCGGACGTCCACGACGGACGACCACATCGAGATCGCGAAGTCGAACATCCTGCTGGTCGGCCCGACGGGCACCGGCAAGACGTACCTCGCGCAGACCCTGGCACGCATGCTCAACGTCCCGTTCGCCATCGCGGACGCCACGGCCCTCACCGAGGCGGGCTACGTGGGCGAGGACGTGGAGAACATCCTCCTCAAGCTCATCCAGGCCGCCGACTACGACGTCAAGAAGGCCGAGTCGGGCATCATCTACATCGACGAGATCGACAAGATCGCCCGCAAGAGCGAGAACCCGTCGATCACGCGCGACGTCTCCGGTGAGGGCGTGCAGCAGGCGCTGCTGAAGATCATCGAGGGCACCACCGCCTCGGTCCCGCCGCAGGGTGGGCGCAAGCACCCGCACCAGGAGTTCATCCAGATCGACACGACGAATGTGCTGTTCATCGTGGCGGGCGCCTTCTCCGGCCTGGACGACATCATCGCGGCCCGCGCGCGCAAGCGTGTCGTCGGCTTCGGGGCCCCGCTGCTCGACACCGTCGACGAGGGCGACCTGTTCTCCGAGGTGCGCCCCGAGGACCTGCAGAAGTACGGCCTGATCCCCGAGTTCATCGGCCGGCTCCCCGTCGTCGCCGCGGTCTCCCGGCTCGACCAGGACGCGCTCGTGCGGATCCTCACGGAGCCCAAGAACGCGCTGGTCAAGCAGTACCAGCGGATGTTCCAGATCGACGGCGTCGAGCTCGAGTTCGACGACGAGGCGGTCGCCTCCATCGCCGACCAGGCGCTGCTGCGCGGCACCGGCGCGCGCGGCCTGCGGGCCATCATGGAGGAGGTCCTCCAGCAGGTGATGTTCGAGGTGCCCAGCCGCGACGACGTCGCCCGGGTGGTCATCACGCGCGAGGTCGTGCTCGAGAACGTCAACCCGACGCTGATCCCGCGCGACACGGTGCAGGAGAAGCGCCCGCCCCGCGAGAAGAGCGCCTGACCCCTGCGAGTCGCGGCCTAGGATCGCGTCCGTGAGCGACCTGCCGACCCCGATCCCCGCCGAGCTGGCCCGCCTGCGCGGCAGCATCGACAACATCGACGCGGCCCTGGTGTACCTGCTGGCGGAGCGGTTCAAGGCCACCCAGCAGGTCGGCGTGCTCAAGGCCGAGCGCGGCCTGCCGCCGTCGGACCCGGGGCGCGAGGAGCAGCAGGTCGCGCGGCTGCGCGAGCTGGCGCACACGGCCGAGCTCGACCCGGTGTTCGCCGAGAAGTTCCTCGCGTTCATCGTCGAGGAGGTCATCCGGCACCACGAGGAGATCGCGCAGGACCGCGCCCGCAAGGACTGACCGTGGGGGGTGGCGCGCCGTCCCCGAGGGGCGGAAGGTAGGAGGGTCAGCTCCGGCGGGCTGCACGGGGGGCTCAGCGCGCCCGCGGTCGCCGGGGATCGTCGATCCCGGAGGTGCTGCCCATGGACCTGCACTGGCTCAAGCCGCTGCTCGGCCGTCCGTCGCCGTTCACGACCGTCTACCTCGACGCCACGCGCGCCGGGGCGACGGGGGATGCGGAGGCTCTGGAGCGGTGGAAGGCCGTCCGCCGCGCCCTCGAGCGCGACGGTGCGCCCGCGGGGGTGCTGGACGACATCGCCGACGTCGTCTCCGTCCCCACCGGCGTGCGGGGTCCGCACGGCCGGGTCGTCGTCGCCGATGCCCAGGGCGTGGTCGTCGACCGCGTGCTGTCCGAGCCGCCGGCGCAGTCCCACGCCGTGTTCGGGCCGGCGCCGGCGCTCCTGCCGGCGGTKCGGGCCGCCGACGAGACCGTGACCTACCTGCTCGTGCGGGTGGACCGCAACGGCGCGGACCTGATCTGGGCGGCAGGAGGCACCGTCCGGACGGAGGGGGGACCGGAGACCGAGACGGTCGAGGGCGGGCACGACGACGTGCACAAGACGCGCGAGGGAGGACTGGACCGGCGCAGCCAGACGCGCGCGGAGGACTCCTGGGAGCGGAACGCCGAGGCCGTCGCCGCGGTGCTGGACAAGCGCGTGGCCGAGCGCAGCCCCGACCTGGTGCTCATCACCGGGGACATGCGCGCGACCAAGATGGTGTGCGAGGAGCTCGGGCAGCAGGCGCGCGAGCTCGTCGTGGAGGTGCCCGGGGGGGCGCGGGGCGAGGGCGTCAACCAGGGCGCGTTCGACGCCCGCGTGGTCGACACGCTGGCGCAGTTCCGTGCCCGCCGTCGAGAGTCCGTGCTCGACCGGTTCCGCGAGGCGCAGGGCCGCGGCGACGGTGCCGTGACCGCCCTCGACGACGTGATCGAGGTGCTGCGGCGGGGCCAGGTGGCCGAGCTGGTGCTGCACGTCGACGGCTCGACGACCGGGCTGGCCGACCGGACCCTGTGGGTCGGGCCGGAGCCCCTGCAGATCGCGTCGAGCAAGGCGGACCTCATCGCCATCGGCGTGACGGGCGAGGCGCGCGAGATGGAGGCCAACGTGGCGCTCGTCCGCGCCGCCCTCGGGCAGGACGCGGGTCTGACGTTCGCCGAGGACGGCACCGTCGACCTGGTGGACGGCATCGGCGCGCTCCTGCGCTGGACCGACGACTCCACGCCGAGCGAGGCGGTCCCCACCCAGTCTGCCGACCAGGCCCGCCTGCGCACGGTGGTGTGACGACCCGCAACGTCCGCGCAACTACGTCCTCGGGGGCGTAGCTGCGCGGACGTTGCGCAGTGGGGAGCCGCGACGTCCGCGCAGGTACGGGTGGGAGCGCGTAGTTGCGCGGACGTTGGGGTCAGTCGGTGGGGCGGGTGTCCTCGTAGAGGGTGTCGATGTCCGCGGCGAAGTCCTTGAGCACCTGGGCGCGCTTCACCTTGAGGGAGGGCGTGAGGTAGCCGTTCGCCTCGGTGAGGTCGGTGGTGAGCACGCGGAGCTTGCGGATGGACTCGGCGCGCGAGACGGCCTCGTTGGCGCGGTCGGCGGCGCGGTCGAGGGCCTCGAGCACGGCCGGGTCGGCGGCGGCCTCGTCGACGGACATCGCCGGCATCCCGTGGTTCGCCAGCCACCCCGGGAGCATCTCGGCGTCGAGGGTGACCAGGGCGCCGATGAACGGCCGCTGGTCGCCGACGACGACGACCTGGCTGACGAGCGGGTGGCCGCGCAGCCGGTCCTCGAGCACCGCGGGCGCGACGTTCTTGCCGCCGGCGGTGACGATGATCTCCTTGGTGCGGCCGGTGATCTTGAGGTAGCCGTCGTCGTCGAGCGTGCCGACGTCGCCGGTGCGGAACCAGCCGTCGACCAGGGCCTCYGCCGTGGCCTCGGCGTCGTGCCGGTAGCCGCGGAACACGTGGGGGCCGGAGACGAAGACCTGGCCCTCGTCGTCCACCCGCAGCGCCGTACCGGGGAACGCCGGGCCGACGGTGCCCACCTTGGTGGCACCGGGCCGGTTGACGGCGGTGGGCGCGGTGGTCTCGGTGAGGCCGTAGCCCTCGAGCACCTCGACGCCGATGCCCCGGTAGAAGTGCCCGAGCCGCTCACCCAGCGGGGCACCGCCCGAGATGGCGTACTGCGCCCGGCCGCCCAGCGCGGCGCGCAGCTTCTTGTGCACGAGCCGTCCGGCGAGCGCGTGCCGGGCGCGCAGGGCCGGGCCCGGGCCGGAGCCGTCGAGGGCGCGCGACCAGTCCTCGGCGGCCTTGGCGGCCCACCGGAAGACCTTCAGCGTCGTGCCCGAGCCGGCCTTCTGCTCGGCCGAGTTGTAGACCTTCTCGAACACCCGGGGCACCGCGAGGATGAACGTCGGCTGGAACGCCGCCAGGTCCTCCAGCAGGTGCTTGGCGTCGGGCGTGTGGCCGAGCACGGCGCCCGACGGGACGCAGAGCACCTCGATGAACCGCGCGAACACGTGCGCGAGCGGCATGAACAGCAGCGTGCGCGAGCCGGGGGCCGCGCAGACGTCGCCGAGCCCGGCGACGCCGTTGCGGGTGAGCGCGACGAAGTTGCCGTGCGTGAGCTCGACGCCCTTGGGGCGGCCGGTCGTGCCCGAGGTGTAGATGATCGTGGCCAGGTCGTCGGCCCGGGCGAGCCCGCTGCGCCGGGCGATCTCCTCGTCGGGGACCGCGGACCCCGCCTCGACGAGCGTCGCGACCGCGCCCTCGTCGATGACCAGCACCTCGGCCAGGCCGGGCAGGTCGTCGTGGACCTCGGCGACGACCGCGGCGTGCTTGGCCGTCTCCACGAGCGCGAGCCGGACGCCGGCGTCGGCGGCGATCCACCGCACCTGCTCCGCCGACGACGTCTCGTACACGGGCACGCCGAGCGCGCCGGCCGCCCAGCAGGCGAAGTCGAGCAGCGTCCACTCGTAGCGGGTGCGGGACATGAGCGCCACGCGGTCGCCCGGCTCGATGCCCCGCGCGACGAGCCCCTTGGCCACCGCGGTGACCTCGGCCGCGAACGCGGACACGGTGACGGAGGTCCAGGCGCCGTCGACGAGCCGCTCGGCGAACACCCCGGACGGGTCGCGCGCGAGCCGCTCGGCCAGCAGGCCGGGGATGCTCGCTCCCGGGTCGAGCTCGACCAGTGCCTCCGAGCGGAACTCGCGCAACGTCAGGCCTTCGGCTCGGGCGGGGCCAGGACGGCGTCGCGCGCCACGCAGGACTCGCCGTCGCCGTCGACCAGGGTGAGGGTGCCGACGACGCGACCGGCCGCGCGGACGTCGTCGAGCGCGACCTCGACGCCGGGCCGCAGGGCGGCGGGGACGGCCAGCTCGACCGCGGTGATCTCGGTGCGCATGGACACCTTGGCCTCGGACTTGACCTTGCGCAGCGCGGCCAGCGCCGACCCCGCGGCGGTGACCACCCGGGGGTCGGCCGCGGTGCGCAAGGGCTCGGCGGTCGGCCAGGGCGCGCGGTGCACCGAACCCTCGCGCCACCACGACCAGACCTCCTCGGTGGCGAACGGCAGCACCGGGGCGAACAGGCGCAGCATGACGTCGAGGGCGATCGCCAGCGCGGCGCGGGCGGAGACGGTCTCGGGGGACGGGTCGCCGTACGCGCGGTCCTTGACCAGCTCGAGGTAGTCGTCGCAGAACGTCCAGAAGAACGTCTCGGTCAGCTCGAGCGCGCGGGTGTGGTCGTACGTGGCGAGGGCGGCGGTGGCCTTGTCGACGACGTCGGCCAGCCCCGCCAGCATCGCGCGGTCGATCTCGACGGTGACGAGCGCCGGGTCGAGTGCGAGCGGCTCGTCGGCCGCGCCGAACGAGAGCGCGAACTTCGACGCGTTGAGCACCTTGATGGCGAGGCGGCGGCCGATCTTCATCTGCCCGACCTCGAACGCGGCGTCCGTGCCCAGGCGCGCCGAGGCGGCCCAGTACCGGACGGCGTCGGACCCGTGCTCCTCGAGCAGGCTCAGGGGCGTGACCACGTTGCCCTTGGACTTCGACATCTTCTTGCGGTCCGGGTCCAGGATCCAGCCGCTGATGGCCGCGTCCGACCACGGCAGCGAGTCGTGCTCGAGGTGCGAGCGGACCACCGTCGAGAACAGCCACGTCCGGATGATGTCCTGGCCCTGGGGGCGCAGGTCCATGGGGAAGACGCGGCTGAACAGGTCGGGGTCGGTGCGCCAGCCGCCGACGATCTGCGGGGTCAGCGAGCTGGTGGCCCAGGTGTCCATGATGTCGGGGTCGGCCGCGAAGCCGCCGGGCACGCCGCGCTGGTCGGCCGTGTAGCCGGCGGGCACGTCGGACGACGGGTCGATCGGGAGCTGGTCCTCGGTCGGCAGGAGGGGCTTGTCGTGCACCGGCTCCCCGGACTCGTCGAGCGGGTACCAGACGGGGAACGGCACGCCGAAGAACCGCTGCCGCGACACCAGCCAGTCGCCGTTGAGGCCGCTGACCCAGTTCTCGTACCGCACCCGCATGAACTCGGGGTTGAACCCGAGCTCGGCGCCGCGGGCGAGCAGGGCCGCGCGCAGGTCCTCGTCGCGACCGCCGTTGCGGATGTACCACTGGCGGCTGGTGACGATCTCGAGGGGCTTGTCGCCCTTCTCGTAGAAGTTCGCCTTGCGCTGCGTGGGCACCGGCTCGCCGTCGAGGTCGCCCGTCTCGCGCAGGCCGGCGACGACCGCCTCGCGCGCCGAGAAGGTGGTCTTGCCCGCGAGCTCCTCGTAGCGGGCGCGGGCCGCGTCGGACGCCAGCCACTCGGGCGTCTCGCGCAGGATCCGGCCATCGCGGCCCACCACGGACCGCGTCGGCAGCTGGAGCTCGCGCCACCACTGCACGTCGGTCAGGTCACCGAACGTGCAGCACATCGCGATGCCGGCACCCTTGTCGGGCTCGGCCATCGGGTGGGCGAGGACGGGGATCTCGACGTCGAACAGCGGCGAGCGGACCGTGGTGCCGAACAGGTGCTGGTAGCGCTCGTCGTCGGGGTGCGCGATGAGGGCGACGCACGCCGGCAGCAGCTCCGGGCGGGTGGTCTCGATGAAGACGGGCGTGCCGTCCGGCCGGTGGAAGGCGACCTTGTGGAACGCGCCGGGGTAGTCGCGCGCCTCCAGCTCGGCCTGCGCGACCGCGGTCTGGAAGGTCACGTCCCACAGCCCGGGCGCCTCGGCCTGGTACGCCTCGCCGCGCGCGAGGTTGCGCAGGAACGCCTGCTGGGCCACGGCCTGCGACTCGGGCGACACCGTCTGGTACGTCCGCGACCAGTCCACGGACAGCCCGAGCCGCCGCCACACCGTCTCGAACTGCCGCTCGTCCTCGACCGTCAGGCGCACGCACAGCTCGACGAAGTTCTTGCGGCTCACCGGCACCTGCGGCCCGGACTTGCCCTCGCCGCCCTCGAACGGGGGCGTGAACTCCCCGTCGTAGGGCAGCGACGGGTCGCACCGGACGCCGTAGTAGTTCTGCACGCGGCGCTCGGTGGGCAGGCCGTTGTCGTCCCAGCCCATCGGGTAGAACACCTCGCGACCGCGCATGCGCTGGAAGCGGGCGACGACGTCGGTGTGCGTGTAGGAGAAGACGTGGCCCACGTGCAGCGAGCCCGACACGGTGGGCGGGGGCGTGTCGATCGAGTAGACCTGCTCGCGGGTCGCCGTCCGGTCGAACGCGTACAGGTCCTGCGCGGTCCACGCCTCGTCCCAGCGGGTCTCGACGCCGTCGAGCGAGACCCGGTCCGGTACCTGCCGCGTGCCGGTGGTGGGCGCGGTGGCGGCAGGGTCGACGGACGCAGCGGGGTGCTCGGAGCTCATGGGCAGACATCTTCCCAGATCGGTGGGCCGGCCGAGGTCGGGCGACCATCCGGCGAACACTCGGTGAACAGGGTCGGCCCGGCCCCGCGGTGGGTGCGAGGATCGCCCTTCGCCGGTCGGGAGCGCATGATCGGTGGACCAACGGCACACGGAGCGACGGGGAGGCTTGGCGATGGCCCCCGAGGGCTTCCTCCGGTCGCACCTCGCTGCGCCCCCGCGCACGCTGCTGGACGTGCTCGACGCGACGGTCGCGGCGCACCCGGACGCCCCAGCGATCGACGACGGCAGCGCGACCCTGAGCTACCGCGAGCTGGCGGAGGCGGTGGCCGCCGGTGCGGCCGGCCTGACGGCGGCAGGGATCGGCCCGGGCGACCGGGTCGGGGTGCGGATCCCGTCGGGGACGGCCGAGCTCTACACGGCGATCCTGGCGGTGCTGGCCGCCGGCGCGGCGTACGTGCCGGTGGACGTGGACGATCCCGACGAGCGCGCGCGGACGGTGTTCCGCGAGGCCAGCGTGGCGCGCGTGCTGACGGAGGGCGACCTCGAGACGACGAGGTCGGCGTCCCCGCGACGTCCGGGGCTCGAGGACGACGCCTGGATCATCTTCACCAGCGGCTCGACGGGTGCGCCCAAGGGAGTGGCCGTCACGCACCGCTCGGCCGCGGCGTTCGTCGACGCCGAGGCCCGGTTGTTCCTGCGCGACGCGCCGCTCGGCCCGGGCGACCGGGTGCTCGCCGGCCTGTCCGTGGCGTTCGACGCGAGCTGCGAGGAGATGTGGCTGGCCTGGGCGCACGGCGCCTGCCTGGTGCCCGCGCCGCGCGCCCTGGTGCGCACCGGCATGGACCTCGGGCCGTGGCTCGTGGCGCAGGGCATCACCGTCATCTCGACCGTCCCCACCCTCGCGGGCCTGTGGCGCGGCGAAGAGCTGAGCGGCGTGCGCCTGCTCATCTTCGGCGGCGAGGCGTGCCCGCCCGAGCTCGCGGCGCGCCTGGTGGGGGACGGGCGCGAGGTCTGGAACACCTACGGCCCGACCGAGGCCACCGTCGTGGCGTGCGCCGCGCTGCTCACCGGCGAGGGGCCCGTGCGCATCGGGCACGCGCTCGACGGCTGGGACCTGGCCGTCGTCGGGCCCGACGGGCAGCAGGTCGAGGAGGGCGGCGTCGGCGAGCTGATCATCGGTGGCGTCGGGCTCGCGCGGTACCTGGACCCCGTCAAGGACGCGGAGAAGTACGCGGCCGCCGAGGAGCTGGGCTGGGCACGGGCCTACCGCAGCGGCGACCTGGTCCGCTACGAGGCCGACGGCCTGCTGTTCGTCGGACGGGCCGACGACCAGGTCAAGGTGGGCGGCCGCCGGATCGAGCTGGGCGAGGTCGACTCCGCGCTGCTCGGCCTGCCGGGCGTGGCCGGTGCGGCGGCGGCGGTCCGACGCACGCCCGCCGGCACCGCGGTGCTCGTCGGGTACGTGGTGCCGGAGCAGGGCGTCGTGCTGGACCTGGCCGAGTCTCGGCGACGCCTCACCGCGAGCCTGCCGGCGGCCCTGGTCCCGCTCCTCGCGCCGGTCGATGCGATCCCCACGCGCGGGTCCGGCAAGGTCGACCGCGACGCGCTGCCCTGGCCCCTCGAGCGGCCCGACGAGGAGGCCGCACCGGCGGTCGGGCTCACCCCGACCGGCGCGTGGGTGGCCGAACGCTGGACCGCCGCGCTCGGCGTCGCGGTGGCCGGACCCGACGAGGACTTCTTCGCGTCCGGCGGCGGCAGCCTCGTGGCCGCGCAGCTGGTCAGCGCGCTGCGCGCCCGGTTCCCCACGGTGACGGTCGCCGACGTGTACGACTACCCGCGCCTCGGCGACCTGGCGGCGCGGCTCGACGAGTTCGACGCGCCGGTCGCGGCCGACGAGCGCGTCGTCACCCCGACGCCGCTGCGGGCACAGGTGCTGCAGACGGTGCTCGCGATCCCGCTGGCGACGCTCGTCGGGCTGCGCTGGCTCACGTGGCTGCTCGCGGCCGACGCCGTGCTCGTCGCGACGACCGCGGCGCCGTGGGTGCCCGTCGTGCCGGGCGTGTGGTGGTGGGTCGCGCTCGGCTGGCTGGTGCTCATCAGTCCGCTCGGCCGGATGGGGACCACCGTTCTGGTCGCGCGGGCGCTGCTGGGCGGGATCGCGCCCGGTCGGTACCCGCGGGGCGGGTCGATGCACCTGCGGCTCTGGTTCACCGAGTCGTGGGCCGCGGCGGCCGGCGCCGAGAACCTGTCGTGCGCGCCGTGGGTCGCCGAGTACGCGCGGGCGCTCGGCGCGACGGTGGGCAAGAACGTCGACCTGCACGCGGTGCCGCCGGTCACGGGTCTGCTCACGCTGGGCAACGGGTGCGCGGTCGAGCCCGAGGTGGACCTCCGCGGGCACTGGATCGACGGCGACGTGCTGCGCGTGGGGCGCGTGCGCATCGACAAGCGCGCGACCGTCGGGACGCGCAGCACGCTGGCGCCGGGCACGCGCGTCGGCGCCTGGTCGGAGGTGGCGCCGGGCTCGGCCGTGCTGACCTCGGTGCCGCCGGGGGAGCTGTGGGTGGGCTCGCCGGCGACGTTCGACGGACCTGCGCGCCGGCACTGGCCGCGCGACCGCGCCCCGCGCAGCCGGCGCTGGGTCGCCATGTACGGGGCGACCGCCGCCGCGCTCGCGGCCCTGCCGGTGGTCGCCGCCGCGTGCGGGCTGCTCGTGGTCGGTCTCGGGCTGCGGGACTCGGCCACCTGGCAGGACGCGGCCGTCGACGCCCTGCGCGCGGTGCCGGCGGGCGCGATCACGATGGTCGTCGTCCTCGCGGTCGTCACCCTGGTCGCGGTGCGGCTGCTCGCCATCGGCATGCGCGAGGGCTACCACGCGGTGCGCAGCCGGACCGGCTGGCAGATCTGGGCGACCCTGCGGCTCATGGACGACGCCCGTACGACGCTGTTCCCGCTGTACTCGAGCACGGCCACGCCGGCGTGGCTCCGGGCGCTCGGCGCGGACATCGGTCGCGACGTCGAGGCGTCCACCGCGCTGATGATCCCGTCGATGACCTCCGTGGGCGACGGCGCGTTCCTCGCCGACGACACCCTCATCGGCTCGTACGAGCTGGGGCACGGGTGGCTGCGCGTCGAGCGGAGCAAGGTGGGCAAGCGGGCGTTCCTGGGCAACTCGGGGATGATCGCGCCGGGCCGAGCGGTGCCGAAGCGGGGGCTCGTGGCGGTGCTGTCCGCGACGCCCGAGGACGCCCGCGCCGGCACCAGCTGGCTGGGCTCGCCCCCGGTGAGGCTGCGGCGGGTGTCGGGCGAGGCCGACGACGCCCGCACGTTCGAGCCGTCGACGCGCCTGCGCGTGGCCCGCGCACTGGTCGAGCTGTGCAGGATCGTGCCCGTGATCTGCACGTTCGGGCTCGGGGTGCTCGTGCTGCTCGCCCTGCAGGCGGCGTTGGACCGCTGGGGCCTCGGCGCGGCGGCGCTCGTCTCACCCCTCGTCGTCCTGCTGGCAGCCGCCCTGGCCTGCGCGCTGGCGACCGCGGCCAAGTGGCTGCTGGTCGGGCGGCTCCGCGCGGGCGACCACCCTCTGTGGAGCTCGTTCGTCTGGCGCAACGAGCTGGCGGACACGTTCCTCGAGTCCGTCGCCGTGCCGTGGATGGGGCCCGCGACCATCGGGTCGCCCGCCCTCACCGTGTGGCTGCGGAGCCTGGGCGCGCACATCGGCCGCGGGGTGTGGTGCGAGACGTACTGGCTKCCGGAGGCCGACCTGGTCACGCTGGGCGACTCCGCAACGGTCAACCGCGGCTGCGTCCTGCAGACGCACCTGTTCCATGATCGGGTGATGAGCATGGACACGGTGGTGCTGGGACGCGGGGCGAGCCTCGGTCCGCACGGGGTGGTGCTGCCCGCGGCGAGCCTGGACGACGGGTCGCGCGTGGGGCCGGCGTCGCTCGTGCTGCGCGGCGACGCGATCCCCGCCGGCTCGCGGTGGACCGGTAATCCGGTGGCCCCCGCGTGAGCAGCCCGCCGGAGGACCCGTACCTGCCGGGGAGGCCCGACGGTGGCATCGCCGTCGACCGGTACGAGCTCGAGCTCGAGTACCGGGTGGCCACCAACCGGCTGGCAGGCCGCGCGCTCGTGCACGCGCGCGCCCTGCGGCCCCTCGACAAGGTGCTGCTCGAGCTGCGCGGGCTGCGGGTGTCCCACGTGCTCGTCGGCGGACGACGGCCCGACCGGTGGACGCACCGCAACGGTCACCTGGTCGTCCGCCTGGGGCGGGAGGTGCCCGCGGGCACGGCCCTCGTGGTCGAGGTGCAGTACGCCGGGCAGCCCGGACCCGTGCGCGGGCCGTGGGGGGAGGTCGGGTGGGAGGAGCTGGAGGACGGCGTCATCGTGGCCGGCCAGCCCGACGGCGCACCCAGCTGGTTCCCCTGCCACGACAGCCCCGCCGACAAGGCGACGTTCGGCATCGCGATCAGCGCCGAGGCCGGCTACGAGGTCGTCGCCAACGGCCGGCTGGTCTCGCGCACCCCGCGCGCCGGACGGGTCCGGTGGGTCTACGAGCAACCCGAGCCCATGGCGCCCTACCTGGCCACGGTGCAGATCGGGCGGTACGCGCGGGCGTTCTCCGGCGGTGACGTGCTCGTCCCGCCCCGGCTCCGCGCTGCCGCCCTGCACGACCTGGCGCGCCAGCCCCAGATGCTCGCCCTCTTCGAGGACCGGTTCGGTCCCTACCCGTTCGGCGGGTACACCGTCGTGGTCACCGACGACGACCTGGAGATCCCGCTCGAGGCGCAGGGCTTGTCCGTCTTCGGCGCCAACCACATGGACGGGCGGCGAGGGTCGGAGCGGCTGGTGGCGCACGAGCTCGCCCACCAGTGGTTCGGCAACAGCCTGACCGTCTCGCGGTGGAAGGACATCTGGTTGCACGAGGGCTTCGCCTGCTACGCCGAGTGGCTGTGGTCGCAGGAGGCGGGCGGGTGGACGGCCGAACGGCACGCCCGGGCCACCTGGATCCGGCTGTCGGGGCTGCCGCAGGACCTGGTGATCGGGGATCCCGGCCCGCACGCCATGTTCGACGACCGGCTGTACAAGCGCGGCGCCCTGACCCTGCACGCGCTGCGCCTCACGGTGGGCGACGCGGTGTTCTTCGACGTCCTGCGCACGTGGACCGCCCGGTTCCGGCACGGGTCGGTGAGCACCGAGCTGTTCGTCGCGACGGCGAGCGAGGTGGCGGGCCTGTCCCTCGGCCCGATGCTCGACGACTGGCTCTACCGCCAGCCGTTGCCCGCGCTCCCGGTCGCTGTCCGCGCTTAGGCTGAGGGAGGGGATGACCTCGCGGAGCACCGCGGACCCCGTTCGACAGGAGCTTTGATGGCACAGGTCACGGCGGACGGCCTCACGGTCGGGTACGCGGCGATGCTCGAGCAGTTCCACCCCACCGAGGCGGTCGACCTGTCCGCCCACGCGGAGGCCCACGGGTTCTCCGGCGTCATGGCGGCCGACCACTACCAGCCGTGGGTGCCGGCGCAGGGGCAGGCGGCGTTCGTCTGGAACGTGCTGACGGCGCTCGGCGAGCGGACGACGGGCGACATCGGCCCCGGCGTCACGGCGCCGACCTTCCGCTGGCACCCGGCGATGGTCGCGCAGGCGTCGGCGACGCTGGCCGCGATGTACCCCGGCCGGCACTGGCTCGGCCTGGGCTCGGGCGAGGCGCTCAACGAGCACATCGTCGCCGGCTACTGGCCCGAGGCGCCCGAGCGCATCAACCGCATGTTCGAGGCCATCGAGATCATCAAGAAGCTCTTCTCGTCGTCGATCGCGGGCAAGGACGTCAAGCACGCCGGGCAGTTCTACAAGCTCGAGTCGACGCGCCTGTGGACCATGCCGGAGGTCGCGCCCGAGATCCTCGTCGCGACCGCCGGGCCCGTGACCGCCAAGCGCGCCGGCCGGCTCGCGGACGGGCTCATCACGGTCGGGGCGCCGCTCGAGAAGATCTCCGGGCTGTTCGGCAAGTTCGACGAGGGCGCCCGCGAGGCCGGCAAGGACCCGGCGTCGATGCCGAAGGTGCTGCAGCTGCACCTGTCCTGGGCCGAGACCGACGAGGTCGCGCTCGCGAACGCCATGCACGAGTGGCCCAACGGCGGGATGAAGTTCCCCAAGGCCGACATCCGCTCGCCGTTCGACTTCGAGCAGATGGCCAAGCTGGTGCGCCCCGAGGACTTCGACGGCCGCATGGTCATCTCGGCGGACCCCGACGTGCACCGCGCCGAGATCCAGAAGTACGTGGACCTCGGGTTCGACCGCATCTACCTGCACAACGTCGGGCGCAACCAGCGCGAGTGGATCGAGACGTTCGGGGCGGACGTGCTCCCGAAGCTGGTGCGATGACCTCCGAGCTGCGCATCTGGGCGCCGGACGGGCTGCCGGAGATCGCGCCGGGCGACGACCTGGTGGCCCTGCTGGCCAACCTGCTGCGTGCCGACCCGCCCGTCGACGGCGACGTCCTCGTGCTCACCTCGAAGGTGGTCTCCAAGGCCGAGGGCCGCGTGGTGTCCGCTGACGACCGCGAGCAGGCCATCACGGACGAGACCGTGCGCGTCGTCGCCACCCGCGAGCACTCGACCGGCGTGACGCGGATCGTCGAGAACCGGCTCGGGCTGGTCATGGCCGCTGCCGGTGTGGACGCCTCGAACACCCCCGAGGGGACCGTGCTGCTGCTGCCGGTCGACCCGGACGCCTCGGCGCGGCGCCTTCGCGCCGGCCTCTCGGCCGTGTTCGGGGTGCGGATCGGCGTCGTCATCACGGACACCGCCGGACGGCCCTGGCGGCAGGGCGTCACCGACATCGCGATCGGCGCCGCCGGGCTGGTGGTGCTGGACGACCTGCGCGGTCAGGTGGACACGTTCGGCCGCCCGCTGGTCATGACGCAGGCGGCCGTGGCCGACGAGATCGCGTCCGCCGGCGAGCTGGTCAAGGGCAAGGCCGAGGGCAGGCCGCTGGCGGTCGTCCGCGGGCTCGGGCACCTGGTGACCGACGACGACGGTCCGGGGGCGCGTGTGCTCGTGCGGCTCGGCGACGAGGACATGTTCCAGCAGGGCAGCGCCGAGGCGTACTCGCAGGGCTGGAAGGACGCGCTCAGGGGCCAGCAGTAGCCTTCACGGCCGCCTTGGCCGCCTGCTTGGTGGCCCGGACCTCGGACATCGACACCGCGTCGGTCACGTCAGCGATCGACCGGCGCGCCCCTGGCTCGCCGTAGGCGCCGGCCGCCTCGGCCCAGCCCGCGGGCTGCACGCCGCGCTGCTTGCCCAGGAGCGCCAGAAAGATGCGGGCCTTCTGGTCCCCGAAGCCGGGCAGCGCCTTGAGCCGCTTCAGCACCGTGGCACCGTCGGGATCGCCGTCGGTCCACAGCCGCGTGACGTCGCCGTCGTACTGCTCGACCAGGGCGGTGGCGACGCCCTGGATGCGACCGGCCATCGAGCCGGGGTAGCGGTGCACGGCCGGGGGCGTGGAGCACAGCGTGGCGAACGTCTCCGGGTCGGCCTCCGCGATGCGGTGCACGTCGAGGCCGCCCATGCGGGCGGCGATCTTGGCGGGACCGGCGAACGCTGCCTCCATCGGGTACTGCTGGTCGAGGAGCATGCCGATGAGCAGCGCGAACGGGTCGTCGGTCAGGAGCTGGTCGGCGGTCGGGTCGCCGGTGAGCCAGAGCGTCATGCAGGCATCCTCTCGCGAGTGGGGGAGGATGCGCCCGTGCGATGGGTCGTCGTGGTACCCGTGAAGCCGGCCGCCGACGGGAAGACGCGGCTGGCCGGGACGCTGTCCGCTGCCTCGAGGGAGCGGTTGGTGCGGGCGATGGCGCTCGACACGATCGTCGCCGCCGCGGCCGCCGACGGGGTCGAGCGCGTGGTGGTGGTGACGGACGACGGACCGTTGCGCGACCTGCTCGGCGAGTCCGTGGAGCTGGTGGACGATCCCCGCGGCGGTCTGAACGCGGCCGTCCGCGCGGGCATCGAGCGCGCGAGCCGGGGGGACGTCGGCGTCGCCGTGCTGCTGGGCGACCTGCCGGCGCTGCGGGCCTCGGACCTGTCGGACGCGCTGAGCATGGCCGCCGTGCACGACCGCGCCGTCGTCGCCGACGCCGACGGGACCGGCACGACCGTGCTCACCGCACTGCCGGGTCTGGCGTTGGACCCGCGGTTCGGTGCCGGGTCGGCCGCCGCGCACGAGCGTGCCGGGCACGTCCGGCTGGCGGTGCCGGCCGCGTCGACCGCGCGGCGCGACGTCGACGTCGCCGACGACCTGGCCGAGGTCCAGCGGCTGGGCGTCGGTCCCGCGACGCGCGCCGTCCTGGGCCTCGACCGGGACCCCGTGGGCTAGCGTCGGCGCGTGCTCCTCTACCGCTGCCCGCGCTGCGCGAGCGTCGCGTTCGTCGAGACCACCGCGTGCGACGCCTGCGGGCTGCAGATGGGGCTGCACCCGCCGACGCTCACCATGCGGCCGGCGCCCGAGCAGGGCACCGACATCGAGGGCACCTGGTGGTTCCCGTGCGCGAACCGGAGCTGGGGCTGCAACTGGCTCGCCGCCGCCGACTCGGGGTCCGGCCGCTGCCTCGCGTGCCGGCTGATCCGCACGCGACCCGACAACGACGACACCCTGGCGCTGGAGAAGCTGGCGACCGCCTCGGGCGACGAGCGCCGGCTGCTCGTCCAGCTCGCCGACCTCGGGCTGCCGGTGACGCCCTGGTACGAGCGACCCGGCGGGCTCGGCTTCGACCTGCTCTCGTCGCGGTCGAACGGCGCACGAGTCACGATCGGGCACGCGAACGGGATCGTCACGATCGACCTGGCGGAGTCGCTCGACGCGCACCGCGAGGCGCTGCGGATCAGCCTGGGCGAGCCGTACCGCACGATGCTCGGCCACTTCCGGCACGAGGTCGGGCACTACTACGAGTGGATCCTGGTCGAGCAGACGGGCTGGATCGACGAGTGCCGGACGATCTTCGGCGACGAGCGCGCGTCGTACCGCGACGCGATCGCCCGCCACTACCGCACGGGTGCACCGCGGGACTGGGCCGAGAGCTTCATCTCCGAGTACGCGACGATGCACCCCTGGGAGGACTTTGCGGAGTGCTTCGCGCACTACCTGCACCTCACGGGCACCCTGCAGACGGCGGCGGGCGGTCGGCTGACCGTCCAGGTCGAGGGCGTCCCGCAGATCGCCGACGGCGAGGTCCGCCCGCGCACCAGCTACGCCGACGCCACCATGGACGAGGTCCTGGCCGACTGGCTGCCGGTGTCGACGTTCCTCAACCGGGTCAACCGCGCCATGGGCAAGCACGACCTGTACCCGTTCACCATCTCGGCGCCCGTCGCCCGCAAGCTCGACTTCGTGCACCGCGTCGTCACGGCGTCGCGGGTGCCCCAGCCGCTGGGCTCCTAGACCAGGGCCAGCGCGTCCGCGGCGATGCGGGCGGTCGTCGGCACGTCGGTCATGAGGGTGTCGACCGCGCGCGCCTCGAACCCCGCCGCCCGCAGCGACGCGACCGCGTCGGCGTCGCGCTCGTCGACCAGCCACGCGTCGAGGATCCCGTCGGGCCGCCTGCCGTAGTGCTGCGCCACGGCGAGCGCGGTCGTCTCGACGCCGATCGCCGCGAGGCAGGCGTCGGCCATGCCCCGCACCGGAGCCCCGCCGATGACCGGGCTGATCCCGACCACCGGCGCGGCCGTGGTGCGCAGCGCCTCGCGCACACCGGGGATGGCCAGGATGGTGCCGACGGAGACCACGGGGTTCGACGGCGGGATCACGACGACGTCGGCGCCGGCGATCGCGGCGAGCACGCCGGGCGCGGGCCGGGCCGTCTCGACGTTCGTCTGCACGAACCGGCGCGCGGGCAGCGCGGCACGGTGCCGGACCCACCACTCCTCGAAGTGGATCGTGCGGCCGTCCTCGACCACCACGTGCGTCTCGACCTCGTCGTCGGTCATCGGCAGCAGCGTGACGCCCGGCCTCCAGCGCTCGGCCAGCCGCGCAGTCACGGCCGAGAGCGGCAGCCCACCCCGGAGCAGCTCGGTGCGGGCCAGGTGCGTCGCCAGGTCGAGGTCGCCGAGCGTGAACCACTCCCAGCCGAGTCCGTAGGCCTGCAGGTCGTCGCTCACGCGCCGGGACTCGTCGCGACGTCCCCAGCCCTGGTCCTCGTGCACCGCGCCGCCGAGGGTGTACATCAGGGTGTCGAGGTCCGGGCACACCCGGACGCCGTGCAGCCACATGTCGTCACCGGTGTTGGCGATCACCGTGATCTCGGCTCCGGGCAGCTCGCGCAGGCCGCGCGTGAAGCGCGCCCCGCCGACGCCTCCGGACAGGACGGTGATCTTCATCGGTTCTCCCTGGACGGTTCGTGGAACGCGATCACCGGACGGCCGGTCCGGGGGTGGGTGAGCACGTCGGCCTCGACGCCGTAGACGCGGCGCAGCAGGTCGGGCACCAGCACGTCGCGCGGGTGTCCCGCCGCGGCGAGGTGCCCGCCGGAGAGCACGAGCACGTGCTCGCAGAACGCGGCCGCGAGGTTGAGGTCGTGCAGGGCGGCGACGGTGGTCGTGCCCAGGTCCCGGACGAACGCGAGCAGGCTGAGCTGCGCGCTGACGTCGAGGTGGTTGGTGGGCTCGTCGAGCAGCAGCAGGTCCGGCTCCTGCGCGAGCGCGCGGGCGATCTGGACGCGCTGCCGCTCGCCGCCCGACAGGGAGGACCAGGGGCGGTCGGCGAGGTGGTCGGCCTGCGCGGCGACCAGGGCGCGGTCGGTGGCGGCCTCGTCGGGATCGGTGCCCCAGAGGCTCCGGTACGGGATGCGGCCGAGCGCGACGACCTCGCGGACCGTCAGGGGCACCGTGCTCGTCGACTCCTGCTCGAGCAGGGCGATCCGCTGCGCCCGACCCTTGCGCGGCAGGTGGTGCACGGGCGTGTCCTCGACCAGGACGGCGCCCTTCTCCGGCGGGAGCAGGCCGGCGATCAGCCGCAGGAGCGTGGTCTTGCCGGCTCCGTTGGGGCCGAGCAGGCCGGTCAGGTGGCCGGCGGGCGGAGTCGCGTCGATGCCGTCCACCACCCACCGTCCGCCCAGGCGGGTGCCGACGCCGTCGAGGGTCAGGTCCACGCCGACCCCTTCCCGCGCCGCAGCAGATAGGCGAACACCGGGACGCCGATGAGTGCCGTGACGATGCCGACGGGCAGCTCGCGCGGGTCGAACAGCGTGCGCGCGAGCGTGTCCGCCCAGACCAGGAAGACCGCACCGCTGAGCGCGGCGACCGGCAGGAGCCGGCGGTGCGCCGGCCCGGTCAGCGACGAGACGGCGTGCGGCAGGATCAGGCCGACGAAGCCGATGGCGCCGCTCACCGCGACCATCGCGCCCGTGAGCAGCGCGACCACCGTCATCAGCGTCCAGCGCGTGCGGTCGACGTCGATGCCGAGCGCGGCCGCCGACGTGTCCCCGAAGGCGAACGCGTCGAGCCGCGTGGCGCTCAGGAGCAGGACCGCGCCGACGACGAGCACCGCCGTCCCCGCGATCGCGACCGACCCCCACGTCGCACCCGCCAGGGAGCCGAGCAGCCAGTTGAGGATCTCGCGGTACGAGTCGCCGGTGGCCGTCCAGAAGATGACGAAGCTGGTCCCGGCCGCGGCGAGCTGCGAGACGGCGAGCCCGGCCAGCACGGTCCGACCCGGCGCGAGGGCCCCGCCGGTGCGGGCGAGCGCGAGGGTGGCGAMGAGCGCGAGCAGCGCCCCGGCGAACGCCGCGACGGGCAGCAGGACGCTCACGCCCACCACCAGCACCGCGACGGCGCCGAGCGACGCACCCGACGAGAGGCCGAGCAGGTACGGGTCGGCCAACGGGTTGCGGGTCAGGCTCTGCATCACGGCGCCCGCGAGGGCCAGCCCCGCGCCCACGGCGGCGGCCGTGAGGACCCGGGGGAGCCGCAGGTCCCAGACGATGGCGTCGTGCAGGCGCGGCACGGGTTGCACCGGCAGCCCGAGGTGCCCGCCGATGCTCCGCGCGACCTCCGCCACGCTGAGGTCGGCGGGCCCGATGGTGACGGCCACCAGGATCGTCACGATGAGCGCTGCCAGCCCCGCGACGACCAGCAGCGCCAGTGGTGTCCGGCCCTTCACCCCAGCGCGGCGAGCTGGTCGTCGAGCGACTTCACCGCGTCGGCGTTGCGCACGCCGGCCTCGGACGCCGGGAACGGGATGGTCAGGTAGCGGTGCTCCTTGACGGCCGTGAGCTGGTTGGTCGCCGGGTTGGCCTCGAGCATCTCGATCTTCTTCGCGGCGGTGTTCCAGGTGGCGTCGACGAGCACGATCACGTCGGGATCGGCCGCGACCACCTGCTCCCAGCCTGCGGACGTCCAGGTGTCGTGGACGTCGGCGAAGATGTTGGTGAGCCCCGCGGCGTCCATGATCATCTGCGGCGCACCGATGCCGGCCCCCACGTACGGGGTGTCGGAGCCGGAGCTGTACCAGAGGGCGGTGGTCTCGCTGCTCGGCTTCGTGGCGCTCGCCAGCGTGGCCTTCTGCTCCGCGATCAGCTCCTCCGCCCGGTCCTGCACGCCGAAGATGCCGGCCACCTCGCGGATCTCGTCGTCGACCTTGTCGAACGTCAGCGGGTCCGGCATGTAGCCGTCCTCCTTGCACGCCGCGGGCGACACGTACGTGCCGATGCCGAGGTCCTGCAGGCCGGCGCGGTCGCCGACGCCGTCGGCCGAGAAGTTCGACTCCCAGCCGCCGTAGACGAAGTCCGGCTCGAGGGCGAGCAGCGCCTCCTGGCCCGGCACCTTGTCGGACACGACGGGGATCTGGTCGTACGCCGCCTTCTGGTCGGCCGGCACCGGGCCGTCCGCGAACGCCGTGCCGATCATGACGTCCTGCAGGCCGAGCGCGAGCAGCATCTCGGTCGCCGTCGACTTGATGGTGACGACCTTCGTCGGCGGCGCGTCGACGGTGACCGTCGTGCCGCAGTTGTCGAGGGTCACGGGGGCGAAGGTCGTCGCGCTCGCGGTGGGCGTCGTCGGGGCCTCCGGCGCGCTCTGGGCAGCGCAGGCGGCGAGTGCCCACATGGTCGCGACGGCCGCGACGAGGATCCGAGTTCTGTGCATGGGGATGCGGGGCTCCGGTCAGCTGGTGCGCGCGGCGGCGGGTCGCTCGCGCGGGGGGTTGGGGTGCACGTCGCACCTCCGGAGGGCCGCCCACGACCGGGCGGCGCGACCCGACCACATCCGGTCGGGTTCCGCGCACAGAGTAGGCCTGTGACCTGGGAGGTCTGCAAGCGGAGGCTCCGGCGGGAGCGCCCGGCGCGCAGGTGGGCCGGCCGGCCGAGCCCGCCGACGGCGCCCGGTGGTGTCGAGGGCGCCCGGTGTACCGGGCGCCCTGGCGAGGACATGGCGCCGGCGACGGGCGGGAGGGCGCCGGCGCCGGGTCGCGCGGCGGCGGCTTCGGGTCACGCCCAGCTCGCGTGGGGGAGCGTCAGCTCGCCGCGGCCAGGGCGAGGGCGCGGGCGACCTCGTCGACCTCGGCAGCGAGGAGGCCGACGGTGACCCGGACGTGCGCGCTGGTCTCGACGCCGTCGTCGTCGTGGAGCGTGGCCGAGAACGGCGTGCCGGGGGCGACGCGGATGCCGGCGGCCTCGAGCCGGACCAGGGCGGTCCGCTCGTCATGGACCGGGAGCCAGAGGTTGATGCCGTCGCCCGGCTCGAGCGCGATGTGCTGGGCGGCCAGGGCCTCCCGCAGGGCGCGCCGGCGCGCGAAGTAGACGCGGCGCGCGTGGGCGACGGCCTCGATGGCGGCGCCGTCGGTGAGCAGGTCGACCAGGACGTGCTGCAGCAGCCGGCTGGTCCAGCCCGGGCCGAGCATGCGGCGGGCCACGAGCCCGTCGAGGACCGCGGCGGGTCCTCCGACGGCGGCGATGCGCAGGTCGGGGCCGTGCGACTTCGAGTACGAGCGGACGTGGACCACCCGGTCCGGCAGGAGGGCGCCGAGGCTGACGTCGCGCGCCGACGCTATCTCGCCGGAGTGGTCGTCCTCGACGACGAGCGCGTCGCGCCGGCGCAGGATCGCGGCGAGCTCGCGCGCACGCGTCGACGTCATGCTGACGCCGGTCGGGTTGTGGGCACGCGGCTGCAGGACGACCACGCGGGCACCACCCTCGAGCGCCCGGTCGAGCTCGTCGGGGCGCAGGCCCTGGCGGTCGAGCGTGACCGGCACGCGCTCGAGACCCAGCTGGTCCAGCAGGTCGAACAGCGGCGGGAAGCCGGGGTGCTCGACGGCCACGCGCGAGCCGTAGCCCGCCGCGCGCTCCAGGACGCGGCTGATCGCGTCGAGGGCACCGTCGACGACCGTGATCCGTTGGGGGGCGAAGGGCCACGACTCCCGCAGCAGCTCCTCGAGGGCGGGGACGACGGGCGCGGCCAGGTACGCGCCCGTGTCGGCGGCGGGCCGCTGCAGCGCGACCCGGGCGAGCGCCGGGCCGATCAGCGGGAGGAGCTCGGGGTCCGGGGTGCCGGTCGAGAGGTCGAGGCGCGCGGGGGCGCCGCCGGCCAGGTCGCGGTAACGCGGCGGCAACCAGCTCGCCGGGGGCGGCAGCACGATGGTGCCGGCCCGGCCGCGGGAGATGACGATGCCGACGGCGGCGAGCGCCTGCCACGCGCCGCTCACCGTCGCGGGGCTGACCCCGAGCTCGGCGGCGAGGGTGCGGACCGTGGGCAGGCGGTCGCCCGGCCGCAGGTCACCGCCCCGGACCAGGCGCGCCACCGTCGCGGCGATCCCGCGCGGGCTGCGGTCGTCGACGTACGGCGCGAGGTCCATGCGGGCCAGGATGCCCGTCGGCGCCCGGCCGTCCGGGCGGGTGCGGCTCTGTGCACCAGTGTTTACGTGAGCGCCGTCGATGTTCGCGCCGAGGTAACGGGGCGTAACGCCGCAGAAATGTTCAACCCCGACAGTCACATTCCAGGCTACGGTGCCAAGAACGGGCACTCAGGCGCCGCGTAGGGCTCCGAGGCCGGTCGAGATGAGATGCGGAGGAGCCCTATGACCGTCGTACGCGTCGCGTTCACCCAGGCCACCTGGACGGGCGACAAGGAGTCGATGACCGCGCTCCACGAGGCCTGGACCCGGGAGGCCGCCTCGCAGGGTGCGCAGGTCATCGCGTTCCAGGAGCTCTTCTACGGCCCGTACTTCGGGATCACGCAGGACACCGCCTACTACGACTACGCGGAGTCCGTGCCGGGCCCGACGACGGAGCGGTTCGCCGCGCTGGCCAAGGAGCTCGGCATCGTCATCGTGCTCCCGGTGTACGAGGAGGAGCAGCCCGGCGTCCTGTACAACACCGCGGCGGTGATCGACGCCGACGGCAGCTACCTGGGCAAGTACCGCAAGCACCACATCCCGAACCTGCCCAAGTTCTGGGAGAAGTTCTACTTCCGGCCCGGCAACCTCGGGTACCCGGTCTTCGAGACGGCCGTCGGCAAGATCGGCGTGAACATCTGCTACGACCGGCACTTCCCGGAGGGGTGGCGGGTGCTCGCGCTCAACGGCGCCGAGATCGTGTTCAACCCGAACGCCACGGCGCCCGGCATCTCCAACAAGCTGTGGGAGATCGAGCAGCCCGCTGCGGCCGTGGCCAACGGCTACTTCGTCGTCGCCAACAACCGTGTCGGGCTCGAGGACAACGAGTACGGCGACCAGGCCGTCAACTTCTACGGCTCGTCGTACGCGGTGGGTCCCGACGGCAACTACGTCGGCGAGGTGGGCTCGTCGACCGAGAACCAGCTGATCATCCGCGACCTCGACCTGGACCAGATCCGCGTCGTCCGCGAGCGGTGGCAGTTCTTCCGTGACCGCCGGCCCGACGCCTACGGCCCGATCGTGGCGCCGTGAGCGAGGGGAGCGACTGATGAAGACCCTCATCACGGGCGGCACCGTCGTCAGCGCGACGGGGCGCACCGCCGCGGACGTCCTGGTCGACGGCGAGACGGTCGCCGCGGTGCTGTCGCCGGGATCGACGCTGCTCGGCTTCGACCTGGCGGCCAACGTCGACCAGGTGATCGACGCGACAGGCAAGTACGTCATCCCGGGCGGCATCGACGCGCACACCCACATGGAGCTGCCGTTCGGCGGCACCAACGCCTCCGACACCTTCGAGACCGGCACCCGGGCCGCGGCGTGGGGCGGCACGACGACGATCATCGACTTCGCCGTGCAGCGCACGGGGGAGCGGGTGATGGACGGGCTCGGCGCGTGGCACGAGAAGGCGGCCGGCAACTGCGCGATCGACTACGGCTTCCACCAGATCATCGGCGGCGTCGACGAGGACGCGCTCAAGGCCATGGAGGGCCTGGTCGCTGAGGGGATCACCAGCTACAAGCTCTTCATGGCGTACCCCGGCGTCTTCTACTCCGACGACGCGCAGATCCTGCGGGCGATGCAGAAGGCCGCCGACCTCGGGCTGCTGACGATGATGCACGCGGAGAACGGTCCGGCCATCGACGTGCTGGCCGCGCAGCTGGTCGCGCAGGGCAAGACCGACCCGTACTACCACGGCATCGCGCGCGCCTGGCAGCTCGAGGAGGAGGCCACGCACCGCGCGATCATGCTGGCCGACGTCACGGGCGCCCCGTTGTACGTGGTGCACGTGAGCGCGAAGCAGGCGGTCGCCCAGCTGGCGTGGGCCCGCGACGCCGGCAAGAACGTGTTCGGCGAGACGTGCCCGCAGTACCTGTACCTCAGCCTCGAGGAGCAGCTGGGCGCACCCGGCTTCGAGGGAGCCAAGTGGGTGTGCTCGACCCCGCTGCGCTCGCGGGCCGAGGGGCACCAGGAGCACATGTGGCAGGCGCTGCGCACCAACGACCTCCAGATGGTGAGCACCGACCACTGTCCGTTCTGCATGAAGGGCCAGAAGGACCTGGGCGTCGGTGACTTCCGCGCGATCCCGAACGGGATCGGCTCCATCGAGCACCGGATGGACCTGATGTTCCAGGGGGTGGTCACGGGACAGATCACGCTCGAGCGCTGGGTGGAGCTGACCTCGACGACGCCGGCGCGCATGTTCGGCCTGTACGGGAAGAAGGGCGTGATCGCCCCGGGGGCCGACGCCGACGTCGTGGTCTACGACCCCGCCGGGCACACGTCGATCGGGGTGGGCAAGACGCACCACATGAACATGGACCACTCGGCGTGGGAGGGCTACGAGATCGACGGGCACGTCGACGTCGTGCTGTCCCGCGGGTCGGTCGTGGTGGACGGGTCCGGCTATCACGGGCGCGCCGGGCACGGCCAGTACGTGCCGCGCGGCCTGTCCCAGTACCTCCTGTAGAAGGGCGAACCATGGACTTCGGCGTCGTCCTGCAGACGAACCCTCCCGCCTCTCGGACCGTCGAGCTGGCGCGCCTGGCCGAGACCCACGGGTTCAGCCACGTGTGGACCTTCGACTCGCACCTGCTGTGGCAGGAGCCGTTCGTCATCTACTCGGCGATCCTGGCGGCCACGCGCAAGGTCATGGTCGGGCCCATGGTGACCAACCCCGCCACGCGGGACTGGACGGTCATCGCGTCGCTGTTCGCCACGCTCAACGAGATGTACGGCAACCGCACCATCTGCGGGATCGGCCGCGGCGACTCCGCGGTGCGCACGCTGCACGGCAAGCCGTCCAACCTGGCGACCCTGCGCGAGGCCGTGCACGTGATCCGCGAGCTGGCCAACGACCGGGCCGTCGAGATCAACGGCGCGAAGGTGCACTTCCCGTGGTCGCGCGGCTCGGCGCTCGACATCTGGGTGGCGGCCTACGGGCCGCTCGCGCTCAAGCTCACCGGCGAGGTGGGCGACGGGTTCATCCTGCAGCTCGCCGACCCCGACATCGCCGCATGGACCACCAAGGTCGTGCGGGACGCCGCTGAGCAGGCCGGCCGAGACCCCGACGCCGTGCAGTTCTGCGTGGCCGCCCCGATGTACATCGGCGACGACCGCCGGCACATGCGCGAGCAGTGCCGCTGGTTCGGCGGCATGGTCGGCAACCACGTGGCCGACATCGTCGCCCGGTACGGCACCGACTCGTCGGTGCCGAAGGCCCTGACCGACTACATCGCGGGGCGGCAGGGCTACGACTACAACGAGCACGGCCGGGCCGGGAACACGCACGCGGCCTTCGTGCCGGACGAGATCGTCGAGCGGTTCTGCATCCTGGGCGACGCGAGCGAGCACGTCGAGCGGCTCGAGGCCCTGCGCGAGCTCGGCGTGACGCAGTTCGCCGGCTACCTCCAGCACGACAACAAGGAGGAGACGATGCGCGTCTACGGCGAGCACGTCATCCCCGCGCTGGCGACCCCGGTCGTGGCCACCGCATGACCGATCTCGCCACGACGCTGGCGCCGGAGCGCACCGCACCGGTGCCCGTCCCGGTGCGCGGTCGGCGGGGGAGCGTCGGGCGGCGCGTCGTCGTCGGCGTGCTCGCCGTGGTGCTGCTCGCCGTGCTGTGGGAGCTGGTCAAGGTCGTCGTCCCCGACACCGGCGGCCACCTCGGCGGCGCGAGCCTGTTGCCGCGCACCGACGACGTCGCGATGCCGCACGTGTGGGAGATCGTGCAGCGGGTCCTGCAGCCGGAGACGTCCGCCACCGGCTCGCCGACCGTGCTGAGCGCGATGCTCGCGGCCTGCTGGTTCACGCTGCGCGTCGCGCTCGCGGGCTGGCTGCTCGGCTCGGTGGGTGGCCTGCTGCTCGCCGCGCTCATGCAACGGTCGCAGCTCGCCGAGTCCGCGCTCGTGCCGTGGGCGGTGCTGAGCCAGACGGTGCCGCTCATCGCGCTCGCACCGCTGGTCGTCGGGTGGGGCGGGCGGATCCACCTCGGCGGCCTCGAGTGGCAGCGCTGGATGTCGGTGGCGCTCATCGCCAGCTACCTGGCGTTCTTCCCGGTGACCATCGGTGCGCTGCGCGGGTTCCAGTCGCCGCCGGCGGCGCAGGTCGAGCTCTACCGGTCCCTCGCGGCGAGCTGGAGCCGCACGCTGCTCTCTCTCCGGCTGCCCGCCAGCGTGCCGTACCTGCTGCCGGCCCTGCGGCTCGGCGCCGCCACCGCGGTGGTCGGCGCGATCGTCGCGGAGGTGTCCACCGGCACCAAGGGCGGCATCGGCCGGCTGATCATCGGGTACGCCCAGTCGGCCAGCGGCGATCCCGCCAAGCCGTGGGCCGCCATCATCGCGGCCGCGCTGCTCGGGCTGCTCGCCGCCGGGCTCGTGTCCCTGCTCGGGCTCGGCCTGGGCCGCTACCGGTATGCGGAGGTCAGATGAGCGCCGTGGAGGCTCGGGGCGTCGGGAAGGTCTTCTCCTCCCGCTCCGGAGCGGTGACCGCGCTGGACGGCATCGACCTGACGGTGGCGGACGGTGAGTTCGTGTCGCTGATCGGGCCGTCGGGCTGCGGCAAGTCGACGCTGCTGCGGCTGATCGCGGACCTCGACGTCCCGACGTCCGGCACCATCACCGTGTTCGGCAAGACCCCGCAGCAGGCCCGCGAGGCGCAGGACTACGGCATCGCGTTCCAGCAGGCCGGGCTCCTCCCGTGGCGCACCGTCACCGCGAACGTGGAGCTGCCGCTCGAGCTGCACGGCGTCGGCAAGGCGGACCGCGCGGCGCGGGTGGTCGAGCTGCTCGACCTGGTCGGCCTCGGCGACTTCGCCGGCCACTTCCCGCACCAGCTCTCGGGCGGCATGCAGCAGCGCGTCGCGATCGCCCGCGCCCTGGCGGAGCGGCCGAGCATGCTCCTCATGGACGAGCCCTTCGGGGCGCTCGACGAGATGACGCGCGAGCGGATGCAGACCGAGCTGGTCCGGATCTGCGCGGAGAGCGGCGCGGCCGTCGTGTTCGTCACGCACTCGATCCCCGAGGCCGTGTTCCTCTCGCAGCGGGTGGTCGTCATGTCGCCGCGGCCGGGCCGGATCAGCGCCGTCGTGCCGGTGGACCTCGGCGCCGACCGCGGCGAGGGGCTGCGCGAGGACGCCGCGTTCTTCGCGGCGGTCACCGCCGTCCGGGAGGCGCTGCACGGAGCCCCCGTGACCGMGCGCGGCGTGGACACGCGATGACCGCCGCGACCGCCCGTCGTTGGCTCGCGCCGATCGTGCTCGGCGTGGTCGCGCTCGTCGTCTGGCAGGCGGTCGTCGTCGGCACCGGCATCAAGCCCTACCTGCTGCCCAGCCCGACGGCGATCGTCGAGCAGCTGCTGCTGGTCGCGCCGCTGGTCTGGCAGGCCGCACTCGCCACCGGCATGAACGTGCTGGTCGGGTTGCTGGTCGGCAGCGTGGTGGCCATCGGCGCGGCGATCGTGGCGGCGCGCAGCCGGATGGCGGACACGCTGCTGTCGCCGACGGCGGCCGCCCTGAGCGTCATGCCGATCGTCGCGCTGGCGCCGGCGCTGAACACGATGTTCGGCACCACGTCGACGACCCCGCGACGGCTGGTGGTCTCGGTCGTCGTCTTCGCGCCGGTGTTCGTCAACACGCTGCGCGGCCTGCGGCAGGTCCAGCCGGTCCACCGGGACCTGCTCCGGGCGTACGCCGCGACGCCCCGGCAGATCACGCGGACGGTGACCATCCCCGGCGCGCTGCCGTACCTGTTCACGGGCCTGCGCATCGCGTCCTCGACGGCCGTGATCGCGGCCATCGTCGCCGAGTACTTCGGCGGCCTGCAGAACGGCCTCGGCTCCCGGATCACGTCGGCGGCGTCGAACAGCGCCTACGCCCGGGCCTGGGCCTTCGTCCTCGGCGCCATCCTGCTGGGGCTCGTGTTCTACCTCGCGACGCTCGCACTGGAGCGCGCCGTCGCGAGGCGCCAAGGGGGCTAGCACGTCCGCCTGTCAGCGAGGCCAGGCCGGCCGAACACACGCACAGCACAGCCAACGAGAGGATTGACGATGAGACTCACCAGGCGTACTGCGTGGGGCGCGGCCGCGGTCGGCGTCGCCGCCGCGCTCGTCCTGTCCGGGTGCAGCTCCGACGACGGCGGGGACTCCGGCGACGAGCCCTCGATGAGCTCGGAGGTGCTGATCCCCGTCAAGCTCCAGCTGCAGTGGTTCACCCAGGCCCAGTTCGCGGGCTACTACGCGGCGGTCGACCAGGGCTACTACGTCGACGAGGGGCTCGACGTCCAGATCGTCGAGGGCGGCACGGACATCGTGCCGCAGTCGGTGCTGGCCGACGGCTCGGTCGACTACGCGATCGCGTGGGTGCCCAAGGCGCTCGCGTCGCGCGAGCAGGGCGCCGGCATCACCGACGTCGCCCAGATCTTCCAGAAGTCCGGGACCCTGCAGGTCGCGTTCAAGGACAAGGACATCACCACCGCGGCCGACCTCGAGGGCAAGAAGGTGGGCAACTGGGGCTACGGCAACGAGTTCGAGCTGTTCGCCGGCATGACGAAGGCCGGCCTCGACCCGGCCACCGACGTCACGCTGGTCCAGCAGCAGTTCGACATGAACGCGTTCCTGGCGGGCGACATCGACGCCKCGCAGGCCATGACCTACAACGAGTACGCGCAGCTGCTCGAGGCCGAGAACCCCGACACGGGCGAGCTGTACACGCCGGACGACTTCACGGCGGTCAACTGGAACGACGAGGGCACCGCGATGCTCCAGGACGCCATCTGGGCGAACTCCGACAAGCTCGCGAACGACAAGGACTACCAGGACCAGACCGTGAAGTTCATCAAGGCGAGCCTCAAGGGCTGGATCTACGCGCGGGACAACCCGGAGAAGGCCCGGGACATCGTCGTCGCCCAGGGCTCGCAGCTGGGCAACAGCCACCAGCTGTGGCAGACCAACGAGATCAACAAGCTGATCTGGCCGTCGCCGGACGGCATCGGCCTGATCGACGAGAAGGCCTGGAAGCAGACCGTCGACATCGCGCTCAAGACGAAGAACGACCAGGGCGCGACGGTCATCACGCAGGAGCCGGACAAGGACGCGTACACCAACGAGTACGTCGAGAAGGCGCTCGCCCAGCTCAAGGACGAGGGAGTCGACGTGTCCGGCGAGGACTTCGAGGCCCTCGACGTCACACTCGAGGCCGGCGGCAAGTGACCCCTCGCGCGCGGGCGTCGGCAACGGCGCCCGCGCGCGGGCCAGCACCACGAAGGAGCACCCCATGACCACCGACGACGACGCCACCGCGCTGCGGCTCGACCGTGACCACGTCTTCCACTCGTGGTCGGCGCAGGCCCACCTCAACCCGATGGTCATCGCCGGGGGACTGGGCTCGACGGTCTGGGACCACGGCGGCCGGCGGTACCTGGACTTCTCGAGCCAGCTGGTCAACACGAACATCGGCCACCAGCACCCGCGCGTCGTCGCGGCCATCCAGGAGCAGGCCGCGACTCTCACGACCGTCGCGCCCGCGACGGCCAACCTCACGCGCGGCCGGGCGGCGCAGAAGGTGCTGAGCCACGCCCCCGAGGGGTTCAGCAGCGTCTTCTTCACCAACGGCGGCGCCGACGCCAACGAGAACGCGATCCGGATGGCCCGCCTGCACACGGGCCGCGACAAGATCGTGTCCGCGTACCGCTCGTACCACGGCAACACCGGCGCGGCCGTCGTCGCGACGGGGGACTGGCGCCGCGTGCCCAACGAGTTCGCGCGGGCGCACGTGCACCACTTCGGCCCGTACCTGTACCGCTCGGAGTTCTGGGCGACCACGCCGGAGCAGGAGAGCGAGCGCGCCCTGCACCACCTCGAGCGCGTCATCCAGGCCGAGGGCCCGGGCTCGGTCGCGGCCATCCTGCTGGAGACCATCCCCGGCACCGCCGGCGTGCTGGTGCCGCCGCCGGGCTACCTCGCGGGTGTCCGCGCGATCGCGGACCGCTACGGGATCCTGCTCATCCTCGACGAGGTCATGGCCGGCTTCGGCCGCACGGGCCAGTGGTTCGCGTTCGACGGGTTCGACGTGGTCCCGGACCTCATCACCTTCGCCAAGGGCGTCAACTCCGGCTACGTCCCGGCGGGCGGCGTGATCCTCAGCGACGCGATCGAGGCGACGTTCGAGGACACGGTGTTCCCGGGCGGGCTCACGTACTCGGGGCACCCGCTGGCGATGAGCTCGATCGTCGCGACGCTCGACGCCATGGCGGACGAGGGCATCATCGAGCACGCCGCCGCGATCGGCCGTGACGTCCTCGGGCCGGGCCTCGCGGAGCTCGCCGAGAAGAACCCGCTCGTCGGCGAGGTGCGGGGGCTCGGCGTGTTCTGGGCCGTGGAGCTGGTCAAGGACCAGGTCACCCGCGAGCCGGTCGACGCCGCCCTGATGGGCCGGATCAAGGCCGGCGCCCTGGCCCGCGGGCTCCTGCCCTTCCTCGCGGACAACCGCGTGCACGTGGTGCCGCCGTGCGTGGTCACGGCCGACGAGGCGGCGACCGGTCTCGCCCTGCTGACCGAGGTCCTGGCCGAGGTCGCCTAGCCTTCTGCGTAGTCCCCACCATCCTCTGGAGTCCTGCATGAGCACGAGCACGCCCCGACGCGCCCTGGTCACGGGCGCCTCCTCCGGCATCGGAGCCGCGACGGTCCGCCGGCTGCGCTCCGAGGGCTGGGACGTCGTCGCGACCGCCCGGCGCGCCGACCGGCTCGCGGAGCTGGCGGCCGAGACGGGCGCCGACACGGTGGTCGCCGACGTGACGTCCGACGCGGACGTCGCCCGCCTCGCCGCGCATGTGGCCGAGGGCGGCCCGCTCGATGCGCTGGTCAACAACGCGGGCGGCGCGTTCGGGCTCGACCCCGTCGAGTCGTCGGACCTCGAGCACTGGCGGCAGATGTACGAGCTCAACGTGCTGGGCACGCTGCGGGTCACGCAGGCCCTCCTCCCGCACCTGCGCGACGGGGACGGCGGCGACATCGTCGTCGTGACCTCGACGGCAGCGCACGGCACCTATGAGGGCGGCGCTGGCTACGTCGGCGCCAAGCACGCCGAGCGGATGCTCGCGACGACCCTGCGCTGGGAGATCCTCGGCGAGCCGATCCGGATCATCGAGATCGCGCCGGGCGCCGTCGCCACCGAGGAGTTCTCGATGGTGCGGTTCGACGGCGACAGCGAGCGGGCGGCCGCCGTCTACGCCGGGTACGAGCCCCTCGTGGCGGACGACATCGCCGACGCCATCGCCTGGTCGCTGAGCAGGCCCGCGCACGTGAACATCGACCTGCTGGTGGTCCGTCCGCGCGCGCAGGCGAGCAACAACAAGATCGCGCGCACCGGCGCCTGACCGTCCCGAGGGTCGGATCGGTCGGGCAACTGTCGGAGGTCGTACGTAGGGTGCAGGGGTGCCTTCTGCTCCACCCGCACGGTCCGCCACCCCCGACTCCACCACCCGGGTCCTCCTGCGCCTGCGCCACTGGGCCCGGCCCGCGCTGCCCCGGATCGCGCTCGGCGGCCTGACCGCGCTCGGCGCCAGCCTCCTCGCCCTGGCGGTGCCGCAGGTGCTGCGCGTCATCGTCAACGGTCCGCTGCTGAGCCAGGGCTCGCAGCGGGGAGTGGTGCTCGGCGCGCTCGTCGTGCTCGCGCTCGGGGTGCTCGAGGCGTTCCTCGTCTGGTGCCGGCGCGCCCTGATCCTCACGCCGGGCACCGCGGTCGAGCGAGACATGCGCACGGATCTGTTCCGCCACCTGCTCGACCTGCCGGTGGAGTTCCACGACCGCTGGTCGGGCGGGCAGCTGTTGTCCCGCGTGATGTCGGACCTCAGCACCATCCGGCGGTGGACGGTGTTCGGCCTGGTGATGCTCCTGGTCAGCTCGACCACCGTCGTCGTCGGCATCGCGCTGATGATGTGGACCAGCTGGGTGCTCGGGCTGGTCTACCTGGTGGGCGCGGTGCCCATGATCTGGCTCGGGTTCCGCTTCCGCGAGAACTACAAGGTCGTGGCGCGCCAAGCTCGGGACCAGGCGGGCGACCTCGCCACGACCGTCGAGGAGTCGGTGCACGGCATCCGCGTGCTCAAGGCGTTCGGGCGCGGCGACGACGCCCTGGAGGACTTCGCGCGGCAGGCCGCCGCCCTGCGCGCGGTCGAGGTGCAGAAGGCGAGCACGCAGTCCCGGGTGTCGTTCGCGCTGAGCGCGATCCCGGAGGCGATCCTCGCCGTCTCGCTCGGTCTCGGCGTCGTGCTCACCTCGCGCGGGGAGCTGAGCGTCGGCGCGCTCGTCGCGTTCTTCGCCACGGCGGCTGTGGTCAACAGCCCCGTGGAGCGGCTCGGCATGCTGCTCGCCATGACGCTCGACGCCAAGGCAGCGACCGACCGGTACCTCCAGGTCATGGACACAGGCTCGGCGGTGCGCGACCCGGCGACGCCGGCGCAGCTGCCGCCCGCCGACCCGGCGGGCTCGCGCGTCGAGCTGCGCGACGTCCACTTCGGGCACCCGCGCGGCGTCGACGCCGAGGGGCACCCGCGAGGTGGGTCCGACATCCTCGCGGGCATCGACCTGGTGCTCGAGCCGGGCGAGACCATGGCGCTCGTCGGGCTGACGGGGAGCGGGAAGACGACGCTGCTGCAGCTCGTCCCGCGGCTCTACGACGTGACCGCGGGCAGCGTCCGGATCGACGGCGTCGACGTCCGGGACCTCACGCGGGCCGACCTGCGCGCCGCCGTGTCGATCGCGTTCGAGGACCCGATCCTGTTCTCGGCGTCGGTGCGCGAGAACGTGCTCCTCGGCACCGACCTGGCCGGACCCGAGGCKGACGAGCTGGTMACGGAGGCGCTCGACGTGGCGCGGGCCGGCTTCGCGTACGGGCTGCCGGACGGGCTCGACACGGTGATCGGCGAGGAGGGGCTCAGCCTCTCGGGCGGTCAGCGGCAGCGCGTGGCCCTGGCCCGCGCCATCGCCGTCCGGCCGCGCGTGCTGCTGCTGGACGACCCGCTGTCCGCGCTCGACGTCACGACGGAGGCCGCCGTCACCGCACGGCTGCGCGACATGCTCACGGGGACCACCACCCTCGTGGTGGCGCACCGGCCGTCGACGGTCGCCCTGGCGGACCGCGTGGCGGTGCTCGAGGACGGGCGGATCACGGGGGTCGGGCGGCACGCGGACCTGCTGACCAGCCACCCGCACTACCGGTACGTGCTCACCGCGCTGTCGGCGCTCGACGACGCGGACGACCTGACGGCGGTGCCCCGATGACCGCGACCGCCAGCCTGCTGACCTCCGAGGGGTTCGAGGACGAGAGCACCAAGGCCGAGTCGCGACGGATCCGGCGCCGCTCGCTCGCGCTGCTCGGCCTCCTCCTGCGGCCCGTCGCTGGGCCTGCGTGGTGGACGGCCGCGCTGGTGGTGGGCTCGCAGCTCGCCGCGGTCGCCGGTCCGGCGCTCGTCGCGTACGGCATCGACCAGGCCCTCCCGGCGCTCACCGCGGGTGACGCCGGGCCGATCACGCTCGCGACGCTCGGGTACCTCACCGCCGCCCTGCTGGGCGGCGTGCTCACCGCGGCGACCGTCCGTGCGTCGGCGCGGGTGAGCCAGACGATGCTGCTCGACCTGCGTCGCCGGGTCTTCCGGCACACGCAGCGCCTCAGCCTGGAGTTCCACGAGAAGTACACGTCGGGGCGGATCATCTCTCGGCAGACCTCCGACGTCGACGCGCTGCGCGAGCTGCTCGACGGAGGCGTCACCACGCTGGCCTCGAGCGTGCTGGCGATGGTGTTCACCGCGGTGTCGCTGGTGCTGCTCGACTGGCGCAGCGGCCTGGTGCTGCTCATCGCGGTGGTCCCGGGCGTGGTGCTCACCCGCTGGTTCCAGCGCCGCTCGCAGCTGCAGTACCGCAAGCAGCGGACGGCGGCGGCGCGGCTCATCGTGCGGTTCGTCGAGACCATGACGGGCATCCGCGCCGTGCAGGCGTTCCGCCGCGAGCCCCAGGTCGAGGGCGTCTACGGCGGGCTGGCGGAGGACTACCGGGGCTCCACCGCGGAGTCGATCCGGCTCAACGGCGTCTTCGACACCGGCCTGACCCTCATCGGGAACGTCACGGTCGCCGCGGTGCTGCTGGTCGGCGGCCTGCGCGCGCTCGACGGCGGGATCGAGGTCGGCGTGCTGGTCGCGGCGGTGCTGTACGCGCGCCGGTTCTTCAGCCCGCTCCAGCAGATCGGCATGTTCTACAACTCGTTCCAGTCGGCGACGGCGGCCCTCGAGAAGGTCGCGTCCCTGCTGGCCGAGGAGCCGACCGTGCCCGACCCGACGCACCCGACGAGGCTGGCGCACGCMCGCGGCGACGTGCGGTTCGACGGCGTGGAGTTCGGCTACGGCACGGGCCCGACCGTGCTGCCGCACGTCGACCTGCACATCCCCGCCGGCCAGTCGCTCGCGCTCGTGGGCGAGACGGGCGCCGGCAAGTCGACCATCGCCAAGCTGCTCGCCCGCTTCTACGACGTCCGCGAGGGCGCGGTCCGCCTCGACGGCCTCGACCTGCGGTCCGTCGATCCCGTGGACCTGCGGCGGGCGGTCGTCATGGTGACCCAGGAGGCGTACCTCTTCTCGGGGTCCGTCGGCGCGAACATCGCGCTCGGCAAGCCGGGCGCGACACCGGAAGAGATCGAGGCGGCCGCTCGGGCGGTCGGCGTGCACGACCTCATCGCGTCGATGCCGGACGGGTACGACACCGAGGTGGACAAGCGCGGCGTGCGGCTCTCCGCCGGGCAGCGCCAGCTCGTGTCGTTCGCGCGTGCGTTCCTGGCCGACCCGGCGCTGCTCATCCTCGACGAGGCGACCAGCTCGCTCGACGTGCCCGGGGAGGCCCTCGTGCAGCTGGGCCTGCAGACGCTCCTCGCCGACCGCACCTCGGTGGTCATCGCCCACCGGCTCTCGACCGTCATGGGTTCGGACCGGGTGCTCGTCATCGAGGGCGGCCGCATCGTCGAGGACGGCTCGCCGGACGGCCTGGTCGCGGCCGGCGGTCGCTTCGCCGAGCTGCACGCCGACTGGCAGCGCTCGATCCGCAGCACGACCTGACCACCTAGCCGCCCAGGGTCACGTGCAGGATCTTCTCGTTGCTGTTGTTCGGGATGCTGTCCTTGTCGCCGACCGTGCTGGTGGTCAGCCACAGGCCCCCGTCGGGCGCCGGCTCGACGGTGCGCAGCCGGCCGTAGGTGCCGTTGAAGAACACCTGCACGTCGGTCAGCGATGACCCGCTGATGACCTCGCGGTACATCCGGGTGCCCCGCTCGCACGCGACGTACAGCACGTCGCGCACGATCGCGATCCCCGAGCAGGAGCCCTCGGCGGTCGGGTAGGTCCGCTTGGGGGCGATGTACCCGGCGGTCCCGCAGGTCCCCGAGGTGCCCTCGCACGCGGGCCACCCGTAGTTGCCGCCCTTGGTGATGAGGTTGGTCTCGTCCATCACGGAGTTGCCGAACTCCTGCTCCCACAACCGACCCTGCGAGTCGAACGCCAGCCCCTGCGGGTTGCGGTGGCCGTAGCTCCACACGTAGTTGCCGAACGGGTTGTCCGACGGCACGGTCCCGTCGGCGTTGAGCCGCAGGATCTTGCCGTTGAGGCTCGACACGTTCTGCGCGTTGTCGCCGTTCTGGGCGTCGCCGGTGCTGGCGTAGAGCTTGCCGTCCGGCCCGAACCGCAGGCGGCCGCCGTCGTGGAACTTGTTGCGCAGGATGCCCGACAGGAGCACCTGCTCGGTGCTGGTGACCAGCGCGTTGTTCTCGAGCTTGATGCGCACGATCCGGTTGTCGGTGGGCGACGTGTGCATCAGGTAGACCCAGTGGTCGCTGGCGAAGGTGGGGGACAGGGCCAGGCCCAGCAGCCCGCCCTCGCCGTCGGTGCTCTGCACGTTCGGCACGGTGCCCACGGTGGTCGTCACGCCCGTGGCCGGCACCAGCCGGGCGATCGTCTGGGCGTCGCGTCGGGTGTAGAGGATCGAGCCGTCCGGCAGGGTGGCCAGGCCCCAGGGGATGTCGGTGTCGGTACCGACGACCGTCACCCCGCAGACCGAGGTGCCGCACGCCGCGCCCGTGGTGACGGTCGTCGACGCGGACGCCGCGGAGGCGTTGCCCTGGCCGTCGCGCGCCACGACGGAGTACGTGTACGCCGTCGCCGCGGCGAGGCCGCTGTCGACGAAGGTCGTGGCCGGCGGCACGGTCGCCGTCCCCGTCACGGTGCCGACCGCGATCCCGCCGCGCAGGACGGTGTACGTGCGGACGCCGGTGTTGTCCGTGGACGTCGCCCACGTCAGCGTGACCGTGGTGCCGGAGACCGACGCCGTCGGCTTGCCCGGCGCGCTCGGCGCCTGCGTGTCCGTCTGGCACTGCGGCGGCGTGATCGGCACGGTGGCGCTCGCCTGCGACACGTTGCCGGCGGCGTCCCGCGCGTTGACGAACAGCGCCCACGTCACCCCGGCGACGACGGTCAGGTTGACCGAGAGGGTCGAGCCGCTCACCGAGGTCATGAGCTGGCCGTCGTGGTAGACGTCGTAGGCCACGACCCCGACGGCGTCCGTCGACGCGTTCCACGCGAAGGTCACGGCGCTGCAGGTCAGGTTGCTGACCCGCGGGTTGCCCGGGACGGTCGGCGGCGTGGTGTCGCGGGTGCGCAGCGACGTCGTCCAGCTCTGGTTCGTCTGGCCGTTGCAGGTCCACAGGCCGACCGCGGTGCCGTTCGCCGTGCCGCGGCCCGTGACGTCGAGGCACAGGCCCGACTGCTGGCCGATGATCGTGCCGTTGGCCTGCAGCGTCCACCGCTGGTTCGCGCCGCCGTTGCAGGGGTAGATCTGCACGACGGCCGGCGCGGTGGTGTCCTGCCCCGCGACGTCCAGGCAGGTGGCGGCGTCGTACACCTGGAGCTCGCCCGCCGTCGTCAGGGTCCAGGACTGGTTGGCGCCGCCGTGGCAGTCATAGACCGACACGCCGGTCTTCGCGGTCCGCGCCGCACCGTTGACGTCCAGGCACCGACCGGAGCCGACCCCCACGATCGTCGCCGGTCCCGCCACCACCGCGGCCGGGGCAAGCGCGGGGGCCGGTCCCGCGAACGTGACGACCATCGCCGCCATCGCCAGGAGTGCCGCCGCTACCCGTCGAGAGATCCACCGCATCGTGATGCTCCTGCCGCGCCGTCGGGGAGGTGCCGGGCGACGGTCCAGTCATCGCCGCCGGTCACTCTGTCGCACATCCCGACAACTCGCACGGCGAGCCGGCGAGGTGCCCGCCGACCGTCCGCGCCGGCGGGCCGACCGCCGACGGCGCCACCTCGTGCTCGCGGCGCCCGGTAGACCGGGAGCCGTCGGCACGACGTGGCGCCGCCGACGCCGCGCGCGTCCGTCAGAGGTGCCGCGCCGCGTACTCGTGCAGCGCGTCCCGGACGAACGTCGCGCCCTGCTCGCCGCCGTAGTTCGCCGCGAACCGCGGGTCGGCGACGTACATCTCCGCGAGCCCGACGATGTACTCCTTCACCGGCGTCGACCCGTGCCCGGGCGTGCCCGGGATGCTGCCGAGCCAGGCGACGTGGCGGCGCGCGAGCTCCTGCGCCTCGTCGGACGCGGGGTCGGCGCCGGCGGACGCCGCGGCGGCCCACTCGGTGGCGAGTCGCGCGGTCGTCGCCTTCCAGGCGGCGCGCTCGTCGTCGGTCATGCCCTGCCACCAGGCGTCGGAGGTGGCGTAGGCGTCGGCGCCCCAGCGGCGCTCGACCTCCTCCTTGTGCTGGGTGTGGTCGAACCCGTCGAACATGTCCTCGGCCATGAGTGGCCCTCCGTTCTCTCGTGCGGTGATGGTCCGTTCGACGGAGGCGGCCTGCCGCTCCAGCCGGCGCTGCTCGCTGCGCAGCCAGTCGAGGTGGGCGCGCAGCGCGGCCGTCTCGTCCTGCTCGTGCGTGAGCACCCGCCCGATGTCGGGCAGCCCGAGCCCGAGCCCGCGCAGCAGCAGGATCCGCTGCAGCCGCACGAGCGCGCGGTCGTCGTACCAGCGGTACCCGTTGTCGCCGACGCGGCTGGGCTCGAGCAGCCCGATCGCGTCGTAGTGCCGCAGGGTGCGGCTCGTGGTGCCCGTCAGCCGGGCGACCTCCTGGATCGATGCCTCCATGCCGTCCACGGTAGGAGTTGACGCAGCGTCAAGGTCAAGCGCGCGAGGCAACTCCGCCGCCGAGGCGCGCCAGCACGGTGCGTCGCAGCTCGTCGACCGTCCCGACGACGGCCACCGCACCGGCGGCCTCGAGCTCTCCCGGCGCCGCGTATCCCCAGGTCACGCCGACGCAGTCGATGCCGTGCTCGCGGGCGCCGTGCACGTCGTGCTCGCGGTCCCCGACCATCAGCGTGGTCGCGGGTGACGGCGCGTGCGGCTCGGCGGCCAGGGCCCGGGCGATCACGTCGGCCTTGGTGCCGGACTCGTCGAGCGGCGCGCCGAAGACGCCGTCGACCAGCGGGGTGAGCCCGTGGTCCACGCAGATCGGCACGGCGAAGACCTCGGGCTTGGAGGTCGCGACGACGAGCCGGCAGCCCGCGGCGCGCAGGTCCGCGAGCAGCTCCGGGACGCCGTCGAACACCGTCGCGTCGTGCATCCCCGTGGCGCCGAAGTCCTCGCGGTACGCCCGGACCAACTCGCCGATGCGGTCCTCGGGCACCCCGTGGGCGCGGAGACTGTCGCCGATCGGCGGCCCGACGAACGTGCGGAGCTCCGCGGGGCTCGGGACGGGCAGGCCGCACCGGCGGTACGCCACGGCGATGGACGCCGTGATGCCCGGGATGGAGTCGATGAGCGTTCCGTCGAGGTCGAGGAGGACGAGGGGAGTGGTCACGTCCCGATCATGCCCGGAGCAACCTACGCTGGCCGCATGGCGACCACGGAAACGGCACCCGGCCAGCAGCTGCCCGTCGAGCGGGAGGTCCTCGACTGGGAGCTCTTCGGCACCGCGGCCCGCGAGCTCGCGCAGACCGTGGTGGACGACGGCTTCGTGCCGGACATCGTCATCGCGGTGGCCCGCGGGGGACTGCCGCCCGGCGGGGCGATCGCGTACGCGCTCGGCACCAAGGCCGTCGGCACGCTCAACGTCGAGTTCTACACGGGCATCGACGAGCGCCTGCCCGACCCCGTCGTGCTGCCGCCGCTGCTGGACACCGACGCCATGCACGGGCTGCGCGCGCTCGTCGTGGACGACGTCGCCGACACGGGCGAGACGCTGGCGCTGGTGCAGAGGCTGATGACGCAGCACTGCGCCGAGGCCCGCACCGCGGTGCTGTACGCCAAGTCGCGGTCGATCATCGAGCCCGACTACGTGTGGCGCCGCACGGACCGGTGGATCACGTTCCCCTGGTCGGCGCTCCCGCCGGTCGTCGCGAACCCCGCCTGACCTGCTCCTTGCGTTACCCTGGGCCGCACAGGCGTCGACCCGGCCATCACCGGTGAGCCTCCGGAAGAACGGGCCCTCACAAGCCCCAGTAGAACCGGACGGGTAGGCCCGTCACAGCCCTCACGAAGTGGTCGACGACCCGTCAGGGGAGCCGGCAAGCGAGGTGGTACCGCGGTAGGTCCCGGCCGGTCCGGGTCCGATCGTCCTCGCAGCCGAGAGCGACGCACCCGACCGGGTGCCGACCACAGGAGAGCCGCACGGTGGCCTACCCGCTGCACCGCCAGTCCGATGTTCCGGCGTCCCCGGACCTGCCCGCCCTCGAGAAGGACGTCCTGGCCTACTGGGAGTCCGACGGCACGTTCCAGGCGTCGATCGACGCCCGCGAGGCCGGCGAGAACGGCAGCAACGAGTTCGTGTTCTACGACGGGCCCCCGTTCGCGAACGGGCTGCCGCACTACGGCCACCTGCTGACCGGCTACGCCAAGGACGTCGTGCCGCGCTACCAGACGATGCGCGGCCACCGGGTCGAGCGCCGGTTCGGCTGGGACACGCACGGACTGCCGGCCGAGCTCGAGGCGCAGCGCCTGCTGGGCATCACGGACACGTCGCAGATCGAGGCCATGGGCCTGGCCGCGTTCAACCAGGCGTGCCGCGAGTCGGTGCTGCGGTATACGGGCGAGTGGCGCGAGTACGTGACGCGCCAGGCGCGCTGGGTCGACTTCGACCACGACTACAAGACGCTCGACGTCACGTTCATGGAGTCGGTCATCTGGGCGTTCAAGCGCCTCTACGACCAGGACATGGCGTACGAGGGCTACCGCGTGCTGCCCTACTGCTGGCGCGACGAGACGCCGCTGTCCAACCACGAGCTGCGCATGGACGACGACGTCTACCAGTCGCGCCAGGACCCGGCGCTCACGGTCGGCCTGCGCCTGGAGACCGGCGAGCTCGCGCTGATCTGGACGACGACCCCCTGGACGCTGCCCAGCAACCTGGCGATCGCCGTCGGCCCGGACGTCGACTACGTGACGGTCGAGCCGGGCCCGGGAAGCCTTCTGCAGGGCGAGCTCGTGGTTCTCGCCGCCGCGCGCCTGGGCGCCTACGCCAAGGAGCTCGGTGAGGCGACGGTCGTGGCCACCGTCAAGGGCCGGGACCTCGCGGGCCGCCGGTACACGCCGCCGTTCGACTACTTCGTCGGCCGGGAGAACGCGCACCAGGTGCTGCTCGGCGACTTCGTCACCACCGAGGACGGCTCGGGCATCGTGCACATGGCGCCCGCGTTCGGCGAGGACGACATGGTGGCCTGCGAGGCCGTCGGCATCGCGCCGGTCGTGCCGGTGGACTCGCAGGGGAAGTTCACCACCGAGGTGCCGGACTACGTCGGCCAGCTGGTCTTCGACGCGAACAAGCCGATCATCGCCGACCTCAAGGCGGGCTCCGGCCCGCTCGAGCGCGTCCCGGCGGACCAGCGCTCTGTCCTGGTGCGGCACGAGACCTACGAGCACTCCTACCCGCACTGCTGGCGGTGCCGGAACCCGTTGATCTACAAGGCGGTGACCAGCTGGTTCGTGCGCGTGAGCGACTTCCGCGACCGCATGGTCGAGCTCAACCAGGACATCACCTGGACGCCCGAGCACATCAAGGACGGCCAGTTCGGCAAGTGGCTGTCCAACGCGCGCGACTGGTCGATCAGCCGCAACCGCTACTGGGGCACGCCCATCCCGGTGTGGGTGTCGGACGACCCGTCGCACCCGCGCGTCGACGTGTACGGCTCGCTGGCCGAGCTCGAGGCCGACTTCGGCCGGCTGCCGACGAACGAGTCGGGCGAGCCCGACCTGCACCGGCCGTTCATCGACGAGCTCACGCGCCCGAACCCGGACGACCCGTCCGGGCAGAGCACGATGCGCCGCATCCCGGACGTCCTCGACGTCTGGTTCGACAGCGGCTCGATGCCGTTCGCACAGGTGCACTACCCGTTCGAGAACGCCGAGTGGTTCGAGCACCACTACCCGGGCGACTTCATCGTCGAGTACATCGGCCAGACCCGCGGCTGGTTCTACACGCTGCACGTGCTGGCGACGGCGCTGTTCGACCGGCCGTCGTTCCGCAACGTGCTGTGCCACGGCATCGTGCTGGGCGACGACGGCCGCAAGGCCAGCAAGTCGCTGCGCAACTTCCCGGACCCCGCGGAGATGTGGGACCTGTACGGGTCCGACGCCGTGCGCTGGTTCCTCATGTCGAGCTCGATCCTGCGCGGGGGCAACCTCATCGTCGGCGAGGAGGGAATCCGCGACGGCGTGCGCCAGGTGCTGCTCCCGCTGTGGAGCACGTACTACTTCTTCTCGCTGTACGCGGGGGCTGCCGACACCGGGAAGGGGTACACGGCGAAGCCCGTCGACGCCGCGCGCGCCGCGACGCTCGCGCCGATGGACCGCTACGTCCTGGCACGGACGCGTGACCTCGTCGCGACGACGACGGCCCAGCTCGACGCCTACGACATCTCGGCGGCCTGCGAGAGCGTGCGGGAGCACCTCGACGTGCTCACCAACTGGTACGTCCGCACCCAGCGGGACCGGTTCTGGGCCGAGGACGCCGATGCGTTCGACACGCTCTGGACCAGCCTCGAGGTGCTCACGCGCGTCATGGCGCCGCTCGCGCCGCTGGTCACCGAGGAGGTCTGGCGCGGGCTGACCGGGGGGCGCAGCGTGCACCTGACGGACTGGCCGGAAGTCGACCTCGCGCCGGTCGACGAGGACCTCGTCGCCGCGATGGACCAGGTCCGTGCGGTCACGTCGACMGCGCTCGGCCTGCGCAAGGCCGCAGGCGTGCGCGTCCGGCAGCCGTTGCACGCGTTGACGGTCGCGGTCGACGACGCCGCCGCGCTGGCGCCGTATTCCGACCTGCTCGCCGCCGAGCTCAACGTGAAGCGCGTCGACCTCGTCACGGCCGACGCCGGCACCGCCGAGCGCTTCGGCATCACGCAGCGCCTCGCCGTCAACGCCCGGGCGGCCGGTCCGCGCCTCGGCCGCGGCGTGCAGGCCGTCATCCAGGCCGCMCGGTCCGGTGCCTGGCGCGTGGACGGCGACGCGGTCGTGGTCACCACGCCGGACGGCGACGTGGCGCTCGAGCCGGCCGAGTACGAGCTCACGACAGTGGTCGGCGACGAGGGCGGAGCCGCAGCGGTCCTGCCCGGCGGCGGGTTCGTCGTGTTCGACCTCACCCTCGACGACGCCCTGCGCGCCGAGGGCTACGCGCGCGACGTCGTGCGCGTCGTGCAGGACGCGCGCAAGGCCGCCGGGCTGCAGGTCGCGGACCGCATCGTGCTGACGCTCGATGTGCCGGCCGAGCACCTCGCCGCCGTCGAGGAGCACCGCGACACCATCGCGCGCGAGACCCTCGCGGTCTCCGTGGAGATCGAGACGGGGCCCGCGCTGCAGGCCACCGTGGAAGCAGTCGACGCCGGAGGGTATGAGGCATGAGCGCGCGCGAGCGAGGCACCGGAGGGTCGGAGCACCTGCGCCGCCAGGCGGAGCAGGAGGCCCGCACGGCCGCCGACGAGGTCTACCAGGCGATCCTGGCGCGCGCGCCGGAGCACGACATCGACCCGACCCTCGACCGGGTGCGTGCGGTGTGCGAGCTGCTGGGCGACCCGCAGAAGGCGTACCGGACCATCCACCTGACCGGCACCAACGGCAAGACGTCGACGTCCCGCATGGTCGAGCGGCTGCTGCGCGAGCACGGCCTGCGCACGGGTCGCTTCACCAGCCCGCACCTGAGCCGCGTGAACGAGCGGATCGCGATCGACGGCGAGCCGATCAGCGACGAGCGGTTCGTCGAGGTCTGGCAGGACGTCGCGCCCTACGTGCACCTGGTGGACCAGGGCTCGATCGAGAAGGGCGAGCCGAGGCTGTCGTTCTTCGAGGTGTTCACGGTGATGGCGTTCGCGGCCTTCGCGGACACCCCGATCGACGTCGCGGTGATCGAGGTGGGCCTGGGCGGCACGTGGGACTCCACCAACGTGGTCGACGGTGAGGTCGCGATCATCACGCCGATCGCGATGGACCACGAGCGCTACCTCGGCCACACGCTCGTCGAGATCGCCTCGGAGAAGTCCGGGATCATCAAGGACGGCGCGACCGTCGTCCTGGCTCGGCAGACCGAGGACGTCGAGGGCGTGCTCCTGGCCGTGGCGGCGGAGCGCGGCGCCCGCGTGCTGCGCGAGGGCGTCGACATCGAGGTGGGGGAGCGGCAGGTCGCGGTCGGCGGCCAGCTGATCACGCTGCAGGCACTCGGCGGCACCTACACCGAGATCTTCCTGCCGCTGCACGGCGAGTTCCAGGCGCACAACGCGCTGCTGGCGCTCACGGCGGTCGAGGCGTTCCTCACGGGCGGCCGCGCGCTGGACCCCGGCGTGGTCGAGGTCGCGTTCGCCGACGTGGACTCGCCGGGCCGGCTCGAGGTCGTCCGGTCGAGCCCGACGATCATCGTCGACGGCGCGCACAACCCGGCCGGCGTCGAGGCGCTCGTCGCCGGGCTCGAGGAGGCGTTCGAGCTGACGCGCCTCGTCGGCGTGGTCGGCGTGATGGCCGACAAGGACCCCGAGGGCATGCTCGCGACGCTCGAGCCCGTGCTGGCCGAGGTGGTGATCACCCGTGCATCGACGTCCCGGGCGCTCGACCCCGAGGACCTCGCGGACATCGCGATCGACATCTTCGGCGAGGACCGGGTGCACACGGTGGACCGGCTGTCCGACGCGCTGGACCTCGCGGTCTCCCGCGCGGAGAGCGAGGTAGAGCGCGGGTCGGGCGTGCTGGTGACGGGCTCGATCCTGCTCGTCGCCGAGGCGCGACGTCTGCTGGGGCGCGCCTGACTTCTGGTCACCCGTCCGGGTGACTCGACGATGCTCAGCCGCGTGTCTGCACGAACGTGCAGCGACGGCGCACGTCCTCCCCTTGACGGCCCCACGGCACGCCAACATTGTGAGGTTTGTCGGGACGCCGGAGTCCGCGACGGACGTGCGGGCCCCCGCCGTGGGTGCCCGGTGGAAGGGATGGCTGCAGTGAAGAAGCTCATCAACGACCCGCAGACCGTCGTGGCCGAGTCCCTCGAGGGCTTCGCGGCCGCGCACTCCGACGTCGTGGCGGTGAACGCCGAGCACGCGTTCGTCACGCGGGCCGGCGGCCCTTCCTCGGGCAAGGTCGGTCTCGTCAGCGGGGGCGGCTCCGGGCACGAGCCGCTGCACGGGGGCTTCGTCGGCGTCGGCATGCTGACTGCGGCCGTCGCCGGACCGGTGTTCACGTCACCGACACCCGACCAGATCGCCCCGGCCCTGCAGGCGGCGGACGCGGGCGCCGGGGTGCTGGCGATCGTCAAGAACTACACCGGCGACGTCCTGAACTTCGAGACCGGCGCCGAGCTGGCCGACGCCGAGGGGGTGACGGTGCGCAGCGTCGTCGTCAACGACGACGTCGCCGTCGAGGACTCGCTGTACACGGCCGGGCGCCGCGGCGTGGCGGGCACGGTGGCCGTCGAGAAGATCGCGGGCGCGGCCGCCGAGCGCGGCGACGACCTGGACGCCGTCGTGGCGGTCGCGGAGAAGGTCATCGCGAACGTGCGCTCGATGGGCGTCGCGCTGACCGCCTGCACGGTGCCGCACGCGGGCGTGCCCAGCTTCGACCTGCCCGAGGACGAGATCGAGATCGGCATCGGCATCCACGGCGAGCCGGGGCGCCGGCGCATCCCGCTGGCGAGCGCGGACGACATCACGGAGATGCTGCTGACACCGGTCGCGGACGACCTGGGGCTCGGCAGCGGCGACAAGGTCCTGCTGTTCGTCAACGGGATGGGCGGCACGCCCGCGTCCGAGCTCTACGTGGTCTATCGTCGGGCCCGCGCGTTGCTGGAGGAGCGTGGGGTCGAGGTGACCCGGTCGCTCGTCGGCAACTATGTGACATCGCTGGAGATGCAGGGCGCGTCGGTCACCGTTCTCCGGCTGGACGACGAGCTGACCGCCCTGTGGGACGCCCCCGTGCACACCACCGCCCTGCGCTGGTGACCACCGGGGCCGTGACTGAAGGAGCGTGGGCATGACGCTGGACGTCGCGTGGGCGATCKACTGGGTGCGCCTCTCGGCGCAGACCGTCACRGAGCACCGCAGCGAGCTCATCGAGCTCGATCGCCAGATCGGCGACGGCGACCACGGCGAGAACCTGTTCCGCGGGTTCACGGCGGTCGTGGCCAAGCTCGACGCGCTCGAGGCGCAGCCGGCGGACATCGGCGAGGTGCTCAAGCTCGTCGCCACCACGCTGATGTCGACGGTCGGCGGCGCGGCCGGACCGCTCTACGGCACGGCGTACCTGCGTGCGGCGAAGGCCACCGGCGTCCCCGAGCTCGACAGCCAGGGCGTCGTCGCGCTGCTCGAGGCGGCCCTCGAGGGCATCGTCGCGCGCGGCAAGGCCACGACGGGCGAGAAGACGATGGTCGACGCCTGGACGCCCGCGACCGAGGCGGCGGTCGCCGCGGCGGACGCGGGCGCCACACCCGCCGAGGTGCTGACCGCCGCGGCCGACGCCGCGCACGTCGGCGCCGAGGCGACCATCCCGCTCATCGCCACCAAGGGCCGGGCCAGCTACCTCGGCGAGCGGTCCGCCAACCACCTCGACCCCGGCGCCCGCTCGACGGAGCTCATCCTGCGCGCCGCCGCGCAGGCGGCCGCGTGAACGGGCGGCCCGAGCGCGAACCCGCCCCGGTCGCCCTCGTGCTGGTGTCGCACTCCCGCGCGCTCGCCGAGGGGACGGTCGAGCTGGCGGGCCAGATGGCGCCCGGCGTGCTGCTCCTCGCGGCGGGCGGCATGCAGGACGGGGGACTGGGCACCAGCTACGAGACGGTCGAGTCGGCCCTCCTGCGCGCCACGCAGGACGGCCGGTCCGCGGTGGTGCTGACGGACCTGGGCTCGGCGGTCCTCACCGCCGAGTCGGTGCTCGAGCTTCTCGACGAGGACGTCGCGGCCCGCGTGCGCCTGGCGGACGCCCCGTTCGTCGAGGGTGCCGTCGCCGCGGCGGTCACGGCGCACGGGGGAGCCGACCTCGCGGCCGTCGTCGCGTCGGCGGAGCACGCCGGGTCGACGTTCGGCGGGGCGGCCGAGCCGGCGCAGCGCGCGGCCGCGGACCCGGAGGACGGTGTGCTGCGCGCCACCGCGGTGCTCCGCAACCCGCTCGGGCTGCACGCCCGGCCCGCGGCCGTCGTGGCGCGGATGCTCGCGCCGTACGACGCCAGGGTGCGGGTGAACGGCGCGAACGCCGCGAGCGTGCTCGAGCTCATGAAGCTGGGCGCCAAGCAGGGCGTGGAGCTGCACATCGAGGCCGAGGGCGCGCAGGCTGCGCAGGCCCGGGACGCCCTGGTGGCGGCCGTGGAGGGTGGCTTCGGCGAAGTCTGACGTGTGAGCGATCGCACATGAACGTGCGTCCAACTTAAAGTTGCAGTTCATGTAAAGTTGCACCTCGTGCAGAACACTGAGATCGAGGCGCCCGCGCTCGGGCTGCGCGAGCGCAAGAAGCGCGCGCGCCGCGAGGCGCTGATCGACGCGACCCACCGGCTCGTCGCCGAGCACGGGCTGGACGCGGTCACGGTCGACGCGATCTGCGAGGAGGCCGGCGTCTCCGTCCGGACGTTCTTCAACTACTTCGAGACCAAGGACGACGCCGTGCTCGGCCACACGCCGTGGCCGCTCGAGTCGGAGGCAGCCGAGGTGTTCGCCGCCGGCGGGCCGACCGGGCACCTCGTGCTCGACCTGCAGGCGCTCGTCAGCTCGTTCCTCAGTGACCCGCCCATCGGCCGGGAGCGGCTCGCCCGCGCGCTCGAGCTGGCGGCCAAGGAGCCGCGGCTGGTCGCCCGGCACCTCGCCTGGTTCGAGCAGCACAAGGGCCAGCTGTCCGCGCTCGTCGAGCGGCGCCTCGGGGAGAACCCGTCCCACTCGCCCGAGATGGTCGGCTCCGTCCTGCTCTTCCTCACGCACGCGACCTTCCTGCGCTGGGACGCGGCCGGAGGTCACGGCGACGCCGACGACCACCTGACCGCGGTCGTCGCCGAGCTCCGCTCGATCCTGTCTGACTGACTTCTCCGCACGTCCACCCCTTCAGAACGAGGTTTCTCGCATGGCCACCGCAGCACCCGAGGCACCAGCGGTCGACAAGCCGCTGATCGTCCTCACGCCCAAGACCGTCTGGCTCATCTTCGGCGCCCTCATGGCCGGGATGTTCATGTCGTCGCTCGACCAGTCGATCGTCGGCACGGCGATGCCGACCATCGTCGGCGAGCTGAACGGCGTCGAGCACCAGGGCTGGGTCGTCACGGCCTACATCCTGGCGATCGCGATCGTCATGCCGCTGTACGGCAAGTTCGGTGACCTCTGGGGTAGGCGCTGGCCGTTCCTCGTCGCCATCGGCCTGTTCACGGTGGCGTCCGCGGGCGCCGGGTTCGCCCAGTCGTTCGGCGAGCTCGTGTTCTGGCGCGGCGTGCAGGGCCTGGGCGGCGGCGGTCTCATGATCCTGTCGCAGGCGATCATCGCGGACATCGTGCCCGCCAAGGACCGCGGCAAGTACATGGGTCCCATGGGTGCGCTCTTCGGCATCTCGGCCGTCATCGGCCCGCTGCTGGGCGGCCTGTTCACGCAGCACGCCGACTGGCGCTGGTGCTTCTGGCTGAACATCCCGATCGGCCTGGCGGCCTTCAGCATCGCGTGGTTCACGCTCAAGCTGCCGACGCACCGGTCCGGCAAGAAGATCGACGTCGCGGGCATCTTCTTCATGGTCGTCGCGACCTCCGGCCTCGTGCTGGCCACCAGCTGGAGCAGCTGGACCGGCAACCGCGGCTACGACTGGTCGAACCCGGCGCTGCTCGCGCTCGTGATCGGCACCGTCGTCGCCATCGCGGCATTCATCTGGGTCGAGCTGCGCGCCAGCGAGCCGCTGCTGCCCCTGCGCCTGTTCAAGAACCCGACGTTCACCATCGCCACGGCGATCGGCCTCATCCTCGGCATGGGCATGTTCGCCGCCCTGGCGTTCCTGCCGACGTTCCTGCAGATGTCGACCGGCGCCGGCGTCACGGAGTCCGGCTTCCTGCTGCTCCCGATGATGGTCGGTGTCATGTTCACCGCGATCGGCTCGGGCATCGCGATCACGAAGACGGGGCGCTACAAGATCTTCCCGGTGGTCGGCCTGGCCATCACCACGGCCGGCGTCGCGTGGCTCACGCAGATCACGGGCGACATGTCGATGTGGCTCTTCGGCGCCATGATCTTCGTGCTCGGCGCCGGCATGGGCCTGGTCATGCAGACGATCGTGCTCGCCGTGCAGAACTCGGTCGACCCGCACGAGATCGGCACCGCGACCAGCACGAACAACTTCTTCCGCGAGATCGGCGCCGCCGTCGGCACGGCCCTCTTCAGCACGATGTTCACGACGAAGCTCGCGGACAACCTGGCCGGGGTCTTCGCCGGGGCGCCGGCGGGCTCCGGCGGCGACGCCTCGAGCCTGACGCCCGCCGCCGTGCAGGCGCTGCCCGAGCCGCTGAAGACCGGCGTCATCGACGCGTTCACCAACGCGCTCGCGCCGTCGTTCTGGTACCTCGTGCCCGTCATCGCCGTCGGCTTCGTGCTCGCGCTCTTCCTGCGCGAGGTCAAGCTCTCCGACGTGGCCGGCATGGTCGCCCGTGGCGAGGCCCTCGCGGCCGACGGCTCGGGCGCGCCGACCGAGACGGTCGACGGCGCGGTCGTCCTGGACGAGCTGTCCGGGCCCGTCCACGACGAGCTGCCGACCCAGCGCGACGGGGCCTCCGACGACGTCGCGGCCCCGACCCGCCGGTAACCTGGCCCGATGAGCTCCACCGTCCCGGACGGCCAGGCCGTGCGCCGCAAGCGTCCCGCGAAGCCCCAGTTCACCCAGACGATCCTCATCCTCGAGGCCGTCGTGGTGTTCTTCGCGACGCTCGTGGCGTACGGCCTGCGGATCGCGCCCGTCGCCACCGTCTGGTGGGTCGGCGGCACCCTGAGCCTGGTGCTGATCCTGCTGTCCGGGATGGTGTCCCGGCCCGGCGGCTACCTCGCCGGGTCGATCGTGCAGGTGTTCGTCCTGGCCGGCGGGTTCGCCATCCCGATGATGTTCGCGGTCGGGCTGATCTTCGTCGTGCTGTGGGCGGTGGCGCTGCGGCTGGGCGGCCGGATCGACCGCGAACGGGCCGAGTACGACGCCGCCCACCCGGGTGCGGTCGGGCCCTGACGCCCTGACACCCGGTTAGGGTTTCGACCATGACTGACGCACCCACCACGCAGCGCACCCTCGTCCTGGTCAAGCCCGACGGCGTCCGCCGCGGCCTGTCGGGGGAGGTCGTCCGCCGCATCGAGGCCAAGGGCTACACGCTGGTCGCGGTCGAGCTGCGCCAGGCCGACGAGGCCCTGCTCGCCGAGCACTACGCCGAGCACGCCGGCAAGCCGTTCCTCACCCCGCTGATCGAGTTCATGCGGTCCGGTCCCGTCCTCGCCGTCGTGGCCGAGGGCCACCGCGTGATCGAGGGCTTCCGCTCGCTCGCGGGCGCCACCGACCCGACCGTCGCGACGCCGGGGACKATCCGCGGCGACCTCGGCCGCGACTGGGGGCTCAAGGTCATCCAGAACCTGGTGCACGGCTCGGACTCCGAGGAGTCGGCGGCCCGCGAGATCGCGCTCTGGTTCCCTCAGCTGTAAGCACCCGCCTCCCCGGAGCAGGGGTGCGCGCGCCTTAGGCTTCGTGCGTGCACCTCAAGACCCTCACCCTGCGGGGGTTCAAGTCGTTCGCCTCGGCGACGACCCTGAACTTCGAGCCGGGCGTCACCTGCGTGGTCGGGCCCAACGGCTCGGGCAAGTCCAACGTCGTCGACGCCCTGGCCTGGGTGATGGGGGAGCAGGGCGCCAAGTCGCTGCGCGGCGGCAAGATGGAGGACGTCATCTTCGCCGGCACGTCCGGCCGCCCACCGCTCGGCCGGGCCGAGGTCGCGCTCACCATCGACAACTCCGACGGTGCCCTGCCGATCGAGTACTCCGAGGTCACCATCTCGCGGACCCTGTTCCGCAACGGCGGCTCGGAGTACGCGATCAACGGGCAGGGCTGCCGGCTGCTCGACATCCAGGACCTGCTGTCCGACTCCGGGCTGGGCCGGGAGATGCACGTCATCGTCGGCCAGGGCCAGCTGGACGCGGTGCTGCGCGCGACCCCCGAGGAGCGCCGCGGCTTCATCGAGGAGGCCGCAGGCGTCCTCAAGCACCGCAAGCGCAAGGAGAAGGCGCTGCGCAAGCTCGAGGCGATGCAGGCCAACCTCACGCGCCTGTCCGACCTCACCGGCGAGATCCGGCGCCAGCTCGGTCCGCTCGGACGGCAGGCGGAGGTCGCCCGCAAGGCCGCCGTCGTGCAGGCCGACCTGCGCGACGCCCGTGCTCGGCTGCTCGCCGACGACCTCGCGCAGCTCACCTCCACCCTCGAGCAGGAGATCGCCGACGAGAGCGCGCTGCGTGCCCGTCGCGCGGAGGTCGAGGCGACCCTCGCCGCCACCCGCGCCCGCCTGGCCACCCTCGAGCGCGAGGCCGCCGAGGCCGCGCCCGCGCTCAGCGAGKCCAGCGAGGTCTGGTACCGGCTGTCGTCCCTGCGCGAGCGGCTGCGCGGCACCGCGTCCCTGGCCGCCGACCGGGTCCGCCTGCTCGGCAGCGCCGGGCCCGAGCGCACGGGCGGCTCGGACCCCGACGACCTCGCCGCGCAGGCCGAGCGCGTGCGCGCGGCGGAGGCCGAGCTGGCCGCCGAGGTCGACCTCGGTCGCGCCGCGCTCGAGGCCGCCGTGGTCGCCCGCCAGGAGGCCGAGGCCGAGGCCGTCGCCGCGGAGAAGGAGGTCGCCACCGCGCTGCGGGGCGCCGCCGACCGCCGTGAGGGCGTCGCCCGCCTGGCCGGTCAGGTGGCAGCCCGGCGCAGCCGTGTCGAGGCGACGCAGGCCGAGCTCGGGCGACTGCGCGAGTCGCTCGCCGCCGCCGAGCAGCGCGGGCAGGAGGCCACGACGCAGTTCACGGTCCTCGAGTCGCAGGTCGCGGGCGTCGAGGAGGGCGAGGAAGGGCTGGACGCCGAGCACGAGGCGGCCGTCGAGGCCCTCGAGCAGGCGAGCGAGCGCCTGGGCGCGCTGCAGGAGCAGCTGAGCGGCGCCGAGCGTGAGCGCGCCGCCCTGGAGTCCCGGGCCGAGACCCTCGAGCTCAGCCTCACGCGCAAGGACGGCGTCGGTGCGCTGCTCGCGGCGGACGGCCAGCCCGGCCTGGTGGGCTCGGTGGCCGCGCTGCTGGCGGTCGACCCGGAGAACGAGGAGGCCATCGTCGCCGCGCTCGGGGCGGTGGCCGACGCCGTCGCCGTCGACTCCGTGGACGCCGCCGTCGACGCCATCCGCTACCTGCGCACCGAGGACGCCGGTCGCGCGACGCTGCTGGTCAGCGGCGCGTCCACCCCCGCAGACCTGCTGTCCGACGTCCCCGCCGGCGCCGCCCGCGCCGTCGACCTCGTGCGGGCACCCGAGCACGTGCGCGCGGCCGTCGAGACCTTGCTGGCCGACGTCGTCGTCGTCGACGACCTCGCCGCGGCCCGCGCGATCGTCGCCGCTCGCCCCGACCTGGTCGTCGCCACCCGCACGGGCGACGTGCTGTCCCGCCACCGCGCGTCGGGCGGGTCGGCGACGGCCCCCAGCGCCCTGCACCTGCAGTCGGCGCTCGACCAGGCCCGCGCGGGCGTCGCGCAGGCGACCGCCGACGCCGAGCGCGTGCGCTTCGAGCTGGTCGGCGCCACCGAGGCGCAGGCCGCGGCCCGCGCGGCGCACGAGGCGACGCTCGACCGGCTCAACGAGTCGGACGCCGCACTCGCCGCCGTCGCGGAGCAGCTGGGCCACCTCGGCTCGACGGCCCGCGCCGCGCACGCCGAGGCCGCGCGCCTGCAGCAGTCGCTCGAGGCCGCCTCACGGACCCTCGAGGACGACAGCGCGCAGCTGGCCGAGCTCACCGCGCGGCTTGCCGCCGCGGAGGTCGASCCCGCCGAKAGCGAGGCGGCGATCGTCGAGGGCAGCGCCCGCCGCGACCGGCTGGCGGAGCTGGCGGCGGGTGCCCGGGCCCGCGAGACCGAGGCGCGCCTGACGCTGCGCACCGGCGAGGAGAGGGCGCGCGCGCTCTCCGGCCGTGCCGAGTCGCTCGAGCGCGCCGCCCGGACCGAGCGTGCCGCCCGCGAGCGCGCCGCCGAGCGCGAGCGTGCTCGGT